>NZ_SPVF01000115.1 GCF_004614185.1 Zemynaea arenosa | reverse complement strand
CACATGCACACCCTGCGCCGCGCCCTGACCGCGGGCGGCGAGGACGACCCGATCGAGACCGTGCACGGCGTGGGTTACCGCCTGGCGAAACGGGATGCGGCCTAGCCTGCGGCTGAAGGCGGCGCTGGGCTTCGCGGCCGCCACCCTGGCCCTGCTGGCGGTGCAGGCGGCCGGCATGCGGCACTGGGCGGCGGACCTCGAAGGCAGGCTGCTGGGCGCGCTGGTCACGGGCGACATGCATTCGGCACTGCACTGGTACCAGGCCGACCCGGCCGCCCTGCCCCCCTTCAATCCACAGGCCGGTGCGCATCTGGTGCAGGAGCCGGGGCCGGACAGCGGTGCCGCCGCCAAAGTGGCGCTGCCGGAGACCTTGCGCGGGCTGCCACCGGGCATCCATGAGGTGCCGAGCGTGGACGGGGGCGCGCTGCACGTCGCGGTCGGCAAGCTGGGCACCGAACGCGTGATCCGCGTGTACGATTTCCGCCAGTACGAAGACGGCCTGGGCGCCCTGTGGCAGCGGGCGGCGCTGGCCATCGCCGCGCTGGTGCTGGCGGCGGGGCTGCTCGGGTACTGGTGCGTGGGGCTGGTGGGGCGCCAGGTGCGCGACCTGGGCCGGCAGGTGGCGGCACTGCGGACCGGGTCCACGCGCCGCATCGCGCCCGGCAGCGCCGCGGAGCCAGAGGTGATCGAACTGGCAGCGACCGTGGAGGCCTATCATCACCGCATGCAGGCCATGGTGGAGCGCGAGCGCGCGTTCACCGGCAACGTGAGCCACGAGCTGCGCACCCCGCTCACGGCCATCCTCACCACTTGCGAGCTGCTGGAGATCGACAAGTCGCTGGGCCCGGCGGCGCGCCAGCGGGTGGAGAAGATCGAACGCGCCGCGCGCCACATGCACGCGCTCACGCACACCCTGCTGTCCCTGGCGCGCGAGGACGGCCCGCGCGCGGCCACCGCGATCGCGCTGCGCGGGGCGGTGAACGAGGTGCTGGACCTGCATGCCGATACGCTGCAGCGGCGCCAGCTGCTGGCGCATGTGGAGGTGGCGCCGGAAGCGCGGGTGCTGGCCGATCCGTCGGACTTGCACATCGTGCTGTCCAACCTGCTGGACAACGCGGTGCGCCATGCCAGCCACAGCCGGATCGATGTCATGCTGGAGGGGGATGAGCTGCGCATCCGTGACCAGGGCTGCGGCATCGATCCGGCCGCCCTGCCGTATTTGTTCGAGCGGCATTATCGGGGCGCGGCCGAGGATGGCCAGGGGGCGGGCATCGGGCTGCACATCGTCAAGCAGATCTGCGACCGGAACCGTTGGGAGGTCAGGGTGGACAGCGAGGTCGGCGTGGGAACGTGCGTGCGCCTGCGGATGCCGGTGCACCGCAGCTGAGCGGCCGCGCGGCGCGTAAAAAAATCCCACCGCACGCGATGGGATCACAAAGAAGGATGTCCGGCGTTGGAGAATGCACAGGGCGCGCACCGGACAGGATCATGGTAGCAGCCCGGCATGGCGGAGCCAGCCGCAACTTCAGGAGTGCTTCACAATCGCCCGCGCGGGCGCGCCCAGCCGCTCAGTTCAGGGCGCCGAACACCTGCAGCGCATTGCGCGCGCGCACTGCGGCGATCATCTCGGCCAGTTCGTCCTTGCTGGGCGGCGGCGTGACCGGAGTGGTCATCAGCCAGGTCATGACTTCGACAAACGCACGCCGGTGTTCCGGCACCATGGCGTTGAAGGCCTCCACCAGGTCCTTCCAAGTTTCATTGCGTTCTTCGATCATCATCATGCTTACCCCAGGTCCAAGCGTGAGAGCGTAGACGCCTCCGGCAGACGCCGCAACAGCTTTCGCGCGGCCGGGCTGTAAATGCACCGGGATCGCTCAGGAAAACAACAGGCGCGGCGCAACCGGCGCACAAGGCGTTGTCGTTCTCGATATATATTCGAAAGATGACCCGACATCCCCACTCCGATCATCTGGGCCAGCCGGTTGTGCTCCGGCGGCCATCCACGCCGACCGCGCTGCCTGCGTGGAGCGCGGCCGAGGCCATCGCCACCGTGGTGCCGGGCGGTGCGCTGCCGGCAACACTGAATGGCATTCCGTTCAAGGCGTGGGCCGGCGTGCCGCGCGACGACGCGGGGTGGCATGAGGTGACTGGGCAGGCGGCGATCGCCGAGCCGCCGTATCACTGCCCGGCGGGCCAGCACGCGGCGGCGGGCGCCGTGATTGTGGAGGAGGATGGGCGGGTGTGGCTAGTGGCGCCGTCGAACCAGTTCGGTGGCTACGAGGCGACGTTTCCGAAAGGCCGCGTCGATCCGGGCGCCAGCTTGCAGGCGACCGCGATTCGCGAGGCGTACGAGGAGTCAGGCTTGCAAGTGGCGATCGTGGCGCACCTGCTGGACTGCGCTCGCAGCCAGACCTACACACGCTATTACGTGGCGCGCCGGGTGGGCGGCTCGCCCGCGCTGATGGGCTGGGAGAGCCAGGCGGTGCACCTGGTGCCGCTGGAGCAGCTGCCGCAGATCGCCTGGCACGCCAACGACAAGGTGGTCATCGCCGCGTTGCGCGCACATCTCGTGTGCTGAGGTGCGCCCTGGCATGACCACATGACAGCGTGGAGCGTGGCGGCGTGGCGGCGGGGCAGCAGCTCGACGGCGGCGAGGCGCCGCAGCCACGCGCTGCGGCTTAGGCCAGCAGCAGCCGCTTCCCGCGGG
Organism: Zemynaea arenosa; assembly: GCF_004614185.1. Classification (GTDB taxonomy): domain Bacteria; phylum Pseudomonadota; class Gammaproteobacteria; order Burkholderiales; family Burkholderiaceae_D; genus Telluria; species Telluria arenosa. The sequence continues at coordinate 17,208 of NZ_SPVF01000115.1, read as the reverse complement.
TGCCGGCCGGGCGGCGCGGGCTGGCGTCCGGCCGGAGCTGGAAGGTGGCGACGGTGCGCGCGAGATTGTCGGCTTCCTCGCGCAGCGACTGCGCAGCGGCCGCCGATTCCTCGACCAGCGCGGCGTTCTGCTGGGTGGCCTGGTCCATCTGCGCGATCGCCTTGCTCACCTCCCCGATGCCGGACGCCTGCTCCGCCGTCGCCGCCGTGATCTCGGCCATGATGCGCGTGACGCGCTCCACGCTCTGCACGATCTCCGCCATCGTGGACCCGGCGCGGTCCACCAGCATGGACCCGTGCTCCACCTTCTGCACCGAATCCTCGATCAGCGACTTGATCTCCTTGGCCGCCGTGGCGCTGCGCTGCGCCAGGTTGCGCACCTCGCTCGCGACCACCGCAAAGCCGCGGCCCTGCTCGCCGGCGCGCGCCGCTTCCACCGCCGCGTTCAGCGCCAGGATATTGGTCTGGAACGCGATGCCGTCGATGACGCCGACGATATCCGCGATCCGCACGGCCGACGAATCGATCGCCTTCATGGTCTCGACCACCTCGCCCACCACGGCGCCACCGGCCGCCGCCACCGTCGATGCCGACTGCGCCAGGCGGTTGGCCTCGCGCGCATGGTCCGCGTTCTGCTGCACGGTGGAGGTCAGCTCCTCCATCGAGGACGCCGTCTCTTCGATCGACGCGGCCTGCTGCTCGGTGCGGGCCGACAGGTCCAGGTTGCCGACCGCGATCTGGCTGGAAGCGGTGGCGATGGTGTCCGTGCCCGCGCGCACCCGCGCCACGATGCGGGCCAGGCCAGCGTTCATGGTCTCCAGCGCGCGCATCAGGTCGCCCGTTTCGTCCTGCGAGGTGGCCACGATGTCGCGCGTCAGGTCCCCTTCCGCGACGGCTTTGGCCAGGTCCACCGCCTTGTTCAGCGGCTGGACGATGCCGCGCACCACGGCCGCACCGATCACCGCCGCCAGCACCAGGCCGAAGGCCACGCCGGCCAGGCAGAACATGCGGATGAATTCAAAGTTCCCTTCCGAGCGCTCGCGCTCCTTCTTCGCTTCGTCCAATTGCAGCTGGATCAGATCATTGACGGCTCCGCGCACCGGCTGGAACAGCGCGCCCATCCTGTTGTGGGCGATCTCGGAGGCGGTGGCCGTGTCGCCGCTGCGCAGGGCCGCGATGGCGGGACGCAGCGCATCGCGCAGGAAGACTTCGCGGCGGGCGGCGAATTCCTTCGCCAGCTCGGCTTCGCGATCGGTCAGGTGGGTCTGCGTGTAGGCGCGCCATTGCGTTTCGATCACCGCGGCATTGCGGTCCACTTCGTCCATCAGCGCTGGCACCTTGTCGGGCGTGACCGTGAGCGCCTGCGAGACGGCCAGCTGGTTGAGGTTCAGCTTGCGGATCACATGGTCCAGCTGGCCGAGGCAGACCAGCCGGTCGTCGTAGAGGGAGGTCATGGCGCCGTTCGCGGCCTGCAGGCCGAACAGGCCGACGGCAGCGCCGATCACCAGTTCGATGCCCAGGAAAGCGATGACGAAGATGATGCGGGTTTTGATGGTGAGTTTCGTGAACATTGTGCTGGGACCGGAGGGGGGGGGATTGTCACCCGATTGTAACGTATTGACTTGCGGAAATACACGTCAGCACGGCGGATTCAGCAAAATATTCCTGGAATAGGCCAACGAATTGATGAAACTGGGTTATCAATCCCTTGCGACGCCTAGGCGATAAACGATCTGCGCACGCCAGGTCGCGCCGGGATGCAGCAGGGCTGACGGAAACTGCGGCCGGTTGGGGGCATCCGGAAACTGGCCAGGCTCCAGGCAGAAGGCGCCGCGGTACGGGAAGCCGTCCGTGCCGTCCAGGAAGTTACCGCTGTAGAACTGCAGGCCGGGGGTGTTGGTCAGGAGCTCCAGCGTACGGCCGGAATGCGGGTCGCGGACATGAGCGGCTGGGCGCAGGGCGCCGCCGTTGCGCAGGACGAAGTGGTGGTCATAGCCGCCGGCGGCGTGCAACTGGGCGTCACCGGGCGTGGCGATGCGCTCGCCGATGGGGTGCGGGCGGCGAAAGTCGAAGGGCGTGCCGGCCACCGGCTGCCGGCCGCCGGTAGGGATGAGGCCTGCGTCCACGGGCAGGTAGTCTTGCGCGTGCAGCGTCAGTTCGTGGCCGAGGATCGTGCTGCCCGCCGTGCCAGACAGGTTGAAGTAGGCGTGGTTGGTGAGACTGACGGGCGTGGTGCGGTCGGTGCGCGCGGTGATGCCCAGGTGCAGTGCATTGTCGGCGGTAAGCGTGTACGTGGCTTCCACGTCAAGATTCCCCGGGTAGCCCTCTTCGCCATCGGGACTGGTGCGGCGCAGGACCAGGCGCGCCGTGTCGCCATCCGCGCTGGCGGTGGCCCGCCACATCTGCTTGTCGAAGCCGCGCACGCCGCCGTGCAGGTGGTGCGCGCCGTTGTTGCAGGCCAGCTGCCAGCTCCCGTCCTCCGTCTCGAACCGGCCGTGCGCAATGCGGTTGGCGTAGCGGCCGATCAGGGCGCCGAAGTATGGCGAGCGTTCTTCGTAGGCTTGCAGGTTGTCATAGCCGAGGCAGATGCTGGCGAAGCGCCCGCTGCGATCGGGAGCCAGGATGTCAGTAATGATGCCGCCGTAGTCCAGAATGCGGACCGTAAGGCCATGCACGTTGCGCAGCGTGTAGCACGTCACAGCCACGCCGCGTGCCACGGCCGATGCGGGACCGGGGGCCGCCGTGGGGCCAGGGCTGGCGCGGCCCGGGAGGTAGCCGAAGAGGTCCGCGCTGACCGTGGCGCCGCCGCCGCGCGCCGTCACGCGGCGGGCGCCGGTTGCCGGGTCCAGCTGGGTGCGTGCGTGACCGGCGTCTCGCCTTCCCACCACATGCGGTCGATGCACATCAGGCGCCCGGTGCGTTCCGGGTTCCAGGCGTGGTACACGATCCAGGTCTCGCTGCCATCGGGCGACGGCACGAAGCTGTTATGCCCCGGCCCGAACACCTGCCCCGGCACGGACTTCATCAGGAGAGCATGCTGCGCATCGTGCGGCACCGTGAACGGCCCGAGAGGATGATTGGCCACCACATAGCTCACGCCATAATTCTCGCGTTCCCACGCCCCGCCGCTGTAGAACAGATAGTAGCGCCCATCGTGCACCTGCATGGCCGCCCCTTCCACGGTGTGCCAGTCGTACACGGCGCCATACATCGGCCGGTCGTGCAGGAACAGCTGCCAGTCCGCGTGCGGGCGCACCACCACGCGCGGCTCGCCCGCGAGGGTCAGCATGTCCACCATGCGGTCCACCACGATGCCGGTGCCGACCCGGTACGCGCCTTCCAGCTCCAGGAAGTCGACGCAGTAATAGAGATACCACGTGCCGTCCGCATCGCGGAACGGATGCGGATCGATGGAAAACGGCTGGTCCGGCACCAGCACCCGGCCGGCGTCGATGAACGGGCCCTGCGGCGCCTCGCTCACCGCCACGCGCAGCTGATGGTCCTTGCCATCGATGCCCTGCGCCGAGTAGTACATGTAGAAGCGTCCTTCATGGAACGCCACTTCGGGTGCCCAGAAGTCGGTGCCGCCAGGCGGTACCAGAGCATGGCCCAGCGGCTCCCACCGCACCAGGTCCGTCGAGCGCAGCACGGGAAAACGCCGCCCGTCCGGCGCGCCCGGCGCCGTGCCGTAGGCGTAGTAGGCGCCCTCGTGGTGCAGCACGAACGGATCGGCCATCGTGTCCGGGTACACCGGATTGACGTAGCTGGGTTGCATGAGACTCCTTCGTCAAACAAGAAAAAAGGCCGCCTGCACATGCGCACAGGCGGCCCCGGTCAGGCCAGGCGCATCAGAGCTTGAAGCGCAGGCTCAGGCCATACGTGGACTGGTTGTAGCGGATGTCGCGCGGCTGGTAGGGGCTCAGGAAGCTCTCGTACTTGGCGTGCGTGAGGTTGATCCCGTCGAACTGCAGCGAGATGTTGGGCGTCAGCTCGTAGCCGATCGACAGGTCCACGAAAGTGGTCGCCTTCACGATGCGGTCCTGGTTGAACGGCGGCTCGGCGATCTGCTCCACGTAGTCGCCACGGCGGGTTGCGGCGAGGCGGCCGGTGATGCCGTTCCCCTCATACAGCAGCGCGAAGTTGAAGTTCTTCTTCGACACGCCCACCAGCTGGGTGGTCGTGAAGGTATCGCTGTTGAGGGCCGTCTTGGTCTGGTTGTCGCCGTCGATCCAGGTGTAGTTGAACTGCGCCCCGAACCCGCTCCAGAAGCCCGGCAGGAAATCGAAGAACTTCTGGACGCCCAGTTCCGCGCCGCGCAGCGTGCCCTTGCCCGAGTTCTGCGGCCGGTTCACGCGGTACACCAGCCCGCCGATAGTCTCGTCCTGCGTGAAGTTCTGCAGGTAGCCGTCGATATCGCGGTGGAACAGAGCCAGTTGCGCGAAGCCGTTCTTCGGGAAGTAGTACTCGAGCGTCGCATCCAGGTTGGTGGACTTGGTTGGCTTCAGGTTGGGGTTGCCCGCGCCGCCGCTGCCCGGGGCATTCACGGTCGGCGGGATCAGCGACAAGGCCGGGTTCAGGGACGCGAAGTCCGGCCGGGTGATGGTCTTGCCCGCCGACAGGTGGGACTGCCAATCCTTGGTCCAGCCGATCACTGCGGAGGCGTTCGGCAGGAAGTTGGTCTCGCTGGTGGAAATGTCCACGTCCGATACGACGTCGCCGATGCGGTTCTTGCCGCGCAGGTCGCGGTTCAGGCGCACCACGCGGCCGCCGATTTCGCCGGAGAGGTCCATGCCGCCCATCTCGGTGGACCAGCGGCCGGACAGGTAGAAGGTGGCGCTGCGTTCCTTCTGTTCGAACAAACGGGTCGGATCGTCCGGCACGCGGCCGGCCGGGGCGCCATATGCGGCGCGCACCTTGTCCGCTTGGTCGATTAGGAAGTCGGCGGACGGTGTCACCCACGGGCCGCCGAGGCGGTCCAGGCCAGGCACCATCTCTTCGAAGCCCGGGCCGAAGGCGCCGATCGGCGTCGGGCGGGTGCCGCTGAAGTCCGAGTGGCCTTCCGCGCCGTGGTAGCTGGCCTTGCGCTGCGACAGGCGCAGGCCGGTGAGGATGGCGTTGAAGGCGCCCGCGTTCTGCAGCCGGTAGACGGCGTCGTTGCGCCACTGGAGCTGGGAACCGGCCTGCTCGTTCCAGTTCTGCACCATGCCGCGCAGGACGAACTGGTTCGGGTCGCGCAGCGCATTGGCGCTGGTCGGCGTGGTGACGGCGGTGTAGCCGCCATGGCCATCGGCGCCGTATGCGAACACCGCGGCGCTGGCGCCGGGGATCTGCTGATCCACGATCACGGTGTCGTTGACGAAGCGCGAGCGGGTGTAGGCCAGCGCGGAGGTCAGGCTCCACGGGCCGTCCACATAGCGCAGGCCCAGGTTCAGGTAGTGGGTGTTGGTGTGCTCGTTCTGGCCCCAGGTGCTGGTGGCGGTGTACGGATCCCAGTCGTACGGGCCGCCGAACTGCGCGGCCGCCGCGTTGGCGGAGACGATCGGGCAGATGGTGCCGAGCGAGGTGCCGCAGCCGTCCGACGGCGCCAGCTTGACGTCGGTCAGGCGCGGGGCCCAGGTCACGATGTCGAGGATGTAGTTGACCGCGTTGCGGCCCTGGTAGCCGGTGCCGAGGTACTGGGCGTTGGCTTCCAGCTGAGGGCTGATCTTCCACTGGAAGGCGCCGTGCAGGCTTTCGCGCTTGCGCTGGCCGCTGTTGTAGATGCCGCCGATGTTGGGCAGCTGGCCCAGCACGTCACCCGGCTTGGCGGGGGCGAACGGCGGGGTGTTGCCGAGACGCGTGGCGGTGCCGTCCGGGCTCACCGAGAACACGTTGGTCGGCCGGTCCACCCACTGCACCGGGTAGACCCAGTTGTCGCGGTTGACCGCGACGTCGATCAGCGCGCCCATCTCGCCGACGCTGGTGTTCCAGCGGTCGCTGAACAGGAAGCCGCCGCCGGGGTTGTATTTGTCGTTGGTGTGGGCGCTGCCCTGCACCGTGTTCAGGCGCTCTTCCACATAGCCCGTGATGCTGCGGCCCTTGCTGTCGAACGGGGAGCGCAGGCGGATGTTGACCGCGCCCGCGATGCCGCCTTCGAACTGGTTGGCGGTGGCCGATTTGTACACCTCCATGCCGCCGATCGACTGCACCGGCAGGTCCTGGTACGACAGGCGGCGCCCGGCGCCGGTGAAGATCTCGTTGCCGTCCAGCGTGGTGGCCACATCCGGCAGGCCGCGGATGATGACGGTGCTGGTCTCGCCGCGGTCGCGGCCCACCTGCACGCCTGCCACGCGCTGCAGCGCATCGCCGGTCTGGCGGTCAGGGAACTTGCCGATGTCGTCGGCATTGATGGCGTCCACCACCTGGATGGCGTCGCGCTTGACCTGCTCGGCGGAACGGATACTGCGGCGCAGGCCGGTCACCTCCACCGTCTGCACGGGGGCCGCGGTGTCGGACGGCGGGGTGGGCGCGGCAGGGGCGGTGCTGCTCTCCTGCGCCAGCGCCGGCCCGGCGGAAGCTGTCATCAACATGATGGCCGCGCAGATCGGCCTGACTTTGAATGGGGTCATGCAGCTGTCTCCTGTGTGTTGTTGTCGTGGACCGTGCGAGGTCGCCGGCCCGTATGAAGGACCAAGTAATAATATGACTAGATATTAGTCACAACAAATAACGTTTTCAAACGGAGCTATCTGAAAACGTCATGCCGGGCGCTCTAGCGTGGCGGTTTTGCCACTGATTCCCTGGGAACAAGTGGACATTCCATTTTGATGTGGATGCGGCGCGAAGGTTCCGCGGAGCGGGTCTCCGCGATCAGGGTTTCCGCAGCCCAACGGCCCATCTCGTAATTGGGCAGCAGGACAGTGGACAGGGGGGGATGGGTGTACTGCGCGAGGTCCTGGTCGTCGTAGCCGACGATGGACAGTTTCTTCGGCACGTCCAGGCGCAGCTTGCGCGCGGCATCGAGCGCACCGACGGCCATCAGGTCGTTGGCACAGAACAGCGCGGTCGGGCGATTGGGCAGGCTGAGCAGCTCCATGGCGTGATCGTAGCCGCTGCCGACCTGCCAGTCGCCTTCGCGCACCAGGGCGGCGTCGTAGGGAATGTCCGCGGTGGACAGCGCCTGGCGGTAGCCCTTCAGGCGCTCGCTCGCGGCTTCCAGCCACCCTTCGCCATTGATGAAGCCGATGCGGCGGTGGCCCGCTTCGATCAGGTGCATGGTGGCGGCGAATCCGCCCAGCAGCTCGCTCGGCACCACCGAGGAATGCGTGCGCTCGCGCGTGTGGCAGTTGAGCAGCACGGTCGGCACATTGGCCAGCTCGGGCGGCAGGGTCGCGGCGCGGGTGAAGATGGTCGAGTAGATGACGCCCAGCAGGGCCGGGTTGTCCAGCATCTGCGCCAGCACCGCGCTTTCCAGCTCGCGGTCGCTGCGGGTGGCAAATACGGCCACCAGGCAGTCGTTGTTCCAGGCGGTGTCCTTGGCGCCGTCGATGGTCTGCATGGCGTGCGGGCTGGTCGAGAGTTCGTCCGCCAGATACAGGATGAGATTGCGCTGCTGGCGCGCGGGGCTGCGCACATGCCGCGCCAGCGGGTAGCCCAGGTCCCGCGCGATCCGCAGCACGGTCTCGCGCGTCTGGCGCGATACCTTGGTTCCGCTGACATCGTTGATCACCAGCGATACGGTGGACTGCGACACGCCGGCCTGCTTGGCGATGTCGTTCATGGTCGGGCGGCGCCCTCGGGTGGGAGCGGTCATTCTTTAGAGCAAGTCGTGGGTCGGAAGGAACATATCACTAATCAGCATAGCAAACAATGCAATTTGCATCAGCTCATTAGTAATAATATGCGTAAAATATCGCTCATAGGAAATATCAGACAGATAACCCGGGAGACGCCATGCCGCGCTATTCGGCCGACGACCATGACCTGCACGCGGGGGCGGTGCGCCGCGACGGCATCACCGTGCTGCGCCAGCACTTCGCCCCTGCCCTGCTGCGCACGTGGGCAGAAGCGTTTGCACCGCTGCTCGATGCGCATCTGGCCGCGCAGCCGACAGGGACCTCCAGCGCCAACCGGGGCGCGGCGCGGCACTACGTGACCCTGCCCTTCTCCGGTGCGTTCGCCGATCCTGCCGTGTTTGCGGATGACGACCTGCTGGCGATCGTCGACCGGCTCGTGGGACCGGACCCCGTGATGTGCCAGCTCGCGACGGATACGCCGCTGCCCGGATCCGACTACCAGCCGCTGCACCGCGATACCCCGCCCCTCTTTCCCGAAACGGCGATGGAGACGCCACCCTTCCAGCTGGCGGTCAACTTTCCGCTGTGCGACGTCACGCTGGACAACGGCCCATTCGAGACCACGCGCGGCACGCACCTGATGGGCCGCGAGGCGGCGCTGGCGGGCATCGAGCGCGGTGCGATTGCGGTGCAGCCGGTGACCATGGCGCTCGGCGACGTGATGATCCGCGATGTGCGCGCGATCCATCGCGGCACACCCAATCGCACGGCGGTGCAACGGCCGATGGTGGTGGTCGGCTACTCGCGGCGCTGGCTGCTGCGGCCCGAGGTGCATATCGATGTGCCGCAGCAGGTGCTCGACGGCCTGCCGCACCACGCGCGCCATCTGCTGCGCTACAACCCGGTGGTGGCCGATGCGGCTTCCGCTTCCGCTGCGGCGCCGGAGCGCTACCAGAGCTTCATGTACTGACCTGCCCTTGAAAGGATGTGCGATGCAGACCGATGGTGCGTATTACCCCAGCCTGGGCGGCAAGGTGGCCTTCGTCACCGGCGGCGCGTCGGGCATCGGCGCGGCGGTGGTGGAGGCGCTGGTGGCACAGAGCTGCCGCACGGCGTTTGTCGATATCGACGGGGCGGCGGCCGAGCAGCTGTGTACGCGCCTGCACGGTCAGTTCGGGCATGCGCCGTTGTTCCTGCAGTGCGATATCCGGGACCTGGAGGCGCTGACGGATTCCATCTCTACGGCGCAGCGGCGTCTCGGGGATATCGAGGTGCTGGTCAACAACGCGGCGCACGATGGCCGGCATTCCGTGGAGTCGGTCGACCGTGCGTATTGGGACGACCGGATCGCCATCAACCTGCGGCACTACTTCTTTGCGGCGCAGGCAGTGCTGCCGCAGATGCAGACGCGCGGCGGCGGGTCGATCATCAACTTCAGTTCCACCAGCTGGAAGATCAAGGCGGGGAACTATCCCTTGTACGCCATGTGCAAGGCGGCGGCGCATGGCCTGACGCGCAGCATGGCGCGCGATGTGGGACGGCATGGGGTGCGCATCAACACCGTGACGCCGGGCTGGGTGATGACGGAGCGCCAGCTCATCCACCACGTCGACGCGCAGGCCGAAGCCGACATCGCCCGCAACCAGTGCCTCCCTGGCACCGTCATGCCGCACGATCTCGCCGCCATGGTGCTCTTCCTCGCCTCCGACGCCAGCCGCATGTGCACGGCCCAGGAGTTCGTGGTGGACGCCGGCTGGACTTGACATCTCGGCGCCCCGTGCTGGCACCGGGGGGTGGGGAGGTCTTTTTTATTTTCGGTCTAATTCGGTCTTAAATTGGCTTAGTCAGGCTAAACCAGTCTAATTCATGGCCGACAAAGTCCAATTCGGTCCAATCTTGAGGCCTGAAAGTCTAATTCGGGCTAATTCGGAAGGTCCAAAGTCTAAAACGAACTAAGCGAAAGCTCATCAGCCCAACTCCTTAGACTCATTTAGGAGGTGTGCCATGACCTACGTTGCGATGAGACCCGTCAACCTGACGGCGGTGCTGCATCTTGACCTCGAACTTCATCTGTGGAACACCGGACACAACATGAAGCCCGATGAGTTCGTCGCCGATCTAGTCTCCCGCTGGCTCTCCGCAGACAAGGCGCGCATAGCCGCCCTGTCGGAATCGAAGAAAGGCCGGATTCGCTTCCCCGGCCACGAACACGGGCCACCCGCAGCCCGCTGCCGCGAATAGACGGCGCGGCGTAACCGGTCTAAAAGTCAAGGCGACGAAGGCTAATTTGGTCTACGAATTTTGAAACGGGGTCTTAATCGGTCGACAAAAATTTGAATGAGGTCTAATTCAGTCTACGGTCAGGCAGACCCAACTGCATTTTTAGCCCGCCTTAGACTCAAGAAGCATGAATTAGACTCAATTAGACCAGAATTCCGGAAGACACCCCGGCCTCCCCGAACCGGTTCAGAGGGCCGCTGGTCTGTGCAGCCTCTTCGGTCCGTGAGAGGTCAGGCGGTAGCGCCGGCGGGTGTGGAGGGAGCGGAGGCGGCGTTCCAGGCGGGAGGGAAGACGCGACCGTCGCTGTCGAAGAGGTAGGCGCGCATGGGCTGGAAGGCCAGCGTGACCGTGTCGCCGGCGGCAGGCGGCGCGGCGTCGGCGTCGCACTTCACCGCGACCATCTCGCGCGCCCCTTCCACCTGCGCGTAGACCAGCATCACATCGCCCAGGTACTCGACCAGGCTCACGACCGCGGGCACGCCCTCCCCGTCCGCCGCATGGCGCAGGATGATCACATGTTCCGGCCGCGCTCCCAGCGTCAGGGAAGCCCCGACGGCAGCGCGCGAGACGTCCGCTGCCACCTGCGCCTCCGCCCCGTTCGGCAAGCGCACCGTGGCCGCCCGCTCGTCCGCGCCGAGCAGCGTCACATCCAGGAAGTTCATGCGCGGCGATCCGAGGAACCCCGCCACGAACTTGTTCACCGGCCGCTCGTACAGCTCCAGTGGCGTCCCCACCTGCTCGATATGCCCGGCATTGAACACGACGATCTTCTGCCCCAGTGTCATGGCCTCCACCTGGTCGTGCGTCACGTAGATCATGGTCGCCTTGAGCTCCCGGTGCAGGCGCGCCAGCTCCACGCGCGTCTGTCCGCGCAGCGCCGCGTCGAGGTTGGAGAGCGGCTCGTCGAACAGGAACACCTCCGGCTTGCGCACGATCGCGCGCCCAATGGCCACGCGCTGCCGCTGCCCGCCCGAGAGCGCGTTCGGCCGCCGGTCCAGCAGGTGCCCGATCTGCAGGATCGCAGCGGCCTTTTCGACGCGCGCCGCGATCTCCGGCTTCGGCACCTTGGCCAGCTTGAGCGCAAAGCCCAAGTTCTCCGCCACCGTCATGTGCGGATACAGCGCGTAGCTCTGGAAGACCATCGCGATTCCGCGCTCCGCCGGCGCCACGTCGTTGCTCACCTTCCCGCCGATGTCCAGCGTTCCTTCGGTGATATCCTCCAGCCCCGCAATGATACGCAACAAAGTCGACTTCCCGCACCCGGACGGCCCCACGAACACCACGAATTCGCCATCGGCGATGTCCAGGTCCACGCCCTTGATCACGCTGGTGCTACCGTACTGCTTCTTGATACCGCGAAGGCAAACCGATGCCATGTCGACTCCAATGAAAAAGTTAGCCTTTGAGACCGCTCGCGGCCAGGAAGCCCTGCGCCACGCGGCGCTGGAACAGCACATACGCCAGCGCCACCGGAATCGCACCGAGCAGCGCGGCCGCCATCAGCTGCGCATAGCGCACGCCGAAGGCATCGTAGGTCTGCGTGAGGCCGAGCGAAATCGGCATCATGTCCGCCGAGGTGACCACGATGAACGGCCACAGGAAGTTGTTCCAGGCGCCGATGAAAGTCACGATCGCCATCGCCCACACGATGTTCCCCGAGATCGGCAGGTAGAGGCTCCACAGCACCCGCAGCGGCCCGGCCCCGTCCATCACCGCCGCCTCGCGGAAGTCCGCCGGGATCTGGTCGAAGAACTGCTTGAACACGTAGATGACGACCGGCGACACCACCTGCGGCAGCACGATGCCCGCGTAGGAATTGATCATCCCCAGCTGGTTCATCATGCGGAACAGAGGCACCAGCAGCGCCTCGAACGGCAGCAGGAAGGCCAGCATGGTCACCAGGAACAGCACCTGCCGCCCGCGGAAGCGCAGCTGCGAGAACGCGTACGCCGCCATCAGGCTCAGGGCCATGGTGACCACCGTGACCAGCACCGCCACCAGCGCGGAATTGAACAGCCAGCGCGGCACGTTCCCCGCGCGGATCGTCTTCAGGTACGCATCCAGCGTCCAGTGCTGCGGGAGGAAGTGGAAGACCGGAGACACCGTCTCGTACTCCGGCCGCAGCGACGTCGAGAGCGCCCACAGCAGCGGGAACACCCATAGGGCAGCCAGCAGCACGGCCGCCACGATGGCGACCACGGTCCAGCCGAGCGAACCAGTCCTCTTCATGCCGCTCCCCTCTTGGCCAGCCATTTCATCAAGGCGCCCTGCAGCAGCGAGAGCGCGATCACGATCGCCACGAACGCCATTGCGATCGCGGCGGCGTAGCCGGCATCGCTTTGCGTGAACGCGGTCTCGTACATGTAGTGCAGCGTCACGCGCGTGGTGTTGAACGGCCCGCCCGTGGTCAGGATGTAGGTCTGGCCGAATATCTTGAGCGAGGCGATCATCTGCAGGATCACCGCCGTCCACGTCACCGGCCGCAGCGCGGGCCAGGTAATGGTGCGGAACAGCGTGAACCCGCGCGCGCCATCGAGCGAGGCCGCCTCATACAAATCCTTGGGGATGTTACGCAGCCCCGCCATGAACATCAGCATGTTGAAGCCCACCGTCCACCAGATGGTCCCGATGGCGACCGACGGCATGGCCCAATGCAGGTCCGCCAGCCAGGCACGCTGTCCGCCCAGCAGATGATTGATGATGCCGGAGGATGGCTGCAGCATCCAGTCTGCGATCAGCGTCATCACGGAGATCGGCAGCACAAAGGGCAGGAAGAATGCGCCTTGCAGAAAAGAGCTGGCCCGCGTGAAGCGCTCGACCAGCAGCGCCATGACGAGGCCCAGCGCCGTCAGCGGAATCACTGTCAGCAGCGCAAAGTAGAAAGTGTTCCCGAGCGAGGCCCAGAACGACGGATCCTGCACCAGCGTGATGTAGTTGGCCAGGCCCACGAAGCCGCTGGTGCGTGTCAGGCTGCTTTCGGTGAGGCTCAGGTAAAAGGTCTGCAGCGCCGGTATGCCGAAGAACAGCAGGAAGGCGAGCGCAAATGGTGCCAGCAGCACCACGGCGGACAGTGTCTCGCGCCGCTGCATCGGAGAGCTCTTGCCGCTGAGCGGTGGAACCGGCAGATCGACAGGTTTCATGACGGGCTCCGGTCTCAGTAACGGGGCGGCCGCTTGCGCACCATGCGCGCGGCCTCCTTCTCGAACATGCCCAGCGCCTCGGCGGGCGTGAGCTGGCGGGACAGTGCCGCAGGCAGGAACTTGGAGGCCATCGCCTCCAGCGGCCCGGCCGCGCCCATGTACCAGCCGTCCGGGTCATACACCACGTGGGCGGGCACGCCCGCGTACAGCGCATTCGGCATCAGCGCCTTGGCCGCGGGCGATTCGGCCACCGGGCGGTAGGCCGGAATGTGCCCGCCTTCCGCCCAGCCCAGCGAATGGGTGCTCACGTAGGCGACGAAGCGCAGCACCGCGCGCACCTTCGCGGGCGGCATCGGGTGCTTTTCGTTGACCGGAATCGCAAAGCCGTGCGAGTCCGCCCACACGCTCTGGTCGTTGTACATGCGCGGCAGCGGCACGATGCCGTACTCGAAACCGAGCGTGCCGCGCGCAGTGGCGCGCACGACCTCCGGCACCTCCCACACGCCGTTGATCATGAAGCCTGCATTTCCGCCCATGAACTGGCTGGTGGAGGCCGCGTAATCCAACCCCGCCTGCGCGTAGCCGCGGTCGAACCAGCCCGCGATCTGGGACAGGCATTCCGCACCCGCCGGGCCATAGGCGAAGCGGCCGTTGTCGATCACCTTGAGCTGGCGCTGCGCCAGCATCGACAGCCACAGGCGCCACAGGGCGAAGGAGCTCTGGCTGCTCTCCATCGTCATACCCGGTTTGCCGGTGGCTTCCTTGACCGCACGGAAGGCGTTGGTCAGCGCGGCGATGCCTTCGATGGGTTTGAGCTTACCTTGCGCGTCGAGCAGGTCCGCGCGGCGGACCAGGTTCTTGTTGTAGTACAGGACCAGCGGGTGCACGTCCAGCGGCACGGCGTAGATGCGGCCCTGGTACTGCGACTTCTCCCACTGGCGAGGGAAGTAGTCTTCCCCGCGCAGGCCCACCTGCGCCAGTTCGGCCGGGGTGATGGGCCGCAGCACGCCGCCGCCGGCCAGGTTGGTCATGCGCGAGAGGTGGACGGTGGCGAGGTCCGGCCCCGCCCCCACCACGGTGGCGGTGATCAGCTTCGTGTAGAACGGCTCACCCCATTTGAGCGTGGTGCTGGTCACGCGCACCTCGTTCTGGCTCGCGTTGAAGTCGCTGATCAGCGCTGCCATGCGGGCGCCGTCCCCGCCGCTCAGCAGGGTCCACAAGCGGACCTCGACCTGGGCCAGGGCCGGGATGCACAGCATCGCCAGTAGAGCCGCCAGGAACAGGCGTAATCCTCGTTGTCGCACGGTGTCTCCCATGTCGTGTGTCTTGTGGGGCGCGGCCGCTCTCAGGCAACCTTGCGCGGAGTACCCCCCGGAGTATCCTCCGGTCCTGCACTGCCGTCACGCGCTGCGCCGCGGCCCGGCACCACCGCCAGGCTGCCCGTGTGGACGACGGCGGGTGGCCATACGGCGCCCCGCCTGGCGCGCCAGTTGGCGCTGTGGCCGAACGGGTCCACGTACCAGTCATGGTATTGCGCCTCCGGCCCGCGCGTGGCGGCCGCCAAGGCTTCGATGGGCGCCTTGGGCACACGATTTTCCGTCAAGAGGCCGTTCTTTTCCAGGAAGGTGTCCGTCAGCTGGGTGTAGCAGAACCCGGAGAGCGGCAGGCAGCGATGAATCGCGGCCATCAGTTTTTCGTAGCGCGCCAGCAGCTCCTCGCCATCCTTGGCGACCGAGTAGCCCCAGCCCTTGGTGTTCGGCCCTTCCATGCAGGCGATGCCGCCGAACTCGGACAGGAACAGCGGCTGGCCCAGGCCCGTGAAGCCGTCGATCACGAGGCGGCGGCGCGCGGGCTGGACGTGCTCCAGCGAGTAGGCGACCTTCTCGCGCGTACCGTAGCGCTCCACCAGCACCTCGGGGTCGGCGTGGTAATCGTGGATGTTGACGAAGTCCCCGCACGGCATCTCCCAGCCGTCGTTGCCGACCACGGGGCGCGAGCCGTCGAGGGCGCGGGTCATGTGATAGAGGGCTTTCACGAAATCGACCTGGCGGCGGTCGTACATCAGCTCCGGCACGCCCCAGGATTCGTTGGTGGGCACCCAGGCCACCACGCAGGGGTGGGAAATGTCGCGCTCCACCAGCTCCTTCCACTCCTCCATCACGCCATGGACCGTCTCGCTGGAGAAACCATAGGCCGAGGGCATCTCGGCCCAGACGCACAGGCCCAGGACGTCGCACCAGTACAGCCAGCGCGGGTCTTCCGACTTCTGGTGCTTGCGCGCGCCGTTGAAGCCGAGGCGCTTGATGAGCAGGACGTCTTCCTTCAGCTGGTCCGAGGTGGCGACCATCAGCGAGTCTGGCCAGTAGCCCTGGTCCAGCACCATGCGCAGGTAGTAGGGGCGGCTGTTGAGCACAAAGCGGTCGTCCTGTACGCCCACGGTGCGCAATGCGGTGTAGCTGAAGACCGTGTCGTAATGGACGCCGTCGGCGCCGTGCAGGCTCACTTCCGCGTCGATCAGCTGCGGGCTTTCGGGGCTCCACATCCAGTGGGCACGGGCGTCGTCGATGCCGGGGTCGGGCAGCTGGAAGATGCGCGAGAGGCGCGGTTCGGTCACCAGGCAGCGGTCCGAAACCAGGGTCCGGTCGCCCAGGCGCAGCACCACGTTGACGGTGCAGTTGCGGGGCACGTGGCTGACGTCCGCATCGAGGCGGATCTGCCATGAGGCGACATCGGCGGTCCAGCGCAGGCGGGCGATGTGGGCGCGGGCGACTTTCTCCATCCACACCGTGCGCCAAATGCCGGTGGTGCGCGGATACCAGATCGAATGCGGCTCCAGCTGCCAGTCCATTTTGCCGCGCGCCTTGTGCATGTCGTGCGGGTCGTCTTCGGCCTGCAGCACGATTTCGACCGCGCCGGAGCCGTCCAGGTAGCGCGTGATGTCGAGCGAGAACGGGGTGTGGCCGCCCTTGTGCTGCAGGGCGAAGCGGCCGTTGATCCATACGCGGGCGCGGTAGTTCACGGCGCCGAAGTGCAGCATCAGGCGCTCGTCCGGCGAGGGCGCGAGAGTGTCGTCCAGGCCGACCACGCGGCGGTACCACACGCGGCGGCGGTAGCCGGTATCGTGGACGCCACTGGCCTTGGCCTCGGGCGGGTAAGGCACGGTGATGGTGCGGTCGAACGGGACCTCGGCGGGGTCATTGTAGCGGGCCTCGTCGTCCAGCATGGCGTCCCAGGCGCCGTCGAGATTCAGCCAGTCGGTGCGCCGCAGTTGCGGGCGGGGGTGGTCCAAGGTGGGCTCCTTACCTGTTCTTGTTCGGTGAATTCTTGTGCGGTGAGTTCTTGTGCGCGCGGGTCTTGTTCACGCTCGTGAAGCGGCTCACGGTGATGCTGTCGAAGGTGGCGTGGTGGCCGGTGCCGCCCATCGCGACCAGGGCCAGGCGGGCGTTGTGGCCGAGCTGGTGGGTCCAGGTGCCGCCTTTCGTCCAGTCGATTCCATCCTGGCTTGACCAAGCGGTATAACGCTCTTCCCCGCCATTGCGTTGAATGTCCAGGCGCAGCCAGGTCCATGTGCCAGGAGTGCCGACCACTGTGTTGCCGTAGCGGGGGTAGCCGGGTTGGGCGGGGGTGGTCTCCTTCGCGAATTCCACCTGGCGCAGGCCGTCGTGGGCCAGTTCGACCAGCTTGACGTAGTGGTCGTCGTCTTTCATTACGACCAGGCCAGCTTGCACGGGGTCGGCGCAGCAGCCGTCGGGGGCGTCCAACTGAAGGCGGGCCTCGATGCGCACGTTGCCGGTGCGCGGGAGTGCGGTTGTCAGCAGGGAGGCGTTGTTGGTGTCCTGATGAAGGTCTCCTTTTTCGGTCGGGAGGACGATGCCATCGGCGCCAGTCGCCCAGCCGCCCTCCCCGCGCGGCCGCACCCACTGCCAGCGCGCACCCAGCGCCGCGCCGCGGAAGCGGTCGGACCACAATGACGCAACAGCGCGGCCGCCAGCGGAGAGCCGATTGGCGCTGGAT
>NZ_SPVF01000187.1 GCF_004614185.1 Zemynaea arenosa | reverse complement strand
GCGGTCGGGTCGCCGGTGCCGGCGGCGGCGGGAACGCGGGCAATGGGAGCCGCGCCAGTGGCAGCCGGCGCCTGCGTCGCAGCCGTGGATGCGAAGACGGCGCCGGGTTTGGCTGCGGGTGGCTGCACGCGATGCGTATAGCGCCATGCCGCATACGAACCAGCTCCAATCAAGGCCACCAGCGCCACGCCGATCCCGATCGCGCGCACCGGTACGCCGCGCTCGGGCAGCGGCACCGGCTTGACCTGTCCCGGCACACCCTGAGCATCCTGGCCGCCGCGCGCATCCAGGTCCTGCAGCATCTTGTTAATGAGGCTCATCGTGTCAACGCCATCGTCAAACCAGCGGCTGCCGCCAGCAGCGTGAATCCACCGACCGCCCACGGCCACCACACGCGCCGCTTGGTCTCGATGGTGTCGCGCTCCGCATCGGCCACGTGGCGCGCACTGACCTGCTGCTTGCCCTGCCCATACGCCACCATCAGCGCCTTGTGCGCCAGGATATTCACGAGCCGCGGCACCCCGCGGCTGGCCATGAACAACCGCTTTACGGCACCGCGCGCAAACAGCCGGCTCCCCGTGTACCCCGCAATCCGCAAACGGTGGGCGATATAGAACTCCAGATCGTCCTTGGTCAACGGCCCGAGACGGTAATGAAAGGTGATCCGCTGCGCCAGCTGCCGGATCGAATTCAGTTGCAGATGGTCGTCCAATTCGGGCTGCCCAAACAGTACGATCTGCAGCAGCTTGCGCTTCTCGGTTTCGAGATTGGTCAGCAACCTCAGCGCCTCCAGGCTCTCCACAGGAATCGCCTGCGCCTCGTCGAGGCACAGCAGCACCTTCTTGCCCTCCCCCGCCAGCTCCATCAAGCGGTTGGTGATGGACTTGAGCAGCTGGTGCTGGTCGACGTCCTTCTCGAGCGTGATCTCCAGTTCATCCGCCAGCGCGAGCATCAGTGTGCGCGGCTCCAGGTACGGATTCGGAATGTAGGCGGTGACGAATTCGTCCCCCAGCGTCGCCATGAACTTGCGGCACAGGAGCGTCTTGCCGGTTCCGACTTCGCCGATGATCTTGATGAAGCCTTCGCCATTGCGCGCGGCGACGAGGAGCGTGTTCAACGCCTCCTGCGAATGCGGGGCGGTGAAAAAAAAGCTGGTGTCCGGCGTGATCCCGAAAGGCACTTCACGCAGGCCGAAGTGCGCGGTGTACATCAGCGGATTCTCCCGTTCTTCGGGTCCAGCTGGTCGATCCGGCGGCCCGCCTCCAGCAAGTCCGAGTTCCAGTCCGCCGACGCATCGACGATGGTCGGCTTGATCAGCACCACCAGCTCGCGCTTCTGGCTCACCCGCGACTTGTTCTTGAAGAGATTCCCCAGCACCGGCACGTTGCCCACGCCCGGCACCTGGTCGGTGCCGTCGTTGGTCGCCTGGCGCATCAAGCCACCGATGGCCACCACATGCCCATCCTGCCCGCGCACCACGCTGTCGATCTCCGAAGTATTCGACGCTGCCAGCGGCAGCGTGAGATTGCCCATGCTGCCGAGGCTCAGCTGCTTGGTCACCGTCGTCACCTGGCTCACCGACGGATGCACGTGCAGCAGGATGTTCCCGCGCTCGTCGATCTGCGGCGTCACATCCAGCACCACGCCGGAGAAGAACGGCGCCACCGTCACACTCGGCGTGACCACGTTGCCCGTGCTGGTGCTGTTGGTCGTGGTCTGGATGCCGACCACATAGAATTCGTCGGTACCGATCTTCAGCACCGCCTTCTGGTTATTCACCGTGGCGATGCGGGGGCTGGACAGCACATGCACCGTGCCCTGCGACTCGAGCAGCGAAATCAGTGCTGCGAAGTTATTGGTCTGCAGCGCGAGTCCGAACAGCGCGTTGGCCGAATTTGCCGCATTCGCCAGAGAGAAGCCGGTCGATGCGGTCAGCTGGCCGTTGGAGATGTTGGGTGGCTGGCCACCCGCAAACGGCAGTGGCGTCAAGCCCGCGCCGGGCTGCACGAAGCCGGTGGCCACGCGGTTGTCCGGCCCCATGCTGATGGACGCGAACGAGGCCCAGTTGATCCCGCTCTGGAAGTTCTCGTTCAGTTCCACTTCCAGGATCTTCGCTTCCAGGATCACCTGGCGCTCTACGGCCAACTGGGTCGCCTGCAGATACTGGCCGACGTCCCGCAGCTCGCCCGGCATCGCCTTGACGATGATGACCCCCGACTGCGGGCTGATGACCACACTGCGCCCATCCTTGTTGCCGACGATGGCTTCCAGCGCGGTGCGCAGGTCCTGCCAGAAGTCGGCGCGCGATCCGGTGGACACATTCGTGCTGTCCAGGACTTGCGCCACCCCGCCACTCTGCTGCGGGCTGCCCTGCCCCTGGTTCTGCTGCTGGTTCTGCTGCCCGCCGCCCTGGAGCGATTGGTTCTGCGACCCCGCGCTGCCGTTGTTCGGCGCGTAGCTGCCCACCGACGTCGAAGCCACGCGCGTATTGGACACGCCATTGCGCTGCCCGACCAGGTAGTTCACCTTGAACATCTTGGTCTGCATCGTCAGAGGCTTGATATAAATACGCGTGCCGTCGATGCGGTAATCGTACCCATACAGTTCGCGGATCGCGTCCAGCGCCTCGGTGATGGTCACGTCCTTCAGGTTGGCCGAGATATGGCCGGAAACGTCCGGCGCCACCAGCATGTTATAGCGCGTGCCCGCCACCAGCGAATTGAAGAACTGCTGCGCGGGCACGTTGTTGAAGGCGACGTTGAAGCGCTCTTCCAGCGCGGGGCGGGCCTTGGGCAGCTGGCTGGCCAGCGCCTCCGGCGGCGGCAGCAGCGCCTTGTTGACCGCGTCGTCCAGCGAGGCCGCGCTGGCTGGCTGCGTGGCGCCCTTGGCCACCTCCTGCTTGATCTTGTCGTACGTGTCCCGGTGCTCCGGGCTACTGCAGGCTGCCAGCGCCACCGCGCCAGCCACCAGGATCGCGATCGATTTCATGCTCATTTCTTTTTCCGTTGCCCGGCGCCTGCCGGAGTGTCCGATGCGGGGAACAGCCTGAGAACCGTTCGCTGGCTGCCGCGCGTGAGCACGGCTTCCGTTTCGGAGACGCTTGCCAGCACGGCGCCTTTATAGGTCTGGCCGACGCGAACCATCTCGCCGTCGATGATGGCTACCTTCCGATGCGGCGATATCAGCACCGATTGTAGCGTGGGCCCGGACGGGGGTGGGGTCTGGGAGACGACGCGCCCGGCCGCCGCATCCAGCACCTCTTGCGGGGGCTGGGTGGGGTCGGTCAGTTGTGCGGATGCCGGCGCCATGATGGCGGCGGCGATCGGGAGCGCGTAAAGAATCTTCATAGCTGAATCCACTTGCGGTCGAGGCTCAGCGTGTACAGCGTGAGCGTCAGGCGCGCATTCGGGTAGTCCTGCGCATTCAGCTCGGCGCGGCCCCAGTAGAACTGGGTCGGCATGCTTTCCAGTGCGGTCATGTAGTCGACCATGTCCAGGTAGCTGCCCTGGACGGTGATCTCGACGCCATGCCGGTACAGGATTTCGGGGACTTTCACCGCCGGCGCAGCTGCGACCGCGGGGACTCCGGGAGCCGGAGGCACCAGCGCAGGCGGTACCACAGGCAGCAGGCGGCCCGCCACTGAGGTGTCGTCCGCACCGCGCAGCGCCGATTCGGCCGCCGCTTCGGACAAGCCGGACACCGGCAGATTTTTCAGCGAGACGAGCTTCAATTTGCCGTTGGCGCGCAGGATACTCTCCAGCAGAGGCACGATGCGGTCCGGCGGCACCAGCCCATGCTGCAGCCCGCGCAACGCATCGGTCACGCGTGCAGCCTCGGTCTTGGCCGCGGTGAGGCGGGTGCGCGCGGACGCATCGGGGTCCTGCGAATACGCGGCCATGCGGCCCACGATCTCCGCGTCGATGCCGGCGATGTTGTTCTGCTGCTGGGAGATGGTCTGCTTGAGTGCCGCCTGCTTCTGGTACAGCGGCGCGAGCATCGTCATGTACAGCACAAAGCAGAGGAACACCGCACTGCCCGCGAACAGGTAGATCCGCTCGCGCAACGTGAGCACGTCGATCCGCAGTTCCAGCTTGAGGAGGCGTTCCTTCATTGTCCCGCCTCCGCAGCCGTGCCCGCACCCGCGGCCTGCAGGTTGAACTCCACGTAAGGTACACGCGGGCCGCTCGCCGCCGCGGCATTCTTGTCCGGTTGGCCGATCTGCAGGCTGCCGAAGTTCCGGCCACGCAGGATGTCTTCCTTGGCCAGGCGGCCGATGTAGGTGGGGACCAGCGACGGTTCCAGCGCGCGGCCACGCAGGCCGATCTCGGTGCCCGCACCTGCGATGCTCACGCCGGTCAGCCACAGGCCCGCCATGTCTTCCCGCGCGAAGGCGCGGAAGTAGGAGGCATAGCCCTGGGTGCTGCCAAAGTCGCCGCGCTGGAGGACGCCTTCGACGCCGCGCAGTGCGGCCAGCTGGGCCTCGGCCTCCGCGGCCTGGGTCTCGACGGCGGGATTTTTCTGGCGCGGTGCGAACTGGGTGGTGGCCGTCGCAAGCCGCTGCTTGCGCTCTTCCAGCTGGGCGGACTGGCGGTCGGCCTGCTGCTGCAACTGCACCAGCTGCCGCTGGCCCGCAAAGGACAGCAGGAACATCCCGAACACCAGCACGGCCAGCGCCTGCCCCATCGCGCGCGCGGTGAAGACCTTCTTCTGGCGCAGGAAGACCGGGTTGAAGAGGTTGATCTGCTGGCTCACAGCGCGACCTCCTCGTGGCGCAGCGCGGCGCCAAGCGTCATGAAGAAGCGCTGCTGCATGGCCTTGTCCTGCAGCTCCGGCAGGGCATCGAAGTCCAGCACCGCCGCCAGGTCCATGCTTACCACGGGCGTGTACAGGTTACTGGAGAGGTATTCCTCCAGCCCCTGCACCACGGTGGGCGCGAGTACCAGCTTGGCCAGGCTGAGATAGGAGAACTGGCGGTCGAAGTGATCGAGGGAGCGCTGGAGTTCGAGCGTGATGCGGTCGAACATGGCGTTGCGGCGGTCGTAGTCGTCCGACGTCAGCGCCTCCATCGAGATATCGATGCGGCGCGCCAGATGCAGTTCGCCCGCGTAGGTCACGGTCAGCAGGCCGCCGTCATCGGACAGCGACAGCATCGCCAGCGCCCTGCCCTCCGGCTCCACCAGCGCGGCCACGTTCCGCTGCGCCATCTCGGGAATGTCGATGATCGAGAGCGGCACCTTGGCGTCCGCGAACAGGTCCTGGCGCGACTTGACCAGCGCATTGCGCGCGGCGATGGCGAACATGTTATGGGTGCGGCCCGCGCCGTTCCTGTCGACGGGGACATCGAGGACGTCGATGGTCGCGTCGTCGATATGAAAGTCGAGCATGTCTTTGAGGCGCCAGCGCACTGCCGTCTTTAATTCGTCCGGCGGGACGTTGGGCGCTTCCACGGACAGGATCTGGTATTGGGTCCCGGCGAGGACGGTTCCGCAGGTGTACCCCGCGGCGCGCAGCTCCTTGCCGATTTTTTCGAAGCCGTCGGCGTCGAGGGTGGGCAGCGGGAAGAAACGGGCCAGTTCGACGACCGGCCGGGCACCGGTGACACGGCGGACGATGGCGGAAAGAACGCCATCGGCAGGGAAAGCGAATGCCAGCAATCCGTCGTTTGTTTTCGCTTTCCTGAAAAAACGCATGCCCGGGTCAGTTTTTAAGCAACTAAGTTAGCAACTAAGTGAAGAAATCACGGTAGATGATTGATTCTGTTGAGTTTCCCACAGAATGTCACATTATTGCAGCGGTTTTGTCTCCGTGGCAATAAAAAATATGTGAAGTATGGCGGAAACGCGTCAATATGCCTCGCGAATATAGATCACCGGCGACTTGCGGATGCCGAAGACCAGCGTACCCGGAACGCTGGCCAGGTAGGCGTTCAACGCGCTGTTGACCACCGTGGCAACCGTGGTGCCGACTTTGAACGGTGCGGTGAGGGTGAAGTTCCCCTTCCCTTGCGAGACGGTGACCGCGGTGGTGGCGGTGGGCGTCACCGGGTTCGGGCAAGTGAGCTGCTTCTGGCAGCTGGTGTAGCCGATGTCGGCGGCGGGAGCCAGCGTGGTGCCGCTATCGAAGTCGCTGGTGTACCAGCCCTTGTCGGCGCCCATGTAGTACTCGGTCGTGAAACGCACCGGCATCGGCAGGCGTTCGGGACCTGTGTTGCCGACGATCCGAATCTGCCCTTTCACAGCCTTCACGCCCGCTTCCAGCGCCGTGTACTCGGACTGGCCGGACGCATTGTTGCGGGTCGCGCTGGTGCTCAAGATGGTGCTGCTGTTAATGGACGTCCACTGCCGCTGCGCCCGCACGAAGAACTCGACGGGCGTCGGCGTGGGTGGCGGCGTGCCGGCCGGAGTCGGGATCACGTACTTGGACAAGGCCGTCGCCGTGCCGCCCTGCTGGTCCGCCGCCGTCGCGAACGCGGTGGACGGCACGATCGCGGTGGTTCCGGCGTTGACCGTGAAGGTCCCGGCCACCGCGCTACCCGCCCCCAGGGTCGTGAACGGGCCGAGTGTCACGTCCTCGGCAAAGCGGCCCCGGTACCCGTTAGCCAGCGTGGGCGGCGATGTATCGCCCGGTGCCTGGTACAGCAGCGCGCGCACATTGACATTGAAAGGCTGGCCGCTGTACACCACGCCCGTCACGTTGGTGGAGCAGGCCACCCGGATCGTGCAGATATAGGGAGCGAGGTTCGATGCCGGCGCAATGCTCGTCATGAAGCGCGCGGGAACGAAGCGGCCGACGTTCGAAGGGAGGCTCGGCACCTCAGGCGATGTCTCGAGGTAGTTGCCCAGCGCGTTCCTGGCCTTGAGCTTGATGATGCCCACGCCGTTCCAGGTGAAGCCGGTGCCTTTCGAAGCACCGTTCACGATAGGCTGCCAGGTCCCGCCCTGCAATGCGGGCAGCGGCGTGGGGTTGTTGATATCGCCGACCATCTCCCAGAACGGTTTCGGATTCACCGTACCGTACGCAGGATCGTCGGCAGATTCCGGCGGGGTGATGACGAAGGAATCAGGCGTATCCTCGCGCCCGAAGTTCGGCGTGACCGTGGTCATATCGGTGGCCAGTGCCGCCACCGTCACCTCGAACGTGTCCGCTCCTGCGCGCAGGAAGGCGAGCGTGAGTGACGTGTAGGTCGCCGTACCAGTCGGCACCACCAGCTGCCGCGCCGCCGGATTAAGCGCGCCATCGCTGCTGCGCTTGATCTCGGAGAAGCCGATCCAAGCTGGCCGCACCACGAAGGCGCCGGACGTGACGAGCATGTTGGCACTGCCGTCATACATCGAGAACGTTACGTTCCCCACATCCATATAGCGGAAGGCAAAGGCCACGTTGGCCGTGGGCTGGTTGGCCGCGAAAGTCAGCGTGACGGCGCTCATCGCTCCCGTCGATGCCGCCGCCGTCTTGCTCATGCAAAGCGGCAGCGTGTACAGCGAACCGCTGGCCGCCGTCCACGTCGCCTTCACACCCGCATTCGTCGTCGGGTTATTGCAGCGCAGGCCAAAGTACACGCTGCGGTTCGTGGAGGAGGTGCCCAAGGCCGTCGGCACGTTGTTGGACAGCGCCGTGATGTACACCGGTGTCACGCTGTCGCCCGCCGAGATGGTGCTCCAGCTTTTGAGCTGGCATGTCTGCTGCGCGTCGCCGAAGGCTTTGTTGTTCACGCACGGCTTGTCCGTGAAGGCATAGGCCATCGAGGTCATGGTCAGGTTGACCGAGGCCGCGTTGTTGCCCGACAGGTTGTCGAAGTTGGTGCCGCTGACGCTTGCGGTATTGGTGATGGTCCCGCCGAAGATGCCGGTCTGGGTGACATTGATGGTGATGGCCGGGAGCGCGGTACTCGCCGCCACGGGTCCGGGCCGCGTGCACGTCACCGTCTGACCGGCGACGTTGCAGGTCCAGCCTAAACCGCTCGCGCTGGTGATCGACATCGTGTTCGGGATGGTGTCCACCACCGTCACCGTGCCCGGCTCGTCGCTCGGCCCATTGTTGGTCGCGACCAGCGTGAAGCTGTTGGTCTGACCCAGCACCGGGGCGCTGGTCGCCGCAGTGATCTCCATCGCAAAATCGGACACCGGCACGTTGGGCACCGCGATCACCTCGGCCGCCAGGATCACCATGTCCTGGCCGGTCTGGTAGCGTGTGGTGGCCGTGGTCTGGTTGCCCTGGATGGTCGGCGAGCCCACCGTGTAGGCGTCGAAGTCGATACCGTAGGAGGCGTTGTCGCTGGTGATGTTGCTGGATGAGTTGAACTGGTTGTGCGCCGGGTTGTACGAGTCCACCATCTCCACGTTGTTAAACAGGAGGTCCTCGCCGTTGGCCACCAGGGTCGAGTCGCCCTCCCAGGTGATGTGGCCCAGGCGCGCCGTCGCGCCATTCAGATTCGCAGGCGTGCGGAAGTTCGCCAGGTTGATCGTCAGCCCGTTGTACTGGAAGTCCTGGAAGCCCTCGTACAGATTCAGGACGCGAAAGGTCTCGTTCGGGTGCGAGTAGACCACCAGCAGCTGGAAGCCACCGAGGATGCCTTCGACGTCGCAGTAGGCGTTGCTGTTGTTGACCGTCAGGCCGTGGAACTTGTAGGTGCCATTTCCTTTGGCCTGCACTGCGGACGTGACGTCAGCCGCGCCGCCAAAGTAGTAGAACAGCGTGCCGCCGTTGTTGATGGTCGAATAGTAGCGACGCGCAGCCGGTGCAGTGTAGGCCACGCCGTCCATGTAGACGGTGGTGTCTTGCGAGGAGCCGGAGCCGGCCCAGTACAACTGCGCGCTGAGAACCGTGGCGCCGCTCGGAAGGCCGGACAACGTGGCGTTGACGTCAGTGCCGGACGCCGTCACCGCGCACGCATTGCTCTGGTTGGAGCGGGTGCGCATGGTCTTCTGCGTGCCGGTGAAGTTCACCTTGCCCGCGAAGCTCTGGGTGAGCACGACCGGGGTCTCGGCCCGGGCCAGCACGGCCAGGAGCATCAGCACAACGGTCAGGAGCACGCGGGAGATACGCATCATGGTCACGGTGGCGGCATGGAGAACCGGACGTCGACCACGCGCTGCACGTAGTCCGGCGAATTGTTGGCGGGCGCACCGCACGCCGCGGCATTGCAGGCGGTGGACACGATCCGGTAGGTGGTCACGCCCGCCACCACGCCACTGCTGGCCGTGCAGGTGACGGCGACGTTGTAGCCGCTGAGGGTCGACCCGGCGGGCAGGTTGAATTGCGCGTTGGCGCAGGTGTTCAGCACCCGCTGCTGGTACAGGCCCCACTCCGCGCCCGCGCGGGCGGCCTGGTAAGCGCGCGCACTTGCGGCGTCCATCGACGTCGCGGTCTGCGATCCGGCGCTGAGCATGAAGATCGCCACTGCCACCGACATCATCACGGTGAGCAGGAAGATCGCCGCCGGCAGACCAATGCCGCGCTGCGCGTTCATGGCACGAAGAAGGCGGCGGCTCATGGAGAGTTCATCACGTTGATCTGGTGCGTCAGCGCGACCGGAGGGTCGTCCCCGGTCGGCATCTGCAGCGTGAGGCTGAGCGACACCAGGCCGCTGTTGGCCAGGTTGGCGAACGCGGTGTAATCGAAGTTGCAGCCATTGACGCGCTGCGCCAGCGGGCGCCCCACCACGGCCCCTGCCGGGGCGCCCATCGGTGCGATGCCGGTGGTTTCGTAGCGCGTGAGCGTGCCGCTGCCGCGCACTCCGGCCGTACAGACGTACCACACGGTCGATGTGACGACGAAGAAGCGGCTGCCTTCCATCAGCACCGACGGGTTGGCGGCAAACGGATTGGCGGCCAGCAGAACGGTGTTTCCGTTCACGCCCGTCACGCGCGCGGCGTTGGTGGCGGCACCGGCGCCGTAGCTGTAGGCGTCGCCCGGCGTGTAGCCAATGCCATAGTTACCGACCACGATGATGTCGTTGGCGGCGATCGCCTGCGATCCGGTCGGCATGTCGCTGACGACGGTGAACTGGTTGGCGCCCGCGTCCAGTGCGGTCTGCCCGGTCCCGACGCCGTCGGCGGTAGCGAGGTAGCGGCCACCGGACTTCGTCATCAGGAACTGCACGCCCTGCCCGTTGTTGATCACGTTGATGGAGTTGGGCAGCGCGAGGCGGATTTCGCGGCCCATGCGGCGCAGGGTCAGGTCGGCGATGTCCGCGAGCTCCGCGCGGTTGGCGCTGTCGCGGTAGCCCAGTACCGGCATGCGGATGAAGACCGCCACCATGCTGGCCACGATGCCCAGCACCACGATCACGACGATCGCTTCGATCAGGGTGAAGCCGCGCTGTGGGTGTGGTCGCCGCATCCCTCGCCTTACCTCTGGTTGGGCGCGTAGCGCGTACGGTAGCCGTCCAGGACGAAGCTCTCCTGGTCGTAGCTGACGGTGATGGTGATCTTGATGGCGCCGAAGTTGGGAACGGCAGGGTTGCCGAAGCTCTCCTGTACCATGCGCACAGTGGCCGTGTATCCCGCGGTCAGCGGCTTGCCCGCGGCATTCGCCAGCACGCCGCCGCTATCGAAGCCGGGCAACGCGTCGCCGGCGGCGGCGACATAGTCGTTGACGTTGTCGTACGGGCGCGTGATAGTGCCCTCGCGACCGAAAGTCTCGGGCCCGTTCACACAGCCGGTGATGACGCCTGCGGCATCAACCGTTGCGGTGTCGAAGCCTGGATCGGTGGGGTCACACAGCGTGTAGCCCGCCCCCTGAACCTCCTCCATCAACTGCTCGGCAATCATGATGGCCTGCTTGCGGCGCACCGGGTCCGAGCCTTTGGTCGTCGCCACGCTCATGGCCCCCAGGATGCCTGCCACGCCAACCGACACGATCACGATGAACAGCACCAGCTCGATCATCGTCAGGCCGCGCTGGCGGCGCAGGGCGCGCGGGTGGTCAGAGCGATCAGTGCACATAGCCGGTGCCTGGCTCAACCAGCACCGTGTACGACACACTGCCGTAGCTGGAGGTGAAGTTGATTTGCGAGTAGGTCGATGCCGTCGCCGTGACGGCATCGCGGTAGTCGAATGGCATTCCGCTCGGGCTGAACCAGAAAATTGGACTGGTCGCATTGTATGACACGGTGATGCCAGGCGGCTGGGCTTCGCAGTACCAAGTACTGCTCACGCACTTGCTGGTCGTGCGGCTGGTGCCACTGTTCATGCCGCCGGGTGCTGGTACTTGACTGCTGCAGTTGACCGTGTAGCAGAGGGACACGCGGGCTTCATTGGTCACCAGGTCGGTGGAAAAGGATACGAAGACCGGGCGCTGTTGGGCGATGGCCAACTTCTGGCCGTAGCGCATCAGGGACGCGATGCGGTTGGCGTAGAGTGCGGCGTCGCTTTCCTTGCCGTCGCTGAAACGGCCGATGGCGATGGTCGAGACGATCCCGACCAGGACCATCACCATCACCAGTTCGATCAGCGAGAAGCCAAGCGCACGTCGCATGCAATCACCAAAAGCAAACAGGCCAACAGGATAACCGGTTGGCCTGTCTGGAGTGTAGCTACGATCAGCAGTCGGCTTTGGCCAGCGCCACAGTGTAAGTCGGTGCCGCGCCGGCAGCCGCAGCGGTGTAGGTCACCTTGCAGTTGGCATGGCCGGTGTCGGGGGTCACTGCGCCAGTCGCGACACCTTGGTAGTCGTCCGACGACAGGCCAGCGATCGCGCCGATGTCGGTCGCTTTTGGATAGCCGTTGGTCAGGGTGTAGGAGGCGCCTTCGATCGTCACCGCGCCGGTCGACGGCGAGCCGGCGATCAAGAAGGCGGCGTGGGCGCTGGCGGCAGCGCTCTTCATCGCGCCTGCGGCAGCCTGCATTTTGGCGATGCGTGCGTCGGTCGACATGTCATTGAACTTCGGCAGCGCGGTGGCCGCCATGATGCCCAGGATCACGATCACAACGATCAGTTCGATGAGGGTGAAACCGCCTTGCTGGCCTTTGAAATTCTGCTTATTCATTACAAAACTCTCCAATTATCTAACGCGCGGTCGGCGCAAAGTATTAGCTGGTTACGTCAACTTGGGTTAAGACCACACCTGCGTTTATCCCCGGTGCGTCGGATGGCTTGGCATTGTTCTGAGGCAAGCGAAGAAATTTTACCTTGAACTTCAGCAAGTTCGGGTTCCCATCTGAAAAAAAATTACGATGATTTAACAAATAGACCAGTGATCTGTCACTTTTATCGTACAGCCAGACGCCCCGCGGCAATTTTTCGATGTCAGGCGAATAATATTCGCCGATGTAATTGGTCGGGATCCGGTCCAGGAAGCTCAGCGGATTCATGTTGGCCAGCCGTTCCAGGTCGCCGGCGTTCTGCGCCAACCCGGCCCGGGCATACAGCCCGGTGCGCATGTTGGACACGGTCTGCTGCACCTGCACCCGCTCAGCCTGCATCCGGTAGAACAGCAGCCGGTTGCCCAGCACGCCCAGCAGAATCAGAAACACGCACAGGCACACCGCCAGCTCCAGCAGCGTGAATCCCCGGCAGCGTGCCTGCTTCATATTATTTGTTCGGCAGCGCCGCCCGCCCCAGATCCCAGATCGGCAGGAAGATACCGAGCGCCAGGATCAACACCAGGATGCCCAGGAACACGATGAGGATCGGCTCGATCTGCGCCGACAGCGTCTTCAGCTCATAGTCCACCTCGCGCTCGTACATGTGCGCGATTTCGTCCATCAGCTCGTCGAGCGAACCGGTCTCCTCGCCCACCGCGATCATCTGCAGCACGATGGGCGTGAACACCCCGGCGGCCACCGAGGTGCGCAGGATCGACTCGCCGCGCTCCACGCCATCGCGCATCTGTTCGATACGGGCCGAGAGGTAGGCGTTGTCCGCGGTCTGCGACACCACCGTCAGCGCCTGCACGATCGGCACGCCGCTGCGCGAGGACAGCGCGAAGCTGCGCGCGAAGCGGGCCATGGTCGCTTTCAGCACGATCTTGCCGGCGATAGGAATGCGCAGCTTGGCCTTGTCCCAGCTGAAGCGCCCCGCGGGCGTCCCGATCCACCAGCGGAAGCCGACGACGGCCGCGATCACGGCGCCCAGCATGACGGGCCAGGCATGGATCATGAAATTGGAGGTTGCGATCAGCATGCGCGTGACCAGCGGCAGCTGGGCATGCAGCGAATTGAAGACGTTCGCGAACTGCGGAATCACGAACACGTTGACGATGACCACTGCGATCACCATCGCCGCCATCACGAAGCTCGGGTAGCGCAGCGCGCTTTTGACCCGGTCGCGCATGTCGCGCTCGAATTCGATATGGCTGTTCAGGCGCAGGAACACTTCATCCAGCCGCCCCGTGAGCTCACCCACGCGGACCATGGCGAGGTAAAAGTTATCGAAGACGGCCGGGTGGCGGCGCATCGCCGCCGAGAGCTCGCGCCCTGAATCGAGCGCCTCGCGCAGGTCGCGGATCACGCGCGCGAAGGCCTTGTTGATCGCCGATTCCTGCAGCCCGGAGAGCCCGCGCATGATCGGCACGCCGGACTTGAGCAGGGTGTACATCTGGCGGCTGAACAGCTGCACGTCCAGCGTGGTCGGCTTGCGCTCTGTGAGCCGTTCCCACCAGCCCTGCCCTTCCCCGCTGCCCTTGGGCGCGGCGGTCTCCTTGATCTCGATGGGCGTGACGCCGGTGCCGAACAGCTGGTCCGCGACGGCCCCGGTGTCGGCCGCTTCCAGCGTCCCCTGCATCAATTCGCCGCGTGCGTTGCGGCCCCGGTAGGCGAAGAACGGCACCCGTCAGTCCTTATTCATCCAGCTGGTTGGAGATCCGCATCGCCTCGGCGATGGTGGTGCGGCCCTGGACCGCCAGCTGCACCGCATGGCGGCGCAGGGTTTCTCCCTCCATCTGCGCGTGCGCGGCCTTGAGGAACACGGACGGATCGTGGTGGTTGGCCGCGTTGACCACGGCGCTGGTCATCTCCAGCAGCTCGTACACGCCGGTCCGGCCGCGGTAGCCCATGCCGTTGCAGTGCGAGCAGCCCTTCCCGTGGAAGAAGCGCGTGGCCGCCGCGTGCTCGCCCAGTTCGGGCTTGAGCCATTCCCGCTCGGTCGGCGTCGGGTCGTACTCACTAGTACAACTTTCGCAGATCACGCGCACCAGGCGCTGGGCGAGCACCGCCTGCAGCGAACTGCCCACCATATAGCGCGGCACCCCCATGTCCATCAAGCGCAGCGGGGTCGATGCCGCATCGTTGGTGTGCAGCGTGGAGAGCACCAGGTGGCCGGTCATGGCGGCGCGCAGGCCGATGGCTGCGGTTTCCTGGTCGCGCATCTCGCCCACCAGCACGATGTCCGGGTCCTGGCGCAGTGCGGAGCGCAGCACGCGGGCAAACGAGAGCTCGATCTTCTCGTTGACCTGCACCTGGTTGATGCCGGGGAGCCGGTATTCGACCGGGTCCTCGACGGTGATCAGCTTCTTCTCGACCGAATTCAGCTCGGACAGCGCGGAATACAGCGTGGTCGTTTTACCGGAACCCGTGGGCCCTGTCACCAGCACCAGACCATTCGGCCGGGCGACAATGGAGCGGAAGCGGTCCACCAGCTTGGGCGGCATGCCGATGGCGTCCAGCCGCAGCGTAGTGCCGCCCTGGTTCAGCAGACGCATGACCACCGATTCGCCATACTGGGTCGGCATGGTGGAAATACGCACGTCCACCCGGTTGGTGCGCACCTTGATGACGAAGCGGCCGTCCTGCGGCAGGCGCTTTTCGGAGATATCCAGGTCGGACATCAGTTTCAAACGCAGGGCCAGCGGCGTCGCGATACGGATGTCGGCCTCGGTCTGCAGGTGCAGCACGCCGTCGATGCGGAAGCGGATCTGCAGGCGCGACTCCTGCGGCTCGATGTGGATGTCCGAGGCGCGCACCTGCACCGCGTCGTCGAACACCGACTGCAGCAGCTTGACGATCGGCGCCTCTTCCAGCCCCGGGTTGGCGGCCAGGTTGCCGAAATCGACAAAGCTGTCTCCCAGGTCCTGCTCCAGCTCGCGCGCGGCCTCGGTGATCTCTTCGGTGCGGCGGTAGATGCGGTCGATGGCCGCCAGCACCTCGGTCTCGTTGACCACCGCCAGCTCGATATTGGCCTTGACCAAGCGGGCGATCTCGTCGTACGCGAACAGGTCGGTCGGGTCCGAGAGGCCGATCAGCAGCGCCCCGCGGCGGTCTTCCAGCGCGATGGCGCGAAAGCGGCGTGCGGCCGTCTCCGGCAAACGGCGGACGATCTCGGGATTGGTGTTGTAGAACTTGAGGTTGATGTACGGGATGTTCAGCTGCTTGGCCAGCGCGCCCGAGATCTGCTCCTCGGTGACGAACCCGTTTTCCACGAACACGCGGCCCAGCTTGCGGCCGGTGCGTTTCTGGTCCTGCAGTGCCAGGGACAGCTGTTCTTCCGACAGGAGTTTCTGCTGAACAAGAATTTCACCAAGTCGTACTTTTTCCGGCCGTGCCATGGACACCCTTATCTATATTGACGTGCGCCGGTCATTCTATCCATAAAGTATCTGTGAAACCATCCTTGGGGCGGCCCGGCGATCCAATCGTGTTGTCGCGCTGCATCGGATTGCGCTAGAGTCATTCGCTGCCGATTCCTGATGGACAACATGAGCCCGCCTGCCCTGCGATGTGCCGGGGTTGCCAAGAGCTACCGCCGGATGACCGTGCTGCACGACGCCTCCCTGGAGGTGGGTGCGGGCGAATGCGTGGGCCTGGTGGGCGTGAACGGGGCGGGCAAGACCAGCCTGCTGCGCTGCGTGCTGGACCTGGTGGCGGTCGATCGTGGCACCATCGAGATCTTTGGCATCGACCATCGGCAGCCCACCGCGCGCGCCGCATTGGCCTTTCTGCCGGAGCGCTTTGCCCCGCCCTGGTACATGACGGGTGCCGAATTCATCCGCCATCTGCTGCGCTTGCACGGCCTGGCGCCCGCGCCGGCCGGCGTGGAGGAGGCGCTGCGGTCGCTTGAACTGGACCGGGAGGCACTCCAGCGCCAGGTCCGCCACTATTCCAAAGGGATGACGCAGAAACTCGGCCTGGCCGCTTTCCTGCTCATCGGCAAACCGCTGTGCGTGCTGGACGAGCCGGCGAGCGGTCTCGACCCCAAGGCGCGCGCCCTGTTCAAGGATGCTCTACGGGGGCTAGGCCGGCAAGGCCGCGCCGTGCTGTTCACCTCGCACAACCTGCAGGATGTGGAGGAACTCTGCGACCGCATCGTGGTCCTCCAC
This sequence comes from Zemynaea arenosa, assembly GCF_004614185.1. GTDB lineage: Bacteria > Pseudomonadota > Gammaproteobacteria > Burkholderiales > Burkholderiaceae_D > Telluria > Telluria arenosa. Next base: position 3,945 of record NZ_SPVF01000187.1, on the reverse strand, counting down.
GGCGGCCACGTGCGATTCAGCGGTACGCCATCCGATTGCCGGGCGCGCTACGATGCCGGATCGCTGGAACAAGCCTTTCTGCGCTGTTTCGAGTGACTCACTGTGTGACTGACATGTACCAGCAACATTTTGGGCTGCGCGAATCGCCGTTCGGGATCACGCCTGACCCCACATATTTTTTCTCCGGCAACGCGCGCGGCGATATGCTGCATGCGCTGCTGTACGCGGTCGAGCATGGCGAGGGCATCATCAAGGTGACGGGGGAAGTCGGCAGCGGCAAGACCATGCTGTGCCGGATGCTCGAATCGCACCTGCCCGCGCGCATCGATGTCATCTACCTGGCCAACCCGACGCTGGACCCACGCGAAGTCGTGTACGCAATTGCGGCCGAGCTCGGCCTCAACACGCACGGCCTGCGCATCGACGAGGTGCACCGCAGCCTGCAGATCGAACTGATCGCACGCCACGCGGCCGGGCACCAGGTGGTGCTGCTGGTCGAGGAAGCGCAGGCCATGCCACTGGAGACGCTGGAGGAGATCCGCCTGCTGTCCAACCTCGAGACCACGCGCCATAAGCTGCTGCAAATCGTCCTGTTCGGCCAGCCCGAGCTGGATGCGAGCCTCAAGCTGCCGCACATGCGCCAGCTGAAGGAACGCATCGCGCACAGCTTCGTGGTGCCGCCGATGGAGCCGTCCGTCATCCCCGAGTTCATTGCCTTCCGCCTGCGCGCGGCAGGCTACCGGGGCCCGGAGGTGTTCCACACGCACGCCACGCGCCAGATCGCCAAGGCCTCGCGCGGCATCGTCCGCCGCATCAACATCCTGGCCGACAAGGCCATGATGGCCGCCTTTGCCGAGGACGCGCCGCGGGTCGAAGCGCGCCACGCGCAGGCCGCCATCCGCGACTGTGCCTACGACCAGCCGCTGCGCGCGCGCGACCTCGCGCTGCCCGCCGTGATGGGCGCCGTCGCCTGCGTCTGCTTAGCGTGGATGACGCTTGGACCCTAGCACGATTGAGCTCCGCTCATTTGCTGAGTTGTTGTTTTTCCGCCATCATCGACGCCATGATTACCCTTAAAAATCACACGCTGCCGGGACTGTTTGCATGCGGTCTGCTGGCCGCGTGCGCGACCCCGCAGCTGCCTGGCTCCATGGGTCATGTGACCGAGCCGCCGCGGGTCGCCGGGAGCATCCCGGAGCCTGTGACGGACGCGCCGCTGCCGCCGCCGACCGCGGCGCCGAAGCAGGAAACCTACAGTGTCAGCGTCACCAATGTGTCCGTGCAGTCGGTGCTGTTCGCGCTCGCGCGGGACGCCGGAATGAATGTGGACATCCACCCCAGCATCCAGGGCAACGTGACCCTGAATGCTCTGGACCAGACCCTGCCCCAGCTGCTGGGCCGCATCGCGCGGCAGGTGGACCTGCGCTGGGAGATCGACAAGGGCACGCTCACCGTGCTGCCGGATACGCCGTACTGGAAGAACTACAAGGTCGACTACGTGAACATGGCGCGCACCACCAACAGCGCCATCAACATCGCCACCCAGATTTCGACCACGGGCGGCGGCGCGACCACGACCCAGACGCAGCCCTCGGGCCAGACCACCACCAGCGTGAGCCCGGCGGGCAGCGGCAACAACAACTCCACCACGGAGGTGATGAACAAGTCGGAGAACAACTTCTGGGCCAACCTGGAACGCAACGTGCGGGACATGCTGCGCGAGACCACGCTGAACGATCCGCTCACCGCGATCAATGCGCGCACGCCGCCGACCGGGACCAGCGGGCAGTTGCTGGCGCCCGTGAGCCAGGCGGGCGGCAGCGGTGCGTCTTCAGGCGGCGGCAGCGCGCCGCAGGGATCGGGCCTGAACATTCCGGCGGCGCCGGCGCAGACCACGCCGCCGGACAACGTGCTGGCGGCCTTCGGCGGCAACAGCGGCACCGGTTCCGCCGCTGGCGGCGCGGGCCAGGAACGCGAGCGCGGCTCGGTGATCATCAACCCGGAGAGCGGGCTGCTGGCGGTGCGGGCGAGCGCGCGCCAGCATGCGCAGATCCAGGAGTATCTCGATACGGTGCTGGCCAGCGCGCGGCGGCAGGTGCTGATCGAAGCGACCGTGATCGAAGTGCGGCTGTCGGACCAATACCAGCAAGGCATCAACTGGTCGCGCCTCAAGGGCACGCTGTCGCTGACGCAGGGCCAGGTCGGCACCCTGCCCTCGGGCGTGGACGTCGGCGCGTCCCCTGGCCTCTTCACCCTCAACTACATCAACCCCACCTCGCGGCTGGGGAACATCAACGCGGCGATCCAGTTGCTGGAGTCCTTCGGCAAGGTCAAGGTGCTGTCCAGTCCCAAGCTCTCGGTGCTGAATAACCAGACCGCGATGCTCAAGGTGGTGGACAACAGCGTGTTCTTCACCATCAAGGTCACGCCCGCGATCATCGGCAGCAACGGGGTGATCTCCACGCCCGCCACTTACGAATCGCAGCTGCAGACGGTGCCAGTCGGCTTCGTGATGAGCGTGACGCCGCAGATCTCGGATAGCGATGAAGTGACCCTCAACGTGCGCCCGACCATCACGCGCATCGTCGGCTTCGAGAACGATCCCAATCCGGCCCTGAAGCAGGCCAACGTGACCTCGCGCGTGCCGATCATCCAGGCGCGCGAAGTGGAATCGGTGCTCAAGGTGTACAGCGGGGATATCTCGATGCTGGGTGGCTTGATGCAGGACTCGGTGGATAACCTGAAGGACGGGATTCCGCTGGTGTCGCGCATTCCGGTGATCGGCAACTTCTTCTCCTACCGGAATGAGAGCAGCAGCAAGACGGAGCTGGTGATCTTCATCCGTCCTGTCGTGGTCAAGAGCGCGAGCATCAACGGGGACTTCCGCAACTACCGCTATCTCCTGCCGGACGAGCGGCCGATCAACGCGGAACCCTACACGGAGTCGCAGAGCGACCCGGCCAGGACCAGGATGCGGCAGCCATGAGCCTCCTGATGCAGGCCTTGCGCAAGGCCGAACGCGCGAAACGCAATCACCCTCAGGTGGAGGGCGATGTGGTCAAGCCGTCGGAGGAATTCGACGACGTGCTGGAGCTGGCGCCGCCCGAGCCGCCGCCGCGCCACGACCGGCGCGCCACCGATCAGCCTTCGATCACGCCGCCGGACGTGGCGCCGGGCCTGACGCTCGCGCCTCTGGACGAACCGGTCACCTACGCCCAGCCGTCCGACTTCGCGCCGCAAGCCGAGGTGACGCCGCACCTCGCCCCACCCGGCCAAGGCTCCGCAAGGGTCCCTGCCAGCGCGCAGCAGATCACCGAACCGGCAGCAGCCGGCAACCGGCAGCCCAGCGCCGGCCCGCTCGCAGCCAGCAGCGGGCAACCCAGCGCCACTCCAGGAGCGCACAGCGGCCCGCAGCAGAGCGCCAAGTCGTCGGCACTGGGCAGGGAACAGCGCACCGACCAGCCGACAGCAACCGGTAACGGGCATCGCAACGCGGCGCCAGCACCCGCGGATACGCGCGATTTCGGCGCGTCCGCCGACTGGACGCTCACAGACGATCGCGCCCCCGAGGAGCCCCCGGGCCACGAGGCGCTGGTCGGCCACGGCCTCACTCCCATCGCGCCGCGGCCGAACCATGACTCGTCTGCGGCCCGCCAGGCCGCATCGATTGGCGCCGACGGCACCCCGTCGGGCCACTCGATGCGCGGCGCAGTCTCCCCGGCAGATTATGCCGAGGACTTCGGTGCCGGTGCCCTGCCAGACAGCCCCGCGCCCGGCAGCGACGACACAGCTGCCACCAGCGCCGCGGGTGTCGGCGCAGACGGCACACCGCTCGGCCACATGGCTTACGGTGCCGCTGCCGGCACCACTGGGCGTGCCGGTAACGCGCAAGGCACCGGCCGCACCGGCAGCACCGGCGGCGCCCGCGGCACGAGAGGTGGCGGC
>NZ_SPVF01000018.1 GCF_004614185.1 Zemynaea arenosa | reverse complement strand
ACCATGGCGTCCGCGGCTCGACGCCGCAGCTCGGCGGCCCCAGCTCGCCGCCCGCAGTTCGGCGCCCCCAGCTCGCCGCCCGCGTCCTTACAAGCGTGACACGGGCGGGCGGGCGCGGCCCCCGCAGTTACCCGGTCTTTGCAACCAGCAGTTGCCGCGCCACCTCGGCGCATGCCTCCACGTGCTGGTACCCCATCTGCCGGAACACCGCGAAGCCGATCGCCGCCGATGCGATCGAGCCCGCCAGCGGCACCACCTTGGCGGTGGTCTTGGCCGCCAGCTTGGCGCCCGACTTGGCCAGGATCTTGAGCACCAGCTCCTTGGTCACCAGCCGCCCCACCAGCATCCCGCCGACCCCGGCCGCGGCCCGGTAGGCCATCACCCGGATTTCCGGCTGCCAGCGCCCGATCTCCGCCTCGGTCAGCCCGAAGGAGCGGTTGATCTCCTCCACCAACCGCGTGAACAGGGCCACGTCGGAGACCACATCCACGCCCGGGATCGGCACCGCCGACACGCCCGCCGCAAGCGCCGCGCGGCGGCGCACGATGCCCCGGCAGCGCTCGCGCAGCGCAGCCACCTCGGCCTCCGTTTTCGGCACCAGCGTCCAGTTGTCCTTGTTGTCCTTTTGCATCGTTACTCTTCTACAACAGCCCAGCCGATTTACATTCTGACGGCCGCCCGTTCATTGTCAGGGGTGTTTATAGAGTGTACCGTGTAAACATGACACCAGCCTGCACCGCTCGGCCGTGGTTCTAAAGTGTAAATGTTTCATTGCCTGAGTAGCACAGCTTTGTAAATGTCTGTTATATTGAAGTAACTTTTCGGAACATCCCTGTAGGACAGCTCCTACTGTCGACCCCTGATGAAAATCGCCGTCCTCGATCCTGACCGCACCCAGGCGGACCTGATCACTCAGGTCCTGACCCAGGCCGGCCATGTCGTGCAGACTTTCGGCAGCGGCAAGGATCTGCTCGGCCAGCTGCGCAAGGACGCCTGCGACATGCTGGTCATGGACTGGCATGTGCACGACGTGGCGCCGGTGGACATCCTGCGGCGCGCCAAGGAGAAGCTGCCGGAGGGAACTCCGATGATGTTCATCACCAACTCTTCCGGCGAAGACGACATCGTCGCCGGCAAGGACGCGGGCGCCGACGACTACCTCATCAAGCCCCTGCGCCGCGGCGAACTGCTGGTGCGCACGCAAGCCATGCTGCGCCGCGCCTACCCGTCCCAAAACGGCGCCGAGCAGCTGACTTTCGGCCAGTACACCTTCGAGACCCGTCCGGGCCGCCTCTTGATGAGCGGCGTGCCGATCGAGGTCACTCACAAGGAGTTCTACCTCGCGCTGCTGTTCTTCCGGAACATCGGCCGCCCTCTGTCGCGCGCCTACATCCACGAATCGGTGTGGATCCGCGAGACCGTCGTCCCCTCGCGCACCATGGACACCCACGTCTCCCGCGTGCGCAACAAGCTGCAGCTGCGGCCCGAGAACGGCTTCCGGCTGGTGCCCGTGTACAGCTACGGTTACCGCCTGGAAAAGCTCGGCGGCTGAATACCGCTCTGATCCTCCCCCAGTTCCCCCGACGAGCCCCGCGCGCGCCCGCTGTATAATGACGGGTATTCCCGCAGAGCACGTCCCATGCAACTCCTTGCCGTTGGCCTGAACCACAACACCGCCCCTGTCGCGCTGCGCGAGCAGCTCGCGTTCGGCCCGGACCAGATCGGGCAGGCGGTGCAGGCGGCGCGCGCCTGGTTCGGGCAGCTCGGCGCCCGCACGGCGGACGAGGCGGCGATTCTCTCGACCTGCAACCGCACCGAGCTCTATGCGGCCAGCGGTCACGCCAACCCGCTCGACGCCAGCGCCCACTTCCTGGCCGATTACCACAAGCTCAATTTCTCCGAGCTGCGTCCGCACCTGTACATGCTGCCGCAGCACGACGCCGTGCGCCACGCCTTCCGCGTCGCCTCCGGCCTCGATTCGATGGTGCTAGGCGAGGCCCAGATCCTGGGCCAGATGAAGGACGCGGTGCGCATCGCCGAGGAAGCCGGTGGCCTGGGAACCTACCTGCACCAGCTGTTCCAGCGCTCCTTCGCCGTCGCCAAGGAAGTGCGCACCACCACCGAGATCGGCGCGCACAGCGTGTCGATGGCGGCAGCCGCGGTGCGCCTGTCGCAGCGCATCTTCGACAAGATCAGCGACCAGAACGTGCTGTTCATCGGCGCGGGCGAGATGATCGAGCTGTGCGCCACCCACTTCGCGGCCCAGAACCCGAAGTCGATCACGGTGGCCAACCGCACCATGGAGCGCGGCGAGCTGCTGGCCCAGCGCTTCAACGGCCGCGCCATCCGCCTGGCCGCGCTGCCCGAACAGCTGCACAATTTCGACATCGTGGTCTCCTGCACCGCCTCCTCGCTGCCGCTGATCGGCCTCGGTCTGGTCGAACGCGCGGTCAGGCAGCGCAAGCACAAGCCGGTGTTCATGGTGGACCTCGCGGTCCCGCGCGACATCGAGTCCGAAGTCGCGCGCCTGGACGACGTCTTCCTGTACACCGTGGACGATCTGGGCAAGGTGGTCCAGAGCGGCATCGAGCACCGCCAGGCCGCCGTGGCGCAGGCCGAGGCCATCATCGAAACGCGCGTGCAATCCTTCATGCATTGGATCGACGACCGCGCCGTGGTCCCGGTGATCCAGGACCTGCACGAATCCGGCGAGGCCCTGCGCCTGCTGGAACTCGAACGCGCGCGCAAGGCGCTGGCCCGCGGCGACGATCCGCAGGCCGTGCTGGAGGCGCTGTCCAAGGGCCTCACCGCCAAGTTCCTGCATGGCCCGCAGCAGGCGCTGCACCGTGCGCAGGGCGACGAGCGCGCCCGCCTCGCCTCCCTCCTGCCCCAGCTGTTCCGCGGCCGCCGTTAGCGGCGTTTGCGTCGTGCGGGCCGCGCTGTTCGCGCCGCCCCGCTCCTCTGGCTGCCCGCCTGCGGCCCTTGTCTCAACCTGTACTCGTCTCCACGCCATGAAACCATCGATGCTGGCCAAGCTGGACCAACTGGCCAACCGCCTCCACGAACTCGACGAACTGCTGATGTCCCAGGACGCCACGTCCAACATGGACAACTACCGCAAGATGACGCGCGAGCACGCCGAGCTGCAACCGCTGGTCGCGGTCTACCGCCAGTACCAGCAGGCCCAATCGGACATCGAGGAAGCGCAGGCCATGCTGGCCGACCCCGACATGAAGGACTTCGCGCAGGAAGAGATCGAGGCCGCGCGCACCCGCACCGGTGAGCTGGACCTGGAACTGCAGAAGATGCTGCTGCCGAAGGACGCCAACGACGAGCGCAACATTTTCCTGGAGATCCGCGCGGGCACCGGCGGCGACGAATCGGCCCTGTTCGCGGGCGACCTGCTGCGCATGTACACGCGCTACGCGGAGCGCAACCGCTGGCAGGTGGAGATGGTGAGCGAGTCCGCGTCCGACCTGGGCGGCTTCCGCGAGGTGATCGTGCGCGTGATCGGCAAGGGCGCGTACTCGAAGCTCAAGTTCGAATCGGGCGGCCACCGCGTGCAGCGCGTGCCCGCCACCGAGACCCAGGGGCGCATCCACACCTCCGCCTGCACCGTGGCCGTGATGCCGGAGGCGGATGAGGTGGAAGATGTGAACATCAACCCGGCCGACCTGCGCATCGACACCTTCCGCGCGTCCGGCGCGGGCGGGCAGCACATCAACAAGACCGATTCCGCGGTGCGCCTGACTCACCTCCCGACCGGCATCGTGGTCGAGTGCCAGGATGACCGCTCGCAGCACAAGAACAAAGCCCAGGCGCTCAAGGTGCTGGCCGCGCGCATCAAGGACGTGCAGCTGCGCGAGCAGCAGAGCAAGGAGGCGGCCACGCGCAAATCGCTGATCGGGTCCGGCGACCGTTCGGAGCGCATCCGCACCTACAACTTCCCGCAGGGCCGCGTGACCGACCACCGCATCAACCTCACGCTGTACAAGCTCGATTTCATCATGGACGGCGACCTGACGGAGCTCACCAACGCCTTGAGCGCCGAACACCAGGCCGAGCTCCTGGCCGCGCTGGCCGACTGACGGCCAGCCGAACCGCGCTCGCGCGCAGAGCATGCGGTCCCACGCGCGGGCGCTGCGATGTACCCGCGCCGGGAGCGGCGCCGGGGACTGGCCACCATTCCGCGGCCGCAGAGCTGCGCGGCCGAGCCACTCCGCTTTTCGCCGGGAGCATATGGCCGGTTAAGCCACAGCTAACGCCTTGCGCGGTACAATCCGCGCGGGCCCCAACAACCTTTACCGCCATGCCGACCATCCGCACCACGCTGTCCGCCATCGCCGCCATCTGCATCGCCCTGATCGCCGTCGCCGTGTACTTCCAGGAGACGCGCTACATGCTGCCCTGCCCTCTGTGCATCATCCAGCGCTACGCCTACCTGGGCATCGCGCTGTTCGCGGGGATCGGCGCGGCGACCAACAGGCACCTGCGCCTGTGGACCAGCCTCGCCATCATCAGCGCCGGCGCCGGCATCGCGACCGTGGCCAAGCACCTGTACGTGCTGGCGCACCCCGGCTTCAGCTGCGGCATCGACCCGATGGAGACAGCCCTCAACAAGGTCCCCACCGCGACCCTGCTGCCCAAGCTGTTCCGCGCCGATGGCCTGTGCGAGAACGCCACCGAAGCCATCATGGGCCTGTCCGTGCCGCAGTGGTCCGCCGTGTGGTTTGGCATCCTCGCCGTCGCGCTGGTCGCCACGCTGCTGCGTGTGCGCATGAAGGCCGCGTGAACATCTCCGCGGGCGACAGCATCGCAGCGCTGCAGGCGCGCCTGCCGCTCGACCCGCTCGAAAACCGCATTTTGCTCGGCCACGCGCTCGGCCTCACGCGCGTGGGCCTGATCACCCAGTCCGACCGCACGCTCACCGCCGACGAAGCTGCGCGCCTCACGGAGCTGCTGCAGCGCCGCCTGAACGGCGAACCGATCGCCTACATCGTCGGCGAGCGTGAGTTCTATGGCCTGCCCTTCCACGTCACCGACGCGGTGCTGATTCCGCGCCCGGACACCGAACTGCTGGTGGAACTGGCCATCGAACGCCTGCCCGTGCGCGGCCGCGTGCTGGACATGGGCACCGGCAGCGGCGCCATCGCCGTCGCTATCGCCCACGCGCGGCCGGATGCCGTCATCACAGCCCTTGACGTGAGCGCGGCCGCCCTGGAGTTGGCCCGCTCCAACGCCGAGCGCAATCAGGTGCGCGTCGAATTCCTGCGCAGCGACTGGTTCTGCGCGTTGGGCGCGGACCGCCAGTTCGACCTGATCGTCTCCAACCCCCCCTATATCGCCGACGGCGACCCCCACCTCGCCGGGGGCGACCTGCGCTTCGAACCGGTGAGCGCCCTCACCGACCACGCTGACGGCCTGTCCGCCCTGCGCACTATCGCCGCCGGCGCCCGCGCCCACCTGATGCCCGGCGCCTGGCTCCTGATGGAACACGGCTACGACCAATCCGCCGCCGTGCGCGCCCTGCTGGCCCACCATCAATACACCGAAGTCCAGAGCTGGCGCGACCTCCCCGGCATCGAACGCGTGACCGGCGGCCGCTGCGCCTGAACCGGTTTAAGGTTTCCCTTCAGAATTTAGCGCCCGCCGACGCGTGCCCGCGATTTCGGGTAATCTCTGCCCACATAACGATATGACACCGCCGCGTTAAGCGGCTGCAGTAGAAAGGATTTCCCCCGTGTCCGACCAACTCACCCGCCGCCTGGCCCTGCTCGGCGACGAAGCGCATCGCGCGCTCCTGACCCAGGGCCTGCGCGGCGTCGAACGCGAAACCCTGCGCGTCGACCCGACCGGCCACCTGGCACACACGCCGCACCCGGTCGGCACCGGCTCGGCCCTCACCAACGCGCAGATCACCACCGACTACGCCGAAGCGCTGATGGAGTTCATCACCCCGGCCGAAACCGACATCACCCACGTCGTCGCGCGCCTGGATGCGATCCACCGCTTCGTCTACACCAAGCTCGGTTCCGAGATGATCTGGTCGCAGTCCATGCCCTGCCAGCTGCCGTCGGAAGCCGAGATCGAGATCGCCAACTACGGCACCTCCAACATCGGGATGCTCAAGCATGTGTACCGCCGCGGCCTGGCGTTGCGCTACGGGAAAGCCATGCAGTGCATCGCGGGCATCCACTACAACTACTCGCTGCCCGAAAAACTGTGGCCGCTGCTGCTGGCCGCGGACGGTGTCCCGGAAGAGCGCCGCGCGCCGCTGCGCGACATCCAGTCCGAGAGCTACATCGCCACCATCCGCAACTTCCGCCGCTACAGCTGGCTGCTGATGTACTTGTTCGGCGCCTCGCCCGCCCTGTCCAAGGACTTCCTGCGCGGCCGCCAGCACAACCTGCAGCCACTTTCGGACGACACGCTCTACCTGCCGTATGCCACCAGCCTGCGCATGAGCGACCTCGGTTACCAGAACGATGCGCAGGCGGGCCTGACCCCGCACGAGAACTCGCTCGAGTCCTACGTGCGCACGCTGATGGGCGCCGTGAACCGCCCGTATCCGCCCTACGCGGCCCTCGGCACCAAGAAGGATGGCGAGTGGATCCAGCTGAACGCCAACGTGCTGCAGATCGAGAACGAGTACTACTCCACCATCCGTCCGAAGCGCGTGATCAACACCGGCGAGCGCCCGGTGCAGGCGCTGTGCAACCGCGGCGTGCAGTACATCGAAGTGCGCTGCCTGGACGTCGATCCTTTCGAGCCAGTCGGCATCTCGATCGAGACCGGGCGCTTCCTCGACGCCTTCCTCCTGTTCTGTGCCCTCGATGAGAGCCCGTATATCAACGAGATGCAGTCGCAGGTCCACGCCCGCAACTTCCTGCGCACCGTGAAGGAAGGCCGCAACCCGGCCCTGACCCTGACGCGCGGTGAAGAGGAAGTCCCGCTGCGCGAATGGGCGGCCGAGCTGCTGGACCGCATCCGGCCCGTGGCCATGCTGCTGGACCAGGACCGCGACGACGAAGCGCACATGCAGTCGCTGGCCTTCCAGGACGCCAAGGTGGCCGATCCATCCAAGACGCCGTCCGCGCGCGTGCTGGAAGAGATCAAGGCCGCCGGCTCGTTCCAGGCATTCGGCCTGCGCATGACGGAACAGCACGCGGCGCACTTCCGCGACAGCCCCCTGATGCCGGTGGAGCTGGAAGAATTCGAAGAGATGGCCGCAGCCTCGCTGGCCGAGCAAAAAAAGATCGAGGAGTCTGACACGATCAGCTTCGATGAATTCGTGGAACGCTACAACTGCAGCCGCCTGTGCGGGGACGTGCGCGAATGACGGGCGGGACCTCTTCCTTGCAGTGGCAGGTCGCCACCTTTCCCGAACTGTCCAACGCCGAGCTGTATGCCGTGCTGGCTGCGCGCCAGCAGGTGTTCGTGCTGGAGCAGCAGTGCTTCTACAATGACTTCGACGGGCTGGATCAGGTGGCGCACCACCTGATCGCGTGGCAGGAGGGCGAAGGCTATCGCGAGATCGCCGCCTACCTGCGCGTGCTGCCGCCGGGCGCCAAGTACGACGAGAAGTCGATCGGCCGCGTGCTGACGACGCAGGCCGCGCGCGGCAGCGGCATCGGGCGCGAACTGATGGCGCGCGGCGTGGCCCTGGCCGACGAGCTGTATCCCTCGTACGCCAACCGCATCGGCGCCCAGGCCTACCTCGAACAGTTCTACGCCAGCTTCGGCTTCGCCACCATCACCGCCCCCTACGACGAAGACGGCATCCTCCACGTCGACATGCTGCGTCCCGCGCCGTAAGCGCAGCGCGCCGCCGCACACCTCAGTACCTCACCTGCGGGGTCAGGCCTCACGGCCCTCTTGGTGCCTGACCCCTCACCACGCTCCACAACCGGTTGCGTTACATTCCTTGGCACGCTGATCAGTCAATCATCCGTCAACCGCGGGAGTTGCGGCAAACGTCAAATAGCTCGGGGTCAGGCCTGCGTCTCCCCAGGTGCCTGACCCCATGCCGGTGTGCCGAGGCCTGACCCCGGTGGCGCCGGGCGCTCGCGGGGTCGTCTCAACGAGAGGTCAAAAGGTGATGACGAAGCGGGCGCCGCGGGAGGCGGGGCGGGCGTAGCGGACGGTGCCGCCGTTGGCGTGAACCAGGTGGCGCACCATCGCCAGGCCGATGCCGGTGCCGTGCTTCTTGGTGCTGAAGAAGGGGGTGAAGATTTGCGTCGACAGTTCGTCCGGCACGCCCGGCCCGTTGTCGGTGACTTCGATGCGCAGGCGGGTGCCGCGTGCCAGGCGAGCCCTCACGGAGGCCTGCGGATGGAGCAGATCGGCCGTCGCTTCGGCGGAATTCTTCAGCAGGTTGATGAGGGCCTGCTCCAGCTGGCCCGGGTCCGCGCGCAGCTCCAGCGTGGACGGATCCGACTGGAACGTCACGGCACCGCCGCGCGCCCGCCAGCCCTCGCCCACCAGCGCTTCCACCCGCGCGAACACGTCCGCCATGCGCATCAATTCCGGCCGCGGTTGCGGAAGGTTGGCGAGGCTGCGGTAGCTGCCGACGAACGCCACCAGGCTGTCGGCGCGGCGGCCGATAGCGTCCATCGCCGTCGCCAGGTCCTGCACCGCATCGTGCGGCGCCTGCCCGCGCAACTCATCCAGCAAGTCGAATGCCGTATGCGACAGCGAGGCTACCGGCGTGAGCGAATTCATGATCTCGTGCGTGAGCACGTGCACCAGCTGCTGCCACGCCTTCAGCGCTTCCGCTTCCAGCTCGCTCTCGACCGGCATCAGGGCCACCAGCCGCGTGGTCTCGCCGCGCAGCGTAAGCTGGGACACGGCTGCCAGCGCGCGCTCGTCACCGCGTTCGGTCTGGAAAGCGATCATGGTGCGCGAATCGACGGGCAGCCCGCGCAAGCGGGCGAACAGTGCGGCGGGATCGGTGGCGCGTCCCGGCGCCACCAGTCGGCGCGCGTTGGTGTTGGCAGCATGGACCACGTCTGCGGTCTTCTGCTCGATGCGGAACAGCGCAATCGGCGCGTATTCCAGCCGCGCCTCCAGCAGCAAGGCCTGGTCCAGCAAGGCTTGCTGATCGGCCGTCAGCGGCAGGACCTCGGGACCGAAATTCGTCTGCACCTTGCGCAGGCTTTGCAGGTCATGCCCGATGAGAAGCAGCAGCGCCAGCGCGATGCAGGCCGCCAGCACCGCGATGCGCGGCGAGTCCAGGTGAGCGCCGCCGAGGACGCCCATCAGCGCCATCCACACGGCGCTGACGGCGATGCGCACCTTGGTGCGCTCTTCAGAGCCCATGCTTCTCGAGTTTGCGGTACAGCGCCGCGCGCGAAAGGCCCAGCAAACGCGCGGCCTGGCTGATGTTCCCGTTGGCCTGCGCCAGCGCGGCCGCGATGGTCTCGCGCTCCACCGCATCGAGGCGCAGCATGTCCGCGCCCGCAGGCCGCACAGCATCGCCGTCACCGGTTGCAGGACCAGTGCCATGCCCGCCCACGGACCGCAAGGCTTCCCCGCCCATGACCGCAGGGCCGGCGCCGTGCCCGCCAGCGGGCCGCAGTGCGTCTCCGCCACTGGCAGTGGAGCTGGTGCCGTATCCTCCCGTCCCGTGCGCAGCCGCGTCGCCGTCGGTCTCACCGGTAGCCCCGCCGAGCCGCCGCGTATCGCCCCCCGTTGCCGTGCTGTGTACCGGTCCCACGCCAAAGTCCTCGTAGCGGTAGCTGTCCTGCATGCCGAGGATGACCGCGCGCTCGCACGCGTGCCGCAACGCGCGCACGTTGCCCGGCCACGCGTAGGCGCGCAGCTGTTCGATGGCCGCGCCGTCGATACTGCGCGGCGCCTTGCCATACTGGCTCTCATAAAACGCAATGTAATGCCGCAGCAGCGGCTCGATATCAGCCCGGCGCGCCCGCAACGGCGGCACGCGGATCACGATGGTATTCAACCGGAACAGCAGGTCCGGCCGGAACACGGAGGCGTCGAACAAGCGCGCCTCTTCCAGATTGGTCGCGCTGACGATGCGCACATCGATCGGCTCCGCGCGGTCCGCGCCGATCGGCGTGACTTCGCGCCGCTCCAGCACCGTGAGCAGCTTGGCCTGCGCTGCCAGCGGCAAATTCCCGATCTCGTCGAGGAACAGCGTGCCTCCGCGCGCCGCCTGGAAGCGTCCCGCGCGCGCCTCCTTCGCATCCGTGAACGCCCCGCGCCGGTGGCCAAACAGCTCGCTCTCCACCGTCGTCTCGGGCAGCGCCCCCATGTCCACCGCCAGGAACTGCCCGTGCGCGCGCCGCGACGCCTGGTGCACCGCGCGCGCCACCAGCTCCTTGCCCACACCGTTCTCGCCGAGGATCATGACGTTGGCCTCCGTCGGCCCCACGCTTTCGATCATGGCCTTCACCTCACGCATCGCGGCCGAGTCGCCCATCAGGTCCGCCGTCGCCGAGCTGCCGCCCGGACGCGGAGCGCGGCGGGCCAGCGCCGCCTCCACCGCCGCCACCAGCCGCGAGTTCTCCCACGGCTTGGTGATGAAGTCCCCTGCGCCGAGCTTCAGGGCCTCCACCGCCAGCGGCACATCCGCATACGCCGTCATCGCGATGACCTCCGGCGGCTGCGGCTGCGCGCGCAGCCAGGCCAGCATCTCCAGCCCTTCGCGCCCATCGGTGCGCCCGGGCGTGAAGTTGAAATCGAGGAGCACCACAGCCGGCATATGCATACCCGCCAGTTCGCGCGCGGTTGCGGCGTCGTGGGCGGTAAGCGCCTTGCCGAAACGGCGGCGCAGCAGCAGCTGCGCCGCGCAGGCCACGTCGATGTCGTCGTCGAGTATGAGGATGGTGCCGGCGTCGCTGGCCATGAGGGGGAAAGGGTGGCAAAAAGTCGAGCCATTCTAGCAGCGGGCTTTTGCAAAAAACACCTGTTCGAAAGCGGACACCTGCAACTGTCCACTACCGGACAAGCGCGCGTCAAAACAGGCCAAAAACAGCGGATTTAACGCTGGCACGCTGCTTGCACTGTACGAGTCATTCGTTCAACACCAGAAAAACCCGAACATGGACCGTATTCCTCCCCACCTCGCCCAACCCGGCTCCGGCATGGACACCGTGGTGCCGAAAAAGCGCGGCAAGCTCGCGCTGAAGATTGGCGCCGGCGTGCTCGCTGTGCTGCTGGGTGCGGGCGCCGTCTGGTACTTTGTCCCCCACGGCCTGCAGGTCGAGCAGCGCGACGTCCGCATCGCCACCGTCACCCGCGGCATCTTCAACGACGACATCGTGGTGCGCGCCACCGCCGAGCCGCTCAACTCCTTCATCCTCGATTCGATCGAATCGGGCCGGGTTGAAGAGGTGGTGGTCAAGGACGGCGCCATGGTCAGGAAGGGCGACCTGCTGTTCCGCATGTCCAACACGCAGCGCAACCTGGACCTGCTGCAGCGCCAGGGCGAACGCGCGCAGCAGATCTCCAACCTGCAGAACCTGCGCGTGGCGCAGGAAGCCAGCCGCACCGATCACGAACGCCGCCTCGACGACCTGGTGTTCGCGCGGGACCAGGCCAGGAAGGCCTACGAGCGCAACCTGAAATTGTCGTCCCAGGGCTTCATCTCCTCCGTGGCGCTGGAGGAATCGCACGACAAGCTGGCGCAGGCCGAACGCGCTGTCGAGACGGAGCGCAAGAGCGCCGACCTGGAAAAGCGCGTGCAGCACGAGGCGCTGGTTCAGATGGACACCGCCATCGCCGGCCTGGAACGCGGCCTGCGCATCGTCACCGCCACCGTGGACGCCCTGGCCTTCCGCGCGCCCGCCGACGGCAAGCTGACCGGCTTCCGCCTCAAGGTTGGCGAGACCGTGCGCCCGGATCAGCACATCGGCCGCATCGACGACCCGTCCGCATTCAAGCTGACGGCGGACGTGGACGAGTTCTACCTGAACCGCGTCTCGGTTGGCCGCCATGGCCGGGTGACCGCGCAGGACGGAAAGGCCTATGACGTCGACGTCTCCACCATCTACCCGCAGATCAAGGACGGCCGTTTCACCATGGAGATGATCTTCACGCACGGCCAGCCCCAAGGCCTGAATCCAGGCCAGAGCATGGATGCGCAAGTGACGCTCGGCCAGCCAGCGCAGGCTCTGCTGCTGCCGAATGCGGCCTTCGTCAACGACACCGGCGGCTCGTGGGTCTTTGTGCTGGACCGCCGCGGCCACGCCGAAAAGCGCCCGGTGCGCATCGGCCGCCGCTCCAACAGCCAGATCGAAGTGCTCTCCGGGCTGAACGCCGGGGACAAGGTCATCGTCTCCAGCTACGCGCAGTTCGGCAAGGCCGAGACCCTGCAGCTCTCCAACTAATCATCGAACGAACAACTCCAACACGAAGGGAACCATCATGCTCAAACTGAATGGCGTCAGCAAAGTCCACCAGGCCGGCGAAGTCCAGACCCGCGCGCTCGACGGCATCGACCTCGAAATCGGCGCCGGTGAATACGTGGCCATCACCGGGCCATCCGGCTGCGGCAAATCGACCCTGCTGTCGCTGCTGGGCCTGCTGGACGTGCCGACCGAAGGTGAATACTGGTTCGAGGGGAAGAACATCGCCGGCTGGAGCGAATCGAAGCTCAATGAACTGCGGCGCGGCCGCATCGGCTTCATCTTCCAGAGCTTCAACCTGATCGAAGAGCTGTCCGTCTACGAGAACGTCGACCTGGCGCTCGAATACAACGGCACTCCGGCCCGGGAACGCAAGGAACGCGTGACCGCGATGCTGAACCGCCTGGGCATCGGCCACCGCGCCGGGCACCGCCCATCCCAGCTGTCCGGAGGCCAGCAGCAGCGCGTGGCGATCGCCCGCGCCCTGGTCGCCGGCCCCGCCGTGCTGCTTGCCGACGAACCGACCGGTAACCTGGACACCGCACATGGCGATGAGGTCATGCGGATCCTGCGCACCATCAATGCCGAAGGCACGACCGTGGTCATGGTCACCCACTCGCCGGCCCACGCCGCACAGGCCTCGCGCACGCTGCACCTGCTCGATGGCCGCATCGTGGTCGACGCGCTGCAGGCCGCGTAAGGAGACATCAAATGCTCAACTTGCGTGACTTCCGGATTGGCTGGCGCCTCCTGATCAAGGAACCGGCCTACTCCGCCGTGGTGATCCTGGGCCTGGCGATCGGTTTTGCCGTGTGCTTCCTGCTGCTCGGCTTCGTGCGCCACTCGTTCTCCTACGACCAGCACGTACCGGACCACGACCGCATCTTCCTCGTCAAGCAGCGCTGGAACACCGTGGGTTCGTCCGGCGAATGGGGACAGCAGATCAGCCTTCCGGGCCGCGACGCCATCGTGGCGAGCGGCGTGCCGCTGCTGGCCACCACTGCCATCAGCCACGAGACCGACGTACTGGTCGACGGCCATGTGCAGACCATCGAGATCACGACGGTCGATCCGGCCTTCCAGCAGATCTTCCAGCCCAAGGTGCTGTCAGGGGACCTCAAGACCACCCTGCTCAAGCCGGACAACATCGCCCTGACCCGCGAGACCGCGACGCGCCTGTTCAACTCCATCAACGTGGCCGGGCAGTCGGTGCGCATCGCCGGCAAGCCGTACCTGATCGGCGCCGTGCTGGAAGACCCGCCCGCCGCCACGGTGCAGCCTTACGCCGCACTGGCCGGCATCAAGACCGCGATCTGGGACCAGGAATACCGCCACCTGGTGGAGACCAACTGGGGCTCCTCGCACGGCCCGGTGTACGTCAAGTTCACCGGAACGCCGCAGCCCGGCCCAGTGCAGGATGCGATCCTGCGCGCGATGCTCAACTCCGCCTTCTACAAGCGCATGAGCCCCCAGCAGGTCGCGGCCCTGAACGGCCAGAATGCACTGGATTTCGCGCTGATGCCGCTGGCCGATGTCTATCTCGATCCGGACGTGCGCAACAATGGCGGCAGCGGCGACATCCCGCACGGTGACCGCAAGAGCGTCCTCGGTCTGGCCGCGGTCGCGGTGCTGATCCTGCTGCTGGCCGCCACCAACTATGTCAACCTCGCCACGGTGCGCACCCTGCGCCGCCAGCGCGAGATCGCAGTGCGCAAGGTGATCGGTGCCAGCGCGGGGCAAGTAAGCCGCCAGTTCCTGGCCGAGTCCATCCTCGTGTGCCTGATCGCCACTGCCATCGGCCTGCTGCTCGCGTGGCTGCTGCTGCCCGTGTTCGGGGACCTCGTGCAGCGCAAGTTCGACCACATGTTCGATGTGCCCGCCCTGCTGATCAGCCTTGCGCTGGGCGTGAGCATCGGCCTGGCCTCGGGCGCCTACCCGACGTGGTCGGCGCTCAAGGTGCGCCCGACCTCCGCCCTGCAGGGCCGCGGCAATGCCGAGACCACGGGCGGTCTGTGGATGCGCCGCGTACTGACGGTGCTGCAGTTCGGGACCGCGATGGGGCTCACCGGCCTGACCCTGTCCGTGGCGTGGCAGACCCAGTACGCCAGTTCGCTCGACCCGGGCTTCGACGCCAGCTCGCTGCTGGTCGTGGAAGCGCCGGACGACATGCGCAAGGCGAACACCAGCGCCTTCCGCGATGCCGTCAAGCGCATCCCGGGCGTGACCGGGGTGGCACTGTCGGATGCTCCCGTCACCCGGAACCACAACAGCACCGCCCTGCAGCGCGAGGGAGGCAACTCCACCGAGATCCATTACCTGCTGGTGGACCCGGACTTCTTCGATGTGTATGGCCTCAAGCCCGTATCCGGCCGCCTGTACAACCGGTCCATGGACAAGATCGAGGATGACAACAAGATCGTCATCAACGAAGCCGGGATCAAGGCACTGGGCTTTGCCAGCGCGCAGGAGGCCACCGGCAAGTTCGTGCATTTCCCGATGACCGACAGTAAGAGCCCGCCGATGCAAGTGGTGGGCGTGGCGCCGGACATCCGCCACCGCAGCGCGCGCGAGACGATGCAGCCGACCGTGTACTTCCTGGAGAACCGCACCGCGGTACTGAGCGTGCGCGCGCCGGGGCACATGGAGGAGGTGCAGCATGCGATCGAGGAGATGTGGCCGCGCTTCTTCCCGAACGCGGTGCTGGACATCAAGCGCATGCCCGCGCTCTTTTCGCGCAACTATGACGAAGACCGGCGCCTGGCCAAGCTGCTGGCGTCTTCGAGCCTGATCGCGATTGCGATCGCGGCCTTCGGTATCTACGTGCTGTCGGCCTACAGCGTGCAGCGCCGCACCCGCGAGATCGTGCTGCGCAAGCTGTATGGCGCGGGCGGCGCAGACATCGGCAAGCTGGTGGCGCGCGAGTTCATGGCGCTGATCGGAATCGGGGCCTTGATCGGCCTCCCCGTGGCGTGGCTGGCGACGCAGCGCTACCTGTCCTCGTTCACGGAAAAGGCGCCGATCGGCCTGTGGACTGTGGCCTTCGCGCTCGGCGTAGCGCTGCTGGTGGCGCTGGTGTCGACCTTGCGGCACACCTTCAGCGCGATGCGGATCACGCCGGTGCTGGCCTTGCGCGACTGAGGCTGCGCACACGCTGGACGCAAAAAAGCCAGCCCGCAGGCTGGCTTTTCTTGTTGCGCGCCGGGTGGCTTACTTCACCGAAGTCAGCTCGACTTCGAACACCAGGCCTGCGTTGCCCGGGATCGACGGGGCGCGGCCGGCGGCGCCATAACCGAGGCTGGACGGGATCAGGATGGTGCGCTTGCCGCCCACCTTCATGCCGACCAGGCCCTGGTCGAAGCCTTTGATCAGGCTATTGTTCCCGACCACGAACGCGTTCGCGCCTGCGATGGTGCCGGTATCGAACTGCGTACCTTTCAAGTCCGTGGCCTTGTCGTTGTACAGCCAGCCCGTGTACTTCACCTCGACGGTCTTGCCATTGACGGCTTCCGCGCCAGTGCCGACGGTGATGTCGGTCGTCTTGAGAGCCGTCGGGTTGCCGGAGTAGATCAGCGACGGATTGCTGCTGCCGCCGGAGTCACCACCACCGCCGCCGCAACCGGCCAGCGAAAGAGCCGCCACAAAGGCAGCAGCGAGGAAAGGCTTGAAGTTCATGAGACGGACACCTGTCAGGTTATAAAGACGCGGAAGTGTACCAGCATGCCGCGCGCGCGGTCTGCCCGCCGGTGTCCAAAATTTGTCTTACATTTGTGACCAAATGTGCCGATGCATACGCGGCGACGCTTCAGATCTCGACCTGCGTTCCCAGCTCGATCACGCGGTTGGACGGGATCTGGAAGTAGTCGGCTGCCGCGCGGGCGTTGCGGGTCATGACCACGAACAGGTGCTCGCGCCACTGCGCCATGCCGCGTTCCGGCGTCGAGATCACGGTCTGGCGGGCGATGAAGAAGGAGGTCTCCATCATCTCGAACGCCAGCCCCTGCTCGCCGCAACGGTCCATCGCCTTCGGAATATTCGGCTCTTCCTTGAAGCCGTAATAGACGTTGACCTGGTAGCACTCGTGGCCGAGCGGCGTGATCTTCACCCGGTCGCGGTCCGCCACGAAGGGCTGCTCCAGGATATGCACGGTCAGGAACACCACGCGCTCGTGCAGCACCTTGTTGTGCAGGAGATTGTGCAGCAGCGCGTGCGGCACGCCGTCGGTCTCACCGCGCATGAAGATCGCGGTCCCCGCCACACGCTGCGGCGGCGCCACGAACACCGACTGCAGGAAGTCGTCCAGCGGGATCGCATGCTTCTCCAGGTTCTCGAACACCAGCGCGCGTCCGGTGCGCCAGGTCAGCATGATGGTGAATAGAACAATCCCCAGCAGCAGCGGGAACCAGCCGCCGTGGAACAGCTTGAGGGCACTGGCCGAGAACAGCGCCACGTCCATGATGAAGAAAAAGCCGGTGGCGCCGAAGCACAGGATCAGCGGCAGCTTCCAGCGGTAGCGGGTGACGAAGAAGGTGAGGATGGTGGTCGCGCCCATGGTCGCGGTCACGGCGATGCCGTAGGCGCCGGCCAGCTTGTCCGAGGAACCGAAGCCCGTCACCGCGCCCAGCACCACCAGCAGCTGCGCCCAGCACACGGCCGGGATGTAGATCTGGCCGATCTCGGTTGCGGAGGTGTGCAGCACCCGCATGCGCGGCAGCATGCCCAGGTTGATGGCCTGCTTGGTCATCGAGAACGCGCCGGAGATGGTGGCCTGCGACGCAATCACCGCGGCGAGGGTCGACAAGATCACCAGCGGGTACACGCTCCACTCGCCCAGCTGGTGGAAGAACGGATTCTCGATCGCCTGCGGGCGCATGATCAGCAGCGCCCCCTGGCCAAAGTAGTTGAGCACCAGCGCCGGCGCCACCACGAAGCCCCAGGCCGCGCGGATCGGCTTCTTGCCAAAGTGGCCCATGTCGGCATACAGCGCCTCGGCGCCGGTGAAGGCCAGCACCACGGCGCCCAGCGCGACGAAGGCGATGAAGCCATTCGACGCCAGGAAGCGCACGGCATGGATTGGATTCAGGGCCTGCAGGATAGCCGGTTCGGCCACGATGTTGATGATGC
The DNA here is from genome assembly GCF_004614185.1 of Zemynaea arenosa. GTDB lineage: Bacteria > Pseudomonadota > Gammaproteobacteria > Burkholderiales > Burkholderiaceae_D > Telluria > Telluria arenosa. Next base: position 2,955 of record NZ_SPVF01000018.1, on the reverse strand, counting down.
CCATCGCCGCCAGCGCGGCAAACCACACCATCATGATCGGACCGAAGAATTTGCCGATGCCCGCAGTCCCACGCTTCTGCAGCCAGTACAGCGCAATCAGCACGACGACTGAAATCGGCACCACGTAGCGCCCGAGGCCAGGAGCGGCCACTTCCAGGCCCTCGATCGCGCCCAGCACCGAAATGGCAGGGGTGATCACACTGTCGCCGTAAAACATGGTGGCGCCGAACACGCCGATCATCAGCAGCACGCCGTGCCAGCGCGAACGTGTGGTGACGGAATTGAGGGCCAGCGCCATCAAGGCCATGATCCCGCCCTCGCCGCGGTTGTCCGCCCGCAGGACCAGCGTCACGTACTTGAGCGAGACGATCATCATCAGGCCCCAGAAGATCAGCGAGATGGCGCCCAGCAGATTGAAGGAATTGAGCGGCAGGCCGTGGGTGGGGTCGAAGATGGTCTTGAGCGTGTACAGGGGGCTGGTGCCGATGTCGCCGTAGACGATGCCCACGGCGGCCAGGGTCAGCGCGCCCAGGCCGGCCTTGTGGTGGGTGTGGAGGTCAACCGGGGTCGGGAAGGTGTCGGTGGCGGCGGTCGTGGTGCCGTCCGGCGTTGCCATGTTGGCGGCGCTGTTGACTACGTCGTTGGTTGCGTTGGTGTGATCGGTCATGGGTTCAAATTGTTTTTCCAATAGCGCAGCAGCTGGCGCAGCGCCTCCGGCTTGTTGACCGGGGGCGGCAGGCCCGCCTGGGTCACGCTGTTGACGCCATGGCAGGAGGCGCAGGTGCGCATCTCGCCCGGCTGGAACGTGATCCAGTTGCGCTCCCGGACGATGGCCGTGCCGCGCGGGTCGGTGGTCTGCCACGTCAGCGCGCGCCGGGCCGGGACGAAGGCCGCCGTCGAGCCGTCCGCCGCGATCCGTACGCTGCCCGGCGGACCCGCCGGATTGGGCGGATTCGGGACTTTCGCTATGTCGCGCAGCGGTTCGGCCAGCACGCGCCGGCCCGGCCGGTCCGGGTAGGCCCGCAGCTGCTCGGCTTCAAACAGCTGGAAGTGGGCGATATCGTACACCCTTCCGCCGGAAGCACCGTTCGCGAGTGTCTGGACACCGCCGGGCACGCGCAGATTGTAGGGCTGCTGGCGGTCGGCCCGGTCGCGCGTGGTCTGGTCGCGGGTGACGACCAGCGCCAGCTCGCGGCGGGTCAGCCAGGCGCGCAGCGCGGCTTCGTCCACGCCCTCCTCGGCCAGCACGGCGCGTTCCGGCGCTTCCAGCGGACCTTCGTGGCGGTCGGGCGCGCGGCGCGGGCGGACTTCGACGGCTTCCAGCTCCCACAGGTCGCCACTGTATGCCTGCATGCCGGACGGGCTTGGCCAGCGGACCGACTTGCGCAGGCCGGAAGTCAGGGGTGCGCCCGCGCGGTAGCGGCCCGTGGCCGCATCCCGCTCCAGCCGCACCAGGCGCAAGCCATCGAGCGTGCCGCCCTGGTCGACCGGGCCGATGCTGCGCGTGTGGCTGGCGATCAGCGCACCGTCCGACAACGGCAGCGGGTTGCGGAAGCGGCCGCCCTGGTACAGGTCAGACGGCGAAGGCTCGGTGACGGAGGTCAGCGTCATCTGCTCGCCGTTGAGCTGCGGCGCCCCGGTCAGCCGCACGATCTGGGCGGTGGTGAAGGAGCCGGATTCGCGCGCGGCGGTGCCGAAGTAGGTGCCGGGCTGGCGCGGATCTTCCCGCAGGTGGAACAGGCCGCCCTCGCGCCGGATCGATAGCTGGTTGGCGTGCAGGGTGTCCAGCGTGCGGCTGGTGAGCGCCGGGTCGTTCTTGAAGCTCGGGGTCAGGTAGCCGAAGGAGAGTTCGTGCTGGCCGACGTGGTTCAGGGTCTCCTCGCCGGTGCCGTCCTGGTTGATGGTCCAGGCGGTGAAGAAGTTGGTGGCGAAGGCGCTCACATCCCCGTACGGACCCGTGCTGCCCGCGCGCGATTCAGGGAACGGCTCGTCACGCGACGTGGTCGCCGGGTCGCTGGCCGCTTCCCCCGCGTAGTTGAAGGATTTGAACGGCAGCGCCACGCCATTGTGCTGGGCGTCGCGGTCGCGCTGCGCCAGCTGGTCCTGCTGCTGATGGTCCCAGCGGGTGAACACGATGCGGCCGTAGCTGTCCACGATGGGCGAGAAAGCGCCACTGGGCGTGTGCGTCAGGAGCCGCAGCTGGCCGCTGGCCGGGTCCAGGCTCCAGATGCCGGTGGTGGTGGGCGTGGCCTCGTATTCGTCCAGCTGCGGATACAGGTGGGCTTCGCCGCCGCGCGGGCGGTCGGAGGTGAACAGGATGCGCCCATCGCTGGCGTACAGCGGGGAGACATTGTTGTAGCCCGCCGGCTGGGTGGGCACGCGCACTATGCGCGCCTTGTCCTTCGGCCCGAGGCCGGTCACTTCGTAGATCTGCCAGGTGCCACCCGAGGCGCCGACCAGCATCGAGAACACCGCCTTCCCGCCGCTCCAGTCGACCGCCGGCTCGCGCACGGCGATGGACCTGCCATCCTGCAGGCCGGCGTGGCCGAAGCCCGCCTCGCGGGTCAGGTTGCGCAGGCGGCCATCCGGGTAGCGCAACCACAGGTCGCCGCCGCGCGGCACGCGCTGTACGCCGGTCAGGTGATTGGCAAAGGCGGACAGGCGGCCCGCCATGTCTGTATGGACTGGGACCTGGGTGACGAACAGGATCGGATAGCTAACCGGGGCCTCGGCCACCGTCTGCGCGGCCGTCGCCGCGGCGGTGGTGGCTGGCGCAGGCGCCGGGACAGAGACCTGGGCCGGCGGGTCGGACTGCCCGCTACACCCGGCCAGTGCGGCGGCGAGGAGACAGGCGAATCGGTGCGGCGTCATGGCCGCTAGTGTAGCCGAGTGCCGCCCAGCAGCCCAGAATCGGCCCTGGGCGGGGCTGCCGGGCGGACAGCGGCTCCGGTCAGG
>NZ_SPVF01000029.1 GCF_004614185.1 Zemynaea arenosa | reverse complement strand
GGCTGCCCGCGCTGCGCAGCGGCCGGCCTTCGCTGTCGCGGGCCATCACCATGCCCTGCGCCTGCACCCGCACATAGCTGCCGTCCTTGCCGCGCAGGCGCAGCTCCACCGAAAAACGGTCGGCCGGCTGGCGGCCGGGGGCGGGCAGCAGCTGGCCGAGCGCATGCTCCACGGCGGCGCGGTCGTCCGGGTGCACGTGGCGCAGCCACTCGGGGTAGGTGAGCTCGAATTCGTCCGGCCCATAGCCCAGCAGGGCCTTGTAGCGCGGGCTGAACACCAGCTTCGCGCTGACGCCATCGTCCGCACGCTCGGTGCGCCAAGCCCCTTCGCCCGCGTTCTCCAGCGCGAACTCGTACAGCCGCTCGGCATCCATGCGGCGCTGCTTGGCCTCCTGCGCGGCGGCGCGTTCGCCAGTCAGGGCGCGCTTCAGGCCCGCGTAGCGCCACAGGGCCGCGCCCATCGCGGCCAGCAGGGTGAGCACGGCGATGGCACTGGCGTACAGCGCCGAGACGTCGGGGTCCGGCGCCTGGTACAGAAAGCCTTCGAGCGGGAACCCGTGCGGCAGCTTGCCCGCTGCCGCGTATTCGTCCGCGATGGTGCGCCAGCGCGCGGCGTTGATGTAGCCCGGTTCCACCACGGCGAGATCCAGCAGGGGCACCATGTGCTGGGCCTCGTACAGCAGCTGCTCGCGGCTCAGGCGCTCGGGGTAGCGGGCGCGGATCAGGTCCGCGATCTCGTACGGGTGCTCCATCGCGTACACCAGGCCCTTGAGCGTGGCCGCGCGCATGGCCTGCGCGCGCTTGGGATGCTCGCGCAGCTCGCTCTCCGTGGTGAACAGGACGTCGCCGTAGAAGTCGATGCCCGCGGCGCGCGGGCTGACCATGTCGAACGGGATGTGGGCGCGCTGCAGCACCCAAGGGGTGTCGGTGGAGAAGGCGGCCATTGCGTCGATCCGACCGCTGCCCAGGTCCTCGGCATGGAAGCTCGGGTCCACCCGCTTGTAGGGCTCCGCGCCGATGCGGTGCAGGTAGCGCGCCAGCTCCACCCGTTCGGGCGCGAACATGATGACGGCGCCGCGCAGCGGCACGGCCTTGCCGTCCTCGCCATGGCGGATCGCCAGCGTGGCCGGCGAATGCTGGAACAGGGTGGCCAGCACCACCACCGGCTTGCCTTGCGCGCGCTGCAGCAGCAGCTCGGTGTTGTGCACGCCGTACTGTGCGTTGCCGTTGAGGAGCGGCGCGGCCGGATCGCCGCCGCGCGGCAGTTCCAGCAGATTGACCTCCAGGCCCGCGTCCTTGTAGAAGCCGCGCGCCTGCGCCGCATAGAAGGCCGCGAACTGGAACTGGTGGCTCCACTTCAGCTGCACCGTCACCCGGTCCAGCGCGCACGCGGGCAGGCCCCAGGCCAGGGCCAGCGCCGCCACGCAGGCGCGCACGCGCAGCCCACGGGCCAGGCGGAAGCGGGTCAGGCGGACGGCGGGCAAGAACATCCTTTCGTGAGCAGGGCGACAACAACGGCGCGGCAGTGCGCGGCGGGCGCACACCCTCTCATACTAGCAGTTCCATGCGTCCGGAACCAAAAGGGAAGGCTCAGCCAACGCTGCCGGCGAACTGGTAGCGGTGGCCCGGGTGCCACATGGTGACGGCCGACGCGGTCTGGCCAAAGGCGCGCGTCCGGCGGCGCAGGACCAGGCAGGGCTGGGCGGCATCAATGGCCAGCATGCGGGCGATGTCCGCGGGCGGCGCCAGCGCCTCGATCGAGTAGGTCGCCCCTTGCAGCGGCGCGGCGATGATGAGGTATTCGTTGGGGGTGATGCGGGCGAAGTCCTGCTCCAGGTAGTCCGGCGCGCAGGCCGGGTTGACCCAGCGGTCCTCGACCTGGATCGGCACGTCGTTCTCGTAGTGGACAATCACCGAATGGAACAGCCGCGCACCGACCTCGACCCCGAACTGCAGGGCGAGCAGGTCGTCCGCCTGGCCTTTTTCCAGCACCTGCAGCGCGCTGCGGTGGCTGTGGCCGCGGGCCCGCACCTCATCGGCGATGCTGCGGATTTCGACCAGCGTGGCCTGCACTTTTTGCGGCGCGACGTAGGTACCGGAGCCTTGGCGCCGGGTCAGCACCTGCTCGGCGGTGAGCTCGCGCACCGCGCGGTTGACCGTCATGCGCGAGACGCCGAACTGCTTCACCAGCGCCTGTTCGGAGGGAATGACGTCGCCTTCTTTCCAGCGGCCGGCGTTGATTTCGCCAAGCAGGTAATCCTTGATGCGCTGGAAAATGGGGGTGTTCTCTTGCGCTGCCGGTGCTTCCAAACTACTCTCCGCGTAAGGGGCTGGACGCCTGATTCTAGCATTGAAATTTGAGAGCAAGACCTGGAGTGCCGGGCTGCCAGCGCTCTCCTACCATGGCGCCATGCCATGAGAAGGAGTGCACGATGAGAGACGAGATGACTGATTCTTACGCCAGCGACGCGGCGCGCTGGGACGCCGTGTGCCGGCGCGACAAGGCCGCCGACGGCCAGTTCGTGTACGCGGTGCGGACCACCGGCGTGTACTGCCGCCCGAGCTGCCCGGCGCGGCCGGCGCGGCGCGAGAACGTGTCCTTCCATGACACCGGCGCCGCGGCGCGCGCCGCCGGATTCCGTCCCTGCCTGCGCTGCCAGCCGGACGGCCCGAGCCTGGAGGAGCGCCGCGCGCAGCTGGTGGCCCAGGCCTGCCGGGTGCTCGATGCGGCCGAGGAGGCGCCCGATCTGGAAACCCTGGCGCAAGCGTGCGGGGTCTCGGCGTTCCATCTGCACCGCGTGTTCAAGGCGCACACCGGGATCACCCCCAAGGCCTATGCGGCGCAGCGCCGCGCGGGGCGGGTGCAGCGCGAGCTGGGCGACGCGGGCAGCGTGACGGAGGCGATCTACGCGGCGGGCTACAGCTCCAGCGGGCGGTTCTACGCCGAGTCCAATGAGCGCCTGGGCATGACGCCGCGCCGTTACCGTGCGGGCGGGGAGGGCGTCGTGATCCGCTTCGCGGTGGCCGAGTGTTCGCTGGGCGCGGTGCTGGTGGCCAGCACGGTGAAGGGGATCTGCTGCATCCTGATGGGCGACGATCCCGATGCGCTGGCGCGCGACCTGCAGGATCGCTTCCCCAAGGCGCAGCTGCGCGGGGCGGACGCGGACTTCGAGCAGACCGTGGCGCAGGTGATCGGCTTGGTGGAGGCGCCACGGCTGGGCCTTGATTTGCCGCTCGATGTGCAGGGCACGGCCTTCCAGCAGCGCGTGTGGCAGGCCTTGCGCGAGGTGCCGGCCGGGGAGACGGTCAGCTACGCGGAACTGGCACAGCGGCTTGGCATGCCCGATGGCGCGCGCGCAGTGGCGGGGGCCTGCGCGGCCAATCCGATCGCCGTGGCGATTCCCTGCCACCGCGTGGTGCGCATGGACGGCAGCATCTCCGGTTACCGCTGGGGCGTCGAACGCAAGCGCGCCCTGCTTGACCGCGAGGGCCAGGCGTGAGCGCGCCCGTACGGGCAGCCCGCGTGCCCCATCCCGGTCCCGCCGCAGCCGCGGCCGACCCACACAGTGCGCCGCAGCCCGGCCTCGCTGCCGGGGCGCCGCCGCCGCGCGCCTCGACACATTCCGATGGTTCATCGCGCTTGGCTGGCATCGATTGGCAGCAAGTCGAGGAGGATCTCAACTCCTATGGCTGCGCCGTTATTCCGCGCCTGCTGTCCGAGCGCGCCTGTCGCGAGTACGTCGCCGCCTACGATCGCCCGGACCTGTTCCGCAGCCGTGTGATCATGGCCCGCCACGGTTTCGGCGAGGGCGAGTACCAGTACTTTGCCTACCCGCTGCCCGCCCACCTGCAACGCCTGCGCGCCACGCTCTACCCGCCGCTCGCGCAGATCGCCAACCGCTGGTACGCCGCGATGGAGATCGCCACCCGATTCCCCGCCGCGCACGAGGACTTCATCGCCCGCTGCCACGCCGCCGGCCAGACCCGCCCGACGCCGCTCCTGCTGCGCTACCAGGAAGGCGACTACAACTGCCTCCACCAGGACCTCTACGGCGAGCATGTCTTCCCCCTGCAAGCCGCGATCCTGCTCTCGCAGCCGGATCAGGACTTCACCGGCGGCGAGTTCGTGCTCACCGAACAGCGCCCCCGCATGCAATCCCGCGCCGAGGTGGTCCCACTGCAGCAGGGCGACGCCGTGATCTTCCCCGTCTTCCACCGCCCCGTGACCGGCACGCGCGGCATCTACCGGGTCAACATGCGCCACGGCGTAAGCCGCCTGCGCTCCGGCCACCGCCACACATTGGGCGTCATCTTCCACGATGCCGAATAGCTAGGCTACACTCCGTTCTTGCTGTCGAATCCCACCACGGATTCACCCACCAGACCAAGAATGGAGACCCCATGCGCCTTGCCCCACTGTTCGCCCTGACCGCCACCGCCGCCGCCATCGCCTCGGCCCACGCGAGCACCGTCATCGACAACGCCAACGGCTACACCCTCAACGCGAATAACGAGATCGTGCAGTTCTCGTCGCTGGCCATCGATGACAATGGCCGCATCATCGCGGTCGGCAAGGCCGCCGACGTCGCCGCCAAGGCGCCCGGCGCCAAACACGTGGACATGCAAGGCCGCACCCTGATCCCCGGCCTGATCGACGCCCACGGCCACGTGTTCGGCCTCGGCGAAATGCTGACGGACCTGGACCTGACCACCACCACCTCTCTGCCAAACGCGCTGCAGGCCATCGGCAACTACAGCAAGGCCAACGCCCAGAACCCCTGGCTGATCGGGCGTGGCTGGAACCAGGAGATCTGGAAGCTGGGCCGCTTCCCCACCGCGCAGGAGCTGGATGGCGTCGTGAGCGACCGCCCGGTGTGGCTCAAGCGCGTGGACGGCCACGCCGGCTGGGCCAACACCAAAACGCTTCAGCTGGCAGGCATCGACGACAAGACGCCGGACCCGGTGGGTGGCAAGATCATGCGCGATGCGAACGGCCACGCCACCGGCGTGCTGGTGGACGCGGCGCAGGAGCTGGTCGAGCGCAAGCTTCCCCAGCCCACCGAAGCGCAGGCCCGCCAGATCCTCGACAAGGCCCTGGCCGAGATGGCGCGCGTCGGCCTGACCAGCGTCCACGATGCCGGGATCGGCGTTGGCCAGGACAGGCTGTATCGCGACTACGCGGACCACGGCAAGCTGACCGCGCGCGTGTACGGCATGATCAGCGGGACCGAGAGGGACTTCGATGAACTCGCGGTGAAAGGCCCGCTGAACACCTACGCCAACGACATGTACGCCCTGCGTGCCGTGAAACTGTATGCCGACGGAGCCCTGGGCAGCCGCGGCGCGGCACTGATCAAGCCATATAGCGATGAGCCGCACACCCACGGCCTGCTGTTCCGCACCGACGCACAGATCCGGGCCGCGATGGAAAAGGCGATGAAGAAGGGCTACCAGGTCAACGTGCACGCCATCGGCGACGCGGGCAACAAGCAGATCCTCGATGGCTTCGCGAAGCTGATGCCGAAGTGGCATACGGACGGCCTGCGCAACCGCATCGAGCACTCGCAGATCGTGCAGCCGCAGGACATCCCGCGCTTCAAGACGCTCGGCATCATCCCGTCCATGCAGCCGACCCACGCTACGTCGGACATGAACATGGCCGAGACCCGCGTGGGCCATGAGCGCATCAAGGGCGCGTATGCGTGGCGCAGCTTCCTGCACCAGGGTTCGAAGATCGCGTGCGGCTCCGACTTCCCGGTGGAGTCGCCGAACCCGTTCTACGGCCTGCACGCGGCGGTGACGCGCGAGGACCACGAAAACAAGCCGGTGGCGGGCTGGTACCCGAACCAGGCGATGTCGCTGAAGGAGGCGTTTCGCTGCTTCACCTTGAACGGGGCGTATGCGGCGCACCAGGAGAAGGTGCTTGGCTCGCTGGAGCCGGGCAAATGGGCGGACTTCATCGTGATCGACCGCGATCTGTTCACGATGCCGACCTACGATATCTACAAGACGCAGGTGCTGCAGACCTGGGTCGCGGGACGCCAGGTCTACGCAAAGCAGTAATCACTTTTTGCGATACATTCCCACCACGATATCGCTCGGGAACAGCTTGAGGAAGGGCAGCGTGCCGGCCACGCCGAGGTACTGCACCGAGGCCGTGAGCCGGTTGCGGTTGACGTAGTGGATGCGCTCATACAGCCCATTGGCGCGGATCGCCGGGAGCTGGAAGGCACGTTCGCTTCGGAAGCCATGCCGCTCGATCAGGCGCGAGAGATTGGCCGGGTTGAAGTAGTGAACGTGCGGCGACGGCAGGTCCTTCTGCCACAGCCGCTCGAACGGCCCGGCCACCCCGGCGCGCGCCAGCACCTTGGACAGCCGGTAAAAGAACCCGCCGCTGTTCGGCAGGTTCAGGACCAGCACCCCGTTCGGGTTGAGATGCCGGTGGCAGGCATCGACCGCCGCGCGCACATCCGGAATGTGTTCCAGCACGTCGTTGAAGACGATGACATCGAAGCGTTCGTCGTCCGCCAGCACGTTGGGGAAGAAGCCACAGCGCACCGGCAGCCCGCGCGCGCTGGTGCGGCCGGCCACCGCTTCATCCGGCTCGATGCCGAGCACCTGGTACTGGTTGGAGGCCGCCTCCAGGAACCAGCCGTGCGCGCATCCCACGTCCAGCAGCCGGCCGCCCGGCGCCACCAGGGTGGCCAGGTGCTGCAGGATCTCCGCAAAGTTCTCCTGGCGGATCGCGCGCAGGGCCGTCTCGCGCTCCGCCTCGTCCATGTTGGCGTGCGCGTGCGGATCGTTGATGACCGGTTCCAGCGCGGCCTGCTCGTAGGCGCAGCCGGTGCACACTGCGTGCCACGGCTTCATCCCCGCGCGCATGGCGCCATCGCACACCACACAGCGGTCAGCGGCTTGGTTCATCTCGTCTCCATTGATTAGCCAGCAAGTTTGCCACCTTAGCATGGGCCAGCGCGGCGGCTCAAGGCCTGTGCACCGGGAGGCCGCACACCACCCCGCTCGTGGGGCCTTTCCGGGGCGGCCTCCGGGAGCCCGCGCAGGGTGCTAATCTCTTGCAAAAAGTATTTGACTTGGTTGTATAGACAACCTTAGACTGACCGGCAATTCACCCCCGAGGAGCCGCCATGACCACGAGTCTCGACCACGATCCCCGCTACGACGCCAGCCGCGAGATCCGCGCGCCGCGTGGCCCGGAGCTGCACTGCAAAAGTTGGCTGACCGAAGCCGCCTACCGCATGATCCAGAATAATCTCGATGCGGAAGTGGCCGAGAACCCGAAGCACCTGGTGGTCTACGGCGGCATCGGCCGCGCGGCGCGCAACTGGGAATGCTACGACGCGATTCTCGAGTCGCTGCGCCAGCTCGAGGACGACCAGACCCTGTTGATCCAGTCCGGGAAGCCGGTCGGCGTGTTCCAGACCCATGCCGATGCGCCGCGCGTACTGCTTGCGAACTCCAACCTGGTGCCCAAGTGGGCCACCTGGGAGCACTTTAATGAGCTCGATCGCAAGGGCCTCTTCATGTTCGGGCAGATGACCGCGGGGAGCTGGATCTACATCGGCACCCAGGGCATCGTGCAGGGCACCTACGAGACCTTTGCCGAGGCGGGCCGCCAGCACTTCGGCGGTGACTGGGGCGGGCGCTGGATCCTGACCGCGGGCCTGGGCGGCATGGGCGGCGCGCAGCCGCTGGCCGCGACCTTCGCAGGCGCGGTGTCGCTGACGGTGGAATGCCAGCAGTCGAGCATCGACTTCCGCCTGCGCACCCGCTACCTGGACAAGCAGGCGCGCGATCTCGATCACGCCCTGGAGCTGATCAAGGATCATACGTCACGCGCAGAAGCAGTGTCGATCGGTTTGCTCGGTAATGCGGCGGACGTATTACCGGAGCTGGTGCGCCGTGCCCGTGCAGGCGGCATCAAACCGGACCTCGTCACCGATCAGACCTCGGCCCATGACCTGATCAACGGCTACCTGCCGCAGGGCTGGACGGTGGAAGAGTGGAAGGCCGCGCAGCAGGATCCGGCGCAGCACGCGCGCCTCAAGGAAGCCGCTGCGCAATCGGCGGCCCGCCATGTGCAGGCCATCCTGGACCTGCAGGCCCTCGGCGCGAAGGCTGTCGATTACGGGAACAATATCCGCCAGGTGGCGCTGGACCACGGCGTCAAGAACGCCTTCGACTTCCCCGGCTTCGTGCCTGCCTACATCCGCCCGCAGTTCTGCGAAGGCCGCGGCCCGTTCCGCTGGGTGGCCCTGTCCGGCGACCCGGAGGACATCTACAAGACCGACGCCAAGATCAAGGAGCTGTTCCCGCAGGACGCGCGCGTGCACCGCTGGCTGGACATGGCGCGCGAACGCATCGCCTTCCAGGGCCTGCCCGCGCGGATCTGCTGGCTGGGCCTCGGCGAGCGCCATATCGCGGGCCTGGCCTTCAACGAGATGGTGCGCACCGGTGAGCTGAAGGCGCCGATCGTGATCGGCCGCGACCACCTGGACACCGGCTCTGTCGCGAGCCCCAACCGCGAGACCGAAGCGATGCGCGACGGGACCGATGCCGTCTCCGACTGGCCGCTGCTGAACGCGATGCTCAACACCGCCGGTGGCGCGACCTGGGTCTCGCTGCACCACGGCGGCGGCGTCGGCATGGGCTATTCCCAGCATGCGGGTGTGGTGATCGTGGCCGATGGCACCGAGGCCGCCGGGAAGCGCCTGGCGCGCGTGCTGGTCAACGACTGCGCCAGTGGCGTGATGCGCCATGCGGATGCGGGCTACGAGACCGCAATCGCCTGCGCCAAAAAGTTCGGGCTGAAGCTCCCGATGATCAAATAACCCGGTCTACAAAACGATGACGATGATCCTGAAACCCGGCGCCCTGTCGCTGCACCAACTGCGCTCCGCCTGGAACGCGCACCAGCCCATCCAGCTCGACCCGGCCGCCTATGCCGACATCAAGGCTTCCGCCGCGGCGGTGGACGCCATCGTGGCCAAAGGCGGCCCGGCCTATGGCATCAACACCGGCTTCGGCCTGCTGGCCAAGACCCGTATCCCGGACGAAAAGCTAGAAGAGCTGCAGCGCAACCTGATCCTGTCCCACGCCGTCGGCACCGGTGACCTGATGACCGACCAGACAGTGCGCCTGGTCCTGCTGACCAAGATCGGCAGCTTGGCGCGCGGCTTCTCCGGCGTACGCCCGCTGATCGTGGATACGCTGGTGGCTCTGTACAACGCGGGCATCATGCCGGCGATTCCGGCCAAGGGTTCGGTCGGCGCCTCGGGCGACCTGGCGCCGCTGGCCCACATGACGCTCGCCATGCTGGGCGTCGGCGACGTGCGCGTGGAAGGGCGCCTGATGCCCGCAGCTGCGGCGCTCAAGCAGGCCGGGATCGAGCCGGTGGTGCTGGCCGCGAAGGAAGGCCTGGCCCTGATCAACGGCACCCAGGTCTCGACCGCGCTGGCGCTGCATGGCCTGTTCATGGCCGAGCGTTTGCTGGAAGCGGGCATGGTCTCCGGCGCGCTGTCACTGGACGCGGCCAAGGGCTCGGACGCACCGTTCGACTCGCGTGTGCACGCCGTGCGCGGCCAGCCCGGCCAGATCGCGGCGGCGGGTATCTACCGCCAGCTGGTGGCGGGCAGCGCGATCCGCGCCTCGCATCTGGTGGGCGACGAACGGGTGCAGGACCCATACTCGCTGCGCTGCCAGCCGCAGGTCATGGGCGCCGTCATGGACATCATCGCCAACGTCTCGCGCACCTTGCTGATCGAAGCGAACGCTGTCACCGACAACCCACTGATCTTTCCCGAGACCGGCGACATCATCTCGGGTGGTAACTTCCACGCCGAGCCGGTGGCCTTTGCGGCGGACACGCTGGCGCTGGCGATCGCCGAGATCGGCGGCCTGGCCGAGCGCCGTATCGCGCTGCTCATTGACGCCACGCTTTCAGGTTTGCCGCCCTTCCTGGTGCGCGAGCCGGGCGTGAACTCCGGCTTCATGATCGCGCACGTGACGGCGGCGGCGCTGGCCTCCGAGAACAAGTCGCTCGCGCATCCGGCGTCGGTGGACAGCCTGCCCACGTCGGCCAACCAGGAGGACCACGTCAGCATGGCCACCTTCGCGGCGCGCCGTTTGCATGAGATGGCGCACAATACCGCGGTCATCGTCGGCATCGAGCTGCTGGCGGCCGCACAGGGCATCGATTTCCACCGGCCGCTCACATCGTCCGCGCACCTGGAGCACGTGTACAACGCGCTGCGCGCCAAGGTGCCGTTCTTCGATGTCGACCGCCACTTCGCGCCCGACATCGAGATCGCCAAGCGCATGGTGCTGGATGGAGAACTGAGCGCCGAGTGCAAGGGGCTGTTCGCGCCGCTGTACGCATAGGGATAAGGCCCATGGACTACCACTTCAAGGCAGGAAGCGCACCGCTGCTGGTCTCGATGCCCCACGTGGGCACCGCGATCCCGCCGGACATCGCCGCCAGCATGACCGAGGCTGCGCTGCGCGTGCGGGACACCGACTGGCACCTGCGCGAGCTGTACGACTTTCTGGACGAGACGGGTGCATCCACCTTGGCCGCGCACTGGTCGCGCTACGTGATCGACCTGAATCGCCCGCCGGAGGACACCAACCTTTATCCCGGCATGGACACCACGGGCCTGTGCCCGGTCGACACCTTCTGCCGCGACCCGCTCTACCAGGACGGCATGGCGCCCGACCCGAGCGCCGTGCAGGACCGGCTGGCGCGCTACTGGCAGCCCTACCACCGCCAGCTGCGCGCGGAGCTGGACCGCCTGCTGGCGCTGCACGGCAAGGTGGTGCTGTGGGAGGCGCATTCGATCATGTCCGTGTGCCCGCGCTTCTTCGAGGGCAAGCTGCCGGACTTGAACTTCGGCACCGCCGAGAGCCGCTCCTGCGACCCGGCGATGCAGGATGCGGTCACGCGCGTGGCGCACGCGCAGGGCCGCTACACGGTGGCGGTCAACGGCCGCTTCAAGGGCGGCTACATCACGCGCCAGTATGGCCAGCCCGCGCAGGGCGTGCACGCGATCCAGCTCGAGATGTGCCAGTGCGCGTACATGGACGAGGACTCGCCGTTCGGCTACCGGCCGGACCGCGCCAGCGAGATCCAGCCGCTGCTGCGCGACCTCACCGGCGCGGCGCTGGAGTGGGTGCGCGCATGACGTCCCTGTTCGCGCGCCACGCCTTTCTCCCGCAGGGCTGGTGCGATGACGTGCTGCTGGAGTGGGACGCCAACGGCACCCTGACCACGGCGACGCCGAACGCGCGCGCCGAGGACGCGGACGAAAGCGCGCAGCTGGTCGTCCCCGGCATGGTCAACCTGCATTCGCACGCCTTCCAGCGTGCGCTGGCGGGGCTTACGGAAAAGGGTGGCGATTCGCCGGACAGCTTCTGGACCTGGCGCGAATTGATGTACCGCTTCGCGCGCCACATCACACCGCTGCAGATGGAATCCATCGCCGCGCAGCTGTACGTGGAATGCCTGCGCCACGGGTACACGTCCGTGTGCGAGTTCCACTACATCCACCGCGACCCGAATGGCGAGATGTACACGCCGCCCGCCGAGACGGCGGAGCGCGTGATCGCGGCGGCGGCGCTGGCGGGCATCGGCATGACCATGCTGCCGGTGCTGTACACCCATTCGGGCTTCGGCGAGCAGCCACTCAAACAGGAACAGCTGCGCTTTCGCACCGACGCGCGCGACATCCTGCGCATCATCGACGCGCTGGAGCCGCTGCGCAGCGCCCGCGTGGAAGTGGGCGTGGCGCCGCACTCGCTGCGGGCGGCATCGGCGGCCGAGATCCTCCGGGTCCTGCAAACGGTCCCGAAGAACCGGCCGGTGCACATCCATATCGCCGAGCAGCAGGGGGAGGTCGAACAGAGCCTGGCCTACAGCGGGAAGCGCCCCGTGCGTTACCTGCTGGACGAAATCGGCATCGACCGGCGCTGGTGCCTGGTGCACGCCACGCATCTGAGCCCGGACGAAGTGGACGATATCGCCCGCAGCGGCGCCGTGGTGGGGCTGTGCCCGACCACGGAGGCAAACCTCGGCGATGGCCTGTTCCCGCTCGCGCCCTACCTGAGCGAAGGCGGCTACTTCGGCATCGGCAGCGACAGCCACGTGTCGCAAAGCCCCATTGAGGAGCTGCGCTGGCTGGAATACGGCCAGCGTTTGCAGCATCAGCGGCGCAATATCGCCTGCACGGCGGGCGAGCGGCAGGTGGGCGACTTTCTGTGGCGCGCGGCGCTGGAAGGGGGCGCGCGGGCGTCCGGGCGGCCGGTCGGCGCGCTGGAAAGCGGGCGCCGGGCCGACCTGCTGGTGCTGGACGCGGAGCATCCGAATCTCTACGGAACCGCGAAAGACGCTATCCTAGGCACGCTCATTTTCAGCGGCAACGACAATCTGGTGCGGGATGTGCTGGTGGGCGGGAACTGGCTGGTACGGCGCGGTGTCCATAGTGCGCAGGATGTGATCGCGCAGCGCTTCCGGCAGACCATCGACGAACTGCGGCGGATACCTTCGTAAGGAGAGCCACGTGAATACCCGATTGATCCCGTATGCCAGCCTGGAGGCGTCGCTGTGGAAGAACGGCGGCGGCAGCACCGTCAACATCGCGATGGCGCCGCGCGGCGCGGCGTTCGAGGACTTCGACTGGCGTATCAGCCTGGCCACCATCGGGCAGGATGGGCCGTTCTCGCTGTTCGACGGCGTGGACCGCACTTTGGCGCTGGTGGAGGGCAAGGGCGTGCTGCTCGAAATCGAGGGCGACGGCAAGGGCGTGGTCGACGAGTTCAATCAGGTGTACGAGTTTCCGGGCGAGGCGCGCATCCAGGCCACGCTGGTGGATGGGCCGACGCGGGATTTCAACGTGATGAGCCGGCGGGCGGTATGTTCGCATCAGTTCGGGCGGCGGGTGCTGGATGGCGAGTCCGAATTCGCGCCGCGCGGAGATGCGACGGTGCTCTTCATGGCGCAAGGGGACTATCTGGAGCTGCGCAACGGGAGCGAGCGGATGCCGCTGGTGCGGTTTGATACGGTGGTGATGGAGCCGGGGGCGCGGTGGACTTTGGATGCGCGCGAGGCGACGGTGTTCGTGGTCGATTTTTACTACCGCTGATGGCGATGCACGAACTGCTGTTTACCAATGTGAACCTGGCCACGATGGCACCGGGGGACCACGCTGGCAGCTACGGTGAGCTTCGCGATGCGGCGCTGGCGGTGAGCGGCGGGCGCATCTCGTGGATAGGTCCGCGTTCGGGTGCGCCGGCGGCGCAGCGGGTGCACGATTGCGGCGGCATGTGGATGACGCCGGGACTGATCGACTGCCATACGCACATCGTCCACGCGGGCAACCGCAGCGACGAATTCGAATCGCGCCTGAACGGCGCCACCTACGAAGACATCGCCCGCGCCGGCGGAGGCATCATGTCCACTGTCCGCGCCACGCGCGCCGCCAGCGAAGATGAACTGCTGGCGCAAAGCCTGCCCCGCGTGGCCGCCCTGCTGGCCGAAGGCGTCACCACCCTCGAAATCAAATCCGGCTACGGCCTGGATGAATCGACCGAAGCGAAAATGCTGCGCGTTGCCCGCCGCGTCGCCGCAACGTTGCCCGTGAACGTGGCCACGACCTTCCTCGGCGCCCACGCCCTGCCGCCCGAGTTCGCGGGCCGTGCCGACGACTACATCGCTACCGTCTGCGACATGATCGCCCGCACTGACGCCGATGCGGTGGACGTCTTCTGCGAGCGGATCGGCTTCACTCCCGCGCAAACGCGCCGCGTCTTCGAAGCCGCCCGCGCCCGCGCCCTGCCAGTCAAGCTGCACGCCGAACAGCTCTCGGACCAGGGCGGCGCCGCGCTGGTGGCCGAATTCGGCGGCCTCTCGGCGGACCATCTCGAACACCTGACGCCTGCGGGCATCGCCGCCATGGCCCGCG
The DNA here is from genome assembly GCF_004614185.1 of Zemynaea arenosa. Classification (GTDB taxonomy): domain Bacteria; phylum Pseudomonadota; class Gammaproteobacteria; order Burkholderiales; family Burkholderiaceae_D; genus Telluria; species Telluria arenosa. The sequence continues at coordinate 6,763 of NZ_SPVF01000029.1, read as the reverse complement.
CCGGAACCGTGGCGGTGCTGCTCCCCGGCGCCTACTACTTCCTGCGCGACACCACGCCGCCGCCCATCGCCGCGCTGCGCGAAGCTGGCGTGCCGATGGCCGTCGCCACCGACTCCAACCCCGGCACGTCGCCGATGACATCCCTGCTGCTGGCGATGAACATGGCTTGCACCCTGTGGCGCCTCACGCCGCAGGAGGCGCTGGCCGGCGCCACGGTCCACGCCGCGCGCGCGCTCGGGCGCCATAACGACATCGGCACCCTGGAAGTCGGCAAGCGCGCCGACCTGGCCCTGTGGCGCATCGCCCGCCCGGCGGACCTCGCGTATGCCATCGGCTTCAATCCCTGCCAGGCGGTGGTCAACAACGGCGTGCTGCGCGCGCCGATGGTAAGCTTGTCCGGGTGACCATCCCGGGGAGCGCGCTTGATTCATCGTCTGATCGTCCTGTTCCTGCTGTGCGTTCCGTTCGTGGCCGGTGCTTCGGCTGCCGAACCGCTGCGGGTCGGGTCCAAGCGCTTCACGGAGTCGTACATCCTGGGCGAGATCGTCACGCAGACCGCCGTGGCCAGCGGCACGCCAGCGCGCCATCTGCAGGGCTTGGGGAATACGGCCATCGTGCTGGAGGCGCTGACCTCCGGCGCCATCGACGTGTACCCGGAGTACACCGGCACCATCGATCTCGAAATCCTCGGTCACAAGGAACCATCCAGCCTTGATGCCATGCGGGTGCGCTTGCGGGAGATGGGGCTGGGGATGGCGGTGCCGCTCGGGTTCAACAACACCTATGCGCTGGCGGTGAAGGGTGACGCCGCGGTGCGGTCGCTGTCGGAACTGGCGCGGCATCCGGGGCTGCGGTATGGCCTCTCGCATGAGTTCATTGGGCGCGCGGATGGGTGGGCCGGGCTGGCGCGCAGGTATGGGATCACGGCCACGCCGCGCGGGCTGGATCATGGGATCGCCTATGAGGCGCTGCGGGCAGGGCAGGTCGATGTCATCGACATCTATTCGACCGACGCCAAGATCGCCGCCTATGGCCTGCGCGTTCTGGCCGACGACAAGGCCTACTTCCCGCGCTACGACGCCGTGCTGCTGTACCGGCTGGATGTGCCGGCGCGCTTCCCCGCCGCCTGGCAAGCCATCAAAGGCCTCGAAGGCGGCATCCGCGAGCCGGACATGATCGCGCTGAACGCCGAGGCCGAGATCAGCCACCGCGCCTTCCCTGCCATCGCCCACGACTGGCTGGCCCGCCGCGCCTCCACGCCGCACACCGCGACTCCGGCTGCTCCGCTCTCCTCGCGTCCCGCCGCCGTCGCGCAGGCGGCGGGCCGCGACGCCGATGGCACCGGGCTGTGGCCGCGGATGTTCAATGCGGACTTGTGGCGCCTCACGCGGCAGCACGTGCTGCTGGTCGGCGTCTCCGTGCTGCTGGCCTGCGCCATCGGCATCCCGCTGGGGGTAGCCGCCGCCGCGTGGCCGCGGTTAAGGCAGTCCGTGCTGGCCGCTGTCGGCATCCTGCAAACCGTGCCTTCGCTCGCGCTGCTCGCGATGTTGATCCCCTTGCTCGGCGCGATCGGCACCATCCCCGCCCTGGCCGCCCTGTTCACTTATGCCTTGCTGCCCATCGTCCGCAACACCTGCACCGGCCTCCTGCAAGTCCCGCAGGGCCTGAAGACCGCCGCCGCCGCGCTGGGACTCTCACCCGCCCAGCGCCTGTGGCACATCGAACTCCCGCTTGCAGCGCCGGTGATGCTGGCCGGCGTGAAAACCGCTGCGGTCATGAGCGTGGGCACCGCGACCATCGCCGCCTTCATCGGCGCCGGGGGCTACGGCGAGCGGATCACGACCGGCCTCGCCCTCAATGACCACCAGCTGATGCTCGCCGGTGCGATCCCCGCCGCCGTCCTCGCCTTGCTGACTCAATTCGCCTTCGACCTGGCCGAACGCCACGCCACCCGCCAGCGGTAGAGTGCGCTCAAGTTTGATATTCCTCAAACCGGGCCCGTCCGCAACCGGTTAAGTTTATGCAAACGCAGTAACCAAGTGTAAATCGGACAATATGTGATCGGCACCTGCGCTAAAGTCGGGGTGTTGATTCAAGTCTCCCCTCCCCATTAAGACAATGGGTTCACCCACGGCGCCGCAACGCCGTGGGTTTTTTATTGCGCATTCAGATCGGGGATTTCAGCGGTTGGCGCTGGCCAGCTGCGTGAGCGCGTCGCCGGTGACGCGGCAGATGCGCCAGTCGGGCAGGATGGCCGCGCCCATGCCTTCGTAAAAGCGGATCGCGTTCTCGTTCCAGTCCAGGACCGACCATTCGAAGCGGCCGCAGTTGCGTTCCACGGCGATGCGCGCCAGCTCCACCAGCATGGCACGGCCATAGCCCTTGCCGCGGTGCGCCTGCTTCACGTACAGGTCTTCCAGGTACAGCCCTTTGCGGGTCAGGAAGGTCGAGAAGTTATGGAAGAACAGTGCAAAGGTCACCACCTCGTCGCCTTCCACCCCCACGATTGCCTCGCACGACGGCTTGTCACCGAACAGGCCCTCGTGCAGCAGGGCTTCGGTGGCGACGACCAGGTGTTCGAGCTTCTCGAACACGGCCAGCTCCACGATCATGTCGTAGATGTGGGAGATATCGGCCGGTTCGGCCGGGCGGATGGTGAAGGCTTTGCTCATGAAATGTCAGGTTGCGGGTTCAAGATAATCGGTGCGGCCTTGGGCGCCGGCGTGCGGACCGCCCAGGCGACGCTGGACAGGCACAATACCATGCCGAGCCACTCGAGGGGCCCCGGCCGGTAGTGTTCCAGCCGGATCGACAGCAGCACCGAGATCACCGGCGTGATCACGCCGATGTACACCGCCTTCTGCGATCCGATGCGCGCGATCAGCGTGAAATAGGCGAAGAAGGCGATCACGGAACCGAAGATCGACAGGTAGGCCAGCCCCGCCCAGTAGCGCACCGTGGAGGCGACGATGAAGGGCTGCCCCGTGAGCAGGCAGAAGGCCGCGACGAAGCACGTTCCCCAGAACATGGACCAGCCCATGGTCAGCATCACGTCCTGCGAGTGCTCGCGCACCTTGACCACGACGACGTTCCCGGCGGAGCTGGCGAGAGTCGCCGTGAGCGCCAGCGCGAGCCCGAACAGGAAGCGCCCATTGCCACCGGCCTGGATGTCATGCCAGGCCGTGGCGATCGAGTCCCAGAACAGCAGCGTCACACCGGCCATGGCGACCGCGCCCGCGCCCCAGGTGCGCCAGGTGATCGCGGTGCGGAAGGCCATGCGGTTGAAGATCGGATTCCAGAACACCATCAGTGCGAACAGCACGGCGACCAAAGCCGAGACCAGGTACTGCTCCGCGTTGTAGGTGCACACGTAGGAGAGGCAGAAGGTGCAGAAGCCCTGCAGCAGGGTCCATTTCTGCGTGCGCCACGGCAGGCGCAGGCCCCCGCCGCGCACCAGGCAGTACGCGAAGATCGTCACCGAGGCGAGCGCGAAGCGGTATACGACCGAGACTGCGGGCGGCACGTCTCCGAGTTGGAGCGTGATGGCCCAGAAGGTGGAGCCCCATATCAAAGAGGCGATGGCGAAGAGCAGGGGGGAAGACATCCAGAAAGTATATGGGCATTCCGGATTCGGCGCCGGAGGTGCCTGCGAAATGCCGGGGCAGTAAACGATACGGGGCCAGGCATGCAGCCCGGCCCCGTGATCGGATGACGCTTGAAGCTTGGTGCTTAGTGCGTGACGCGCGTGGTGCGGCCGTTGGACAGCAGGCGCACCCGTTCGCCCGGGCGGAACATCTCGTCCGCTTCCTGGGTAATGGCGCGCAGTTCACCGTCATCCAGCTTGACGGTGATTTCGAAGCCGCGCTTCTTGTTCGCGTTGTTCTCAATGTGCTGGCCGATCAGGCCACCGGCAACGGCGCCTGCGATCGCGCCGACGGCCGAACCTTTGCCGCCGCCGACATTGGAACCGGCGATGCCGCCGATCGCCGCGCCACCCATGGTGCCGACGCCGCTTTCCGGATTGACGATGGTGACTTCACGCACCGATTCCACGGTCGCGAGGCGCACCGATTGCTCATTGAGGGTCTGGCTGGCGCGGTAGGTGCTGCCGGAGGTGGTGGCGACCACGCAGCCGGACAGGCTGGCGGAGAAGGCGAGGACTGCAGTCAGGGCAATGGCGAATTTCATTTGGACGACTCCTTTATTTTTGATTACGTGCCGAAAGAATAACGGCAAAGCGCGGCCGTTACCAAAAGGAAAAAGGTAAGTTTGTGTTACTACTCAGTAAGAAATATGCATGCGGCGGTAGAGGAAGCTGAGCACGAACAGTGGCCCGATCAGCAGGAAGCGCAGGTCTTCAAAGAAGGAAGGCTTCTTGCCTTCGATCTTGTGGCCGATGAACTGACCGGTCCACGCGAGCACGAAGATCGCGATCGACAGCGGCAGGATCACCACCGGCGGCAGCAGCGCGAGGATCGCCAGCATGATCGCGGACAGCAGCGCCATCCCCGCCGCAAAGCGCGGCGATAGCTTGACGTAGTAGGCCAGCGCGGCCAGCACCACCGTCACCGCGAGCACCCAGTGCACCGCCCAGATCAGGCCGAGGAGCGTGAACACGATCGCCGGGATGCAGATGAAGTGGATGACTTCATTGGTCGGGTTGCGGTGGCTCTCCTCGTAGCGGGCGAGCAGGGTGTCGATGGCGCGCATGCTGTCTCCGTGGGTGTGGTCTGGTGCTGGCGATTCTACACCCCGCTGGGCCCCGTTTAACGGCCGCCGGTGACGTCGAGGAAGGTGCCGGTGACGTAGGCCGCTTCGTCGGAGAGCAGCCACAGGACGCCTTGCGCCACCTCTTCCGGCGTGCCCGCGCGGCCCATCGGAATGCTGGGGCCCATGCGCGCGACGCGGTCAGGGATGCCCATCACCGCGTGGATCTCGGTGTCGATCAGGCCGGGGCGCAGGGCGTTCACGCGGATGCCGTCGCGCGCCGTCTCGGCGGCCAGGCCGATGGTCAGGGTTTCGACGGCGGCCTTGGAGGCGGCGTAGTCCACGTAGGAATTGGGGGAGCCGAGCAGCGCGGCCTTGGACGAGATGTTGACGATGGCACCACCCTGGCCGCCGCGCGCTTTCGACATGCGGCGTACCGCTTCTCGTGCGCACAGGAAGGCGCCGGTCACGTTCACGCGCATCATCCGGTCGATGCGGGCGGCGGTCATGTCTTCCACGCGCGCGGCACGGTCGACGATGCCGGCGTTGTTGACCAGCGCATCGAGGTGGCCGAATTCTTCGTCCACGCGGGCGAACATGCGCTCGACCGCCGTTTCGTCCGAGACGTCTGCGGCGATGGTGATGGCCCGGCCGCCGGCAGCGCGGATCTCTGCGGCCACCGCGTCAGCGGCGGCGCGGTTGGACTGGTAGTTGATGGCGACCGCGTAGCCGCGCTGCGCCGCCAGCCGCGCGCAGGCGGCGCCGATGCCGCGTCCGCCGCCTGTGATGAGGATCGTTTTCATTTATGCTCCTGCCTTCTGCTTTGACTCTCCATTATGCCCGCTCCATTGACGTCCGGTCCCACCGCCGCCCGCAAGCGCAGCTTCGATGCGGTGGCCGATGCGCGTACCCGTGTGCTGGTGCTGGGCAGCCTGCCCGGCGAGCTGTCGCTGGCGCGGGCCCAGTATTACGGGAACCCGCAGAACCGGTTCTGGCGCCTGATGTCGGAGGTTCTGGGCGTCGATCTCGTGCCGCTGGCTTACGAGGATCGCCTGGCCGCGCTGCTCGAACGCGGCGTGGGGCTGTGGGATGTGGTGGCGGAGGCGCAGCGCGAGGGCAGCCTGGATGCGCGGATTCGCAATCACACGGGGAATGATCTCGTGGCGCTGGCTTCTTCGCTGCCGCTGTTGACGACCATCGCGTTCAACGGCGGGACGGCTGCGCGGCTCGGGCAGCGCGCGCTGGGTGCGGAGGCGGAGCGCTACCGTATCGTCGCGCTGCCCTCCAGCAGTCCGGCCTACACGCTGGCCTACGAGGCGAAGCTCAGCGCGTGGCTGGTACTGCGCGCGGCGCTGCAGGGGTGAACTGCATCAGCGCGGTCCCGGCGAGGATCACTGCGCAGCCGCCGAGCATCGTAGCGCTTACCGTCTCGTGCAGGAACAGGACGCCCCACAGCACTCCAAAGGCAGGAATCAGGAAGGTGACCGCGGTGGTGCGCGCTGCGCCGATGCGGGCGATCAGGTTGAAGAACAGGATATAGGCGAGGGCGGTGCACAGCAGGGCCAGCGCAGCGAGTGCGAGCCAGGCCCTCGTCGAGGGGAGCTGCGATGGAGCGTTGAGCAGGGCGGGTGGTAGCAGCATCAGGGCGGCCCAGGTTTGGCTGCCCGCGGTCATTGCGGCTGCGGGTACGGTGCTGAGATGGCGGCGCGTGAAGTTGGCGGTAAAGCCGTACAGCGCGGCGCCGAGGAGGCAGGCGGCGGCGGCCAGGGGCGCGTCTGCTGAGCCGGAGCCGATCTTGTCCCACACCAGCCAGCCGACGCCACAAAAGCCGAGGGCCAGGCCCGCGCAGCGCTGCGCTGTGGGCCGCTCCGCGAGCCACGCCCACGCGACGAGGGCCGCGAATAGGGGTGTCGCGGCGGTGAACAGGGCCGAGGAGCCGGACGGAATGTGCTGGGCCGCGTAGCCGAAGCACAAGGCCGGGAGGGCGGAATTCGTCAGCCCGACGAGCGCCACGCCCCGCCAGTGCCGCCGCAGCACCGGCCGCGCCGCCGGTACC
>NZ_SPVF01000171.1 GCF_004614185.1 Zemynaea arenosa | reverse complement strand
TGCGGGCCGGCGGATCGTCGTCGACACGTGCCACCTTCGGCGCCTTGTGGACCGGTTCCTCATAGGTGCGGGCCGGAGCGGCGGCCGCCACGGCGGCAGGTGCCAGCGCGGCGCCAGCCACCGCTTGCGAAGGCGGCACTTCCATCATTGGCGCGGCCGGTGCGGCGGCCACCGGTGCGGCCGGGACCCCGGCGGCATTGGCAAAGCTGTTGCCCTGCGTGGTGGCGTACGGGACCGCTTCACTGCCCGCATACGGCGCCGCGGCGGGCGCGGTAGCCAGACGGTCTGCGGCGGTCAGGTCGCCGGCGCGGTGGCTGGGAATCCAGCCCATGATGGCCGCAATGCCTACGGCGCAGAACAGCATGACGGCAATGGCTGCGGCAATCAGCAGCGGGTGCGCCGTGCCCTTGCGGGCGGGGGTGGGGATGTGTGGGTTATCCATGATCGTGTCCTTCGGTTTGTTTTTGATAGGCGAACCCGGCACTTTGGTCCGCGAGGCAATTCTCCCGTGATGGCCGGTCTGCTTCCGTGCGTCACCGTACATACTTCCGGTATTTGAGCGGCTACGCTGGGCGCAATTGTTTGCAAATGTTTCGATAATCCGTATTTAACACTTGCAACCCCGATTCCTACTGTGACGCCACCATGCTCGAACATTCGTCCACCGCGCGGGAGGCTGCGATGACCATCGTGGCCGGCCCGGTCGCGCTCAGCAGCAACAAGCTGCTGGCGGCGCTCCCGCACGAGGAAGTGGAGCGCCTGCACGCCCAGATGGAGCGCGTGCATGTGCAGGTCGGCGCGGTGCTGTATGAGCCGTCCAAACCGATTCGCTACATCTATTTCCCCGACGATGCCGTGATTTCCATGCTCGCGGTCGCGGGCGGGCGGATGACGCTCGAAGTCGGCCTGATCGGGCGGGAAGGGATGCTGGGCGCCACCCTGGCGCTTGGGCACGACAGCGTGCAGGTGCGCGCGGTGGTGCAGCGCGAGGGCATGGTGTGCCGCATGGACGCCGACCAGTTCCGCGCTGAGTTCGCCCGCAATCTGCATCTGCAGCGCGCGCTGTACCGCTACACGGACACCCTGCTGGCGCAGGCGATCCAGATCGCCGTATGCAGCCGTTTCCACGTGCTGGAGGCGCGCCTGGCACGCTCGCTGCTGGTCACACGGGACCGGCTGCAGTCGGACCGCTTCCATCTCACGCACGAGTTCCTGGCCCATGCGCTCGGCGTGCGCCGGGTCGGCGTGACCAAGGCCGCCAGTGCGCTGCAGGCGCAGGGGCTGATCAACTACAGCCGCGGCAATATCGAGATCCTCGACCCGGTCGGCCTGGCCGCAGTCTCGTGCCGCTGCTACGAGATCGTCAAGGAAGCCGAGCAGCAGGACCGCCCGGCCAGCTTCGTCTAGGCGCCCGCCTGCTTCTGCGTATGGCTCTGCCCCGGGAGAGTTTCCCCAGGGAGTCCTCATGCAGGCATTCGGCTTCTGGACGCGGACATGGAATGTGTTCCTCAAAAACAAACACCCCGCAGGCCGGAGCCTGCGGGGCGGTCGTGTAGAAGCGTCAGTCCAGGCTGGATCAGCGCGACGGCTTGCCCACCTGGTTGCCGATCACGCCGCCGACGGCTGCGCCGCCCACGGTGCCGGCTGCGCTGCCGCCGGTCAGGGCGCCGCCGATCACGGCGCCGGCGCCGGCACCGATGGCGGTGTCACGGTCCTGGCGGCTCATGTCGGAGCAGCCGGTCATGCCCAGCGTCGCAGCTGCCAGCGACGCGCCTACCAGAATAGTCTTGATCGATTTCATAGGTCACCTCGTTCAGAAAAGTTTTCTTTCACTACTTTCATGCGACATCCCCGCTGGTGCGTGTGCCGTTGACTCAAGAGTAGAGTTCGCTGCACCTGTGGTCTGTACGGAAACGCACACTGTTACGAAGGCTTACGTTATTGCCACCGTGCTCTGGGCCGCTCATTTCTTCGGGCCGTTCGGCTTGCCCGGCGGCGGCGCCTTGGGCTTGGCGCTGGCCTGGGCCAGCAAGGCCGCACACGGGCTGTCCTGGCCCGGGCCGGCGTTGATCAGCGGGACCAGCGCCGCCAGCGGTGCGGCCAGGGTGCCGAGTGCCAGCGCGCCGCCGGCCTTCATGGCCAGCACGCCCTTGTCGATCGACACATCCGGCTGCTTGAAGGTGCCGCGCAGGTAGATGGGAGCGCGCAGCGAGAACAGGCGCAGTCCTTTGGTCTCTGGCTTCATGGTGAAATCCATCTGTTCCGTCGCCAGGTTCAGCCCGCCGTTGACGTGCACCACGGCTTCGTCGGTGTCGGCGACGAACAGGCGGGTCTGCGCCACGCCCTTGGCGACTTCCATGTCGGTGGCCAGGCAGTTCAGCTGCACCGGCTTGTCGCCGAACAGCTTGGTCAGGATGATGTTGCCCACGTTCAGGCCCATCTCCTCGAGCAGCAGCTTGCTCACCGTGCCCTGGCTGATCAAGCCCTTGAGTTCGCCATTGGCATCGGCCATCAGGGTCGCCACCGAATTGCCGGTCGCGGTCAGCTTGGCCTGGGCGTTGATTTCACCCACCGTCGCCTGCTTCACGTCCGAAATCTTGGGAAACAGTTGGTTGATCTTGATGTGCGAGGCGGTGGTCTGCGCCACGGCCTTGATCGCATTCTTGCCCTGGCGCCCGCTGCCGTCGAGGGTGATGTTCGAGGTCACGACGCCGCCGGCCATGTTGAACTTCAGGGGATGCAGGCTCAGCACGCCGTTTTTCATGGTCAGGTGGGTGTCCAGGTTGGACAGCGGCAGGTCGCCGTGGCGGATGATACGGGTGGCCAGGAACTTGACGTCCGCATCCACGCTGGTCCAGCGCTCGGTCTTGAAGGTCTCGACCGGCAGCGCCTTGTTGGCGGGCTGGACCTCATCCACGCCGCGCTTCTGCTTGCTCTCGTTGGAATCGGCGCCCACCAGCGGGCCCAGGTCCTTGAAGTCCAGCAGGTTGGACTTGACGTTGGCGGTCAGCAGGCCGCGCGGCTTGCGCGCGTCGTACTGGATGCGTCCGCCGATGTCGGAGTTCCCGACCTTGCCCTTGAACTTGTCGTACACCCAGCGGCTGGTGCCGTCGCCGAGCTCGCCGTGCAGCTGGCCCTCGGTCGAGAACGCCGGGGTCTCGGGGAACACCACGCCGGTAATCGCGTACAGGCGCGCCATGCTGGCGCCCGAGGCTTTCAGGTGCATGTCGATCGCGGCCAGCTTGGTGGGCTTGGTCAGGGTGCCTTCGGCCGCCAGCGATACCAGGCCCAGCTTCATGTCCGCCTTGATCGGATAGGGCTCGACCTGGTTCTGCAGCGACAGCACCGCGCCCGCCTTGCCGCCGCCCGAGACCGGCGCGCCGCGGAAGTCGCCCTTGAGGGTCCAGCCGACGCCGTAGGTCGCATCCTGGTCCAGCGTGTCCACGTTGGCGGTGATGTCGGCTTTCTCGATCGCGTCCTTGTAGTGCACGGTGCCCTTGCTGAACACCACGCGCTGCAGGTCCAGCGTCCAGGGCGACTTTTTCTCCTCGTGCTTGAAGGTCCAGTTGTTGCGTCCGTCCGGCAGGCGCACCAGCGACACGGCCGGCGTGTCGAACGACAGCAGCGGGATCTGGATCGTGTGCGACAGCAGTGCCAGCGGATTGAGCGAGAACGAGAACTGCTTCACGTTGGCCATGTCCACCTGCTCCATGGTGGTGGGGTTGCCGACGTGGATGTCGTTGGCGATCAGGTAGGGCCAGGGAATCCAGTCGCGCCAGGTGCGGTCGTGCGGGCGCATGGTGGAGGAGGGCTTCAGCCACTTCACCTGCAAATGCCCGGCGATCTTGAAGGGGCGCTCGATGGCCTGGCTGACCTTGTCGTTGAGCCAGGGCCGGGCGCGGTCCCAGTCGAAGTTGAGGATGATGATGATGGCGATCACCGGCAGAGCGATCAGCACACCGATCACCCACAGCACGATCTTCGTGGTGCGGGAGAGGCCGCGGTGGCCATGCGGCGCCTGCTGGGGCGTCTGGTCCGTTGCTGTTGTTGTGGTCATGGGAAGTCCTTGGGTCATAAGGCTTGAGTCCAGCATACACCCCGTCCTCTTGAGCTTATGTGCGTCAGCGTACCGATGAACTGTCCCCATCGGGCATATAAATTCACTACGTAATGCCTCACCCGCAGACCCTGTGAAAACAAGATTGGAGAACAAGATGAAAGCTGACCTGATGAAGTTCGCCTGCGCCTCGATCGCCCTGGTCCTGGCCGGCTGCGCCTCCGAAAAGACCCCCGCCGTGGCCGACGTGGCCGCGTCCAGGAATGCCGTGATGAACGCCCAGACCGTCGGCGCCGCCGAGCTGGCCCCGGCCGAGATGTCCGCCGCGCGCGACAAGATGCAGCGCGCCAGCCAGGCCCTGGCCGCCAAGGACTACGACACTGCGCGCGACCTGGCCCAGCAGGCCCAGGCCGATGCCCAGCTGGCGCTGTCCAAGTCGCAGTCGGCCCGCGCCACCGAGCAGGCCAACGCGCTCCAGCATGACGTGATGGTGCTGCAGCAGGAAGTGGTGCGGGCCCGCTCCGCCGGGGCCACGACCACCACCACCGCCGTGGGCACCAGTGGCACCACCGGGACCACCGGCACCACCACCACCACCACCACGACCACCACCCAGCAGCAATAACGGTCTCCTTTCCAACCAAGTCAAAGAAGAAGGAAACAACATGAACTCGACTTCCCTCAAGGCCGCGGCAATTGCCGTGGCGCTGGCCCTGGCTGCCTGCAGCACCACCCCGACCACCACGCCGACCCTGGATGCCGCGCGCGCCGCCTACGCCGACATCAACAGCAATCCGCAGGTGTCGCAGTACGCGCCGCTGGAGTTCAAGCAGGCCAGCGATGCGCTGGAAGCCGCCAACAAGGCCGCGGCCAAGAAGGACAGCCTGGAGGAGATCGACAAGCTGGCCTACATCGCCAAGCAGAAGATCGAGACGGCGCGCGAGGTGGCCCGCACCAAGTCCGCCGAGGATCAGGCCAACGCCGCCGCGCGCCAGCGCGACCAGGTGCGGCTGGAAGCGCGCACCGTGGAAGCCGAGCAGGCCAAGGCCGCCGCCGCGGCCGCCCAGCAGCAGGCCATGACCGCGCAGCAGCAGGCCGCCTCGGCCCAGAGCGAAGCGGAGCGCGCCCGCATGCAGGCCGCCCAGTCGGCGCAGGAAGCGGCCGATGCCAAGGCCGCGCTGGCCGCCTACCAGGCCGTGCTGGTCGAGCTGCATGCGGTGCAGACCGCGCGCGGCATGGTGGTCACCATCAACGACGTGCTGTTCGACACCGACCAGGCCTCGCTGCGTCCGGACGGCGTGGCCAACGTGCAGAAGCTGGCCAAGGTGCTGGCGCTGCAGCCGCGCCGCACCGTGCTGGTGGAGGGCTTCACCGACAGCACCGGCTCCGACCAGCACAACCAGCAGCTGTCCGAGCGCCGCGCCGCCTCGGTCCGCGATACGCTGGTGGGGATGGGCGTGGATGCCAGCCGTATCGCCATGCGCGGCTACGGCGAAAAGTTCCCGGTGGCCGGCAACAAGACCGCCTCGGACCGCCAGCTGAACCGCCGCGTCGAGATCGTGCTGTCGGAAGAGGGCGGCACGATTCCCCCGCGCTGATCCAGCGCACCCCTGACGCCGGCCCGCGCGCCTGAGGCCGCGGCCGGCGCCGACTCGCCACGATGACAAGGAAAGAGATCATGGAACAGAACACTTCGCACCTCACCCACGGCTTCGACGTCGCGGCCATCCGCGCGGCGGCCGCCAACATGGAGGAAGGCCCGGTCACGGACAGCTATGCCGCCGACCGCGAGGCCGTGGTGCAGATGCTGAACGACGCCCTGGCCACCGAGCTGGTGTGCGTGCTGCGCTACAAGCGCCACTACTACACCATCAGCGGGCTGGGCACCAGCGAGATCAAGGACGAGTTCCTCGAGCACGCCAACGAAGAGATGCAGCATGCCGACCGCCTGGCCGAGCGCATCGTCCAGTTGAACGGCACGCCGAACTACAACCCGGCCATCATCCAGCAGCGCAGCCATGCCGAGTACGACGATTCGCTCGACCCGCAGGCCATGGTGCGTGCCAACCTGATCGCCGAGCGCGTGGCGATCGAGTCCTACCGCCAGATGATCCAGGTGATCGGCGACAAGGACCCGGTCACCACCCAGCTGCTGACCGACGTGCTGAAGCAGGAAGAGGAGCACGCGGACGACATGCGCGACCTGCTGCTGCCGAATAACGCCTGACCGCAACGCCTGACTGCAACAACCCCATCACCACGTTACTTAATTCAATAAGAAAGGACCTCATCATGTTCGGTTCCACCGCCTCCAAAGTCGCACCCAAGACCACCCTGAACGGCGCCGCCACCGGCACCGCCACCGACATGCGTTCCCTGATCGAGGACGCCAAGACGCTGCTGTCCGCGGCCGCCCACCTGACCGGCGACAAGGCCGACGAAATGCGCGGCAAGGGCATGCAGATGCTCGACCATGCCATGGGCAAGGGCCGCGACTACCAGGACATCGCCCTGGCCAAGAGCAAGGAGCTGGCCCAGGCTGGCGACGCCTATGTGAAGGACAATCCGTGGAAGACCGTGGCCGTGGCGGCCGGTGTCGGCCTGCTGCTGGGCGTGATCCTCGGCCGCAGCAAATAAGCGGCGGGGGACGTCATGGACAACTCGACCGCCGTCGCGCACGGACCCGGCCTGTTCACGGGCATCACCAGCCTGGCCAAGAACGCGGCCGGGCTGATCATGGCCCGCTTCGAGCTGGCCGCACTGGAACTGGGCGAGGTGCGCAACCACCTCATCGAGCTGGTGGTCATGTTCGCGATCGCGGCCCTGTCGGCGCTGTTCGCGCTGGCTTTCGGCTGCGCCGTGATCGTGGCCCTGGCCTGGGACGCGCTGGGCTGGAAGATCCTGCTGATCATGTTCCTGGTGTTCCTGGCCGTGGCCGTGGCGCTGGTGCTGAAGGGCATGGCCATGCTCAAGCAGAACAAGCTGGCGTTCCCCGAAACCATGAACCAGCTGAAGCACGACCGCGAAGCGCTGCTCTGAACGAGGACATCCCATGGAACATCACCAGCACGACCATCACGGCCAGCACGGCAAGCACGACAAGCAGGCCGATGCCCAGCGCAAGGCCTTCCTGCTGCAGGAGGCCGAGCGCCACCGGGATGCCATCATCCTGGCCAAGCAGCACATCAAGTACGGCGCCAAGCCGGAGGTCATCATCCACAACATGCTGGACCAGGCAACCTACACGGTGCGCAACAAGGTCGACGCGCTGCTGACGCCGACCGGCCTGTCGGTCACCGCAGTGGCGCCGTATGCCATCAAGGTGCTCGGCATCCTGCGCCGCCGCGGGCAGCTGAAGCCGGCGCTGGGCATCGGCGCGGTGCTGGCCGGGGTCGCGTGGTACATCAACAAGCGGCGCCAGGAGCATTTCCTGGCCCAGTAGCGCCGGCAATCAACAGCGCAGCGACGGTCATACCAACCTATATGGTGGGGCTTGAGCGGCGCCGCATCGGTGGCATATTTCGATTCGGCGCCGTTTTTTTTGCTGTGATAGTCTGCTCCGCATGATCAAGAACGCCCGCTACGTGATCGCCGTGCCCGACCTGGAGCGCTCGGCGGCCTTCTACCGCGACATGCTCGGCTTTACGGTCCACGAGATCGGCAACGCCGGCTGGCGCTTTTTCGTCAAGGACCACTGCTTCATCATGGCCGGCGAGTGCCGCGACGCGATGCCGGTGGCAGACACCGGCGACCATTCCTATTTTGCCTATCTCGATGTCGATGACGTCGATGCGCTGCATGCCGAGCTGTCCGCCAAGGGTGTCGAGCTGGTCAAGCCGTTGCGCAGCGAAGTGTGGGGCCAGCGCGAGTTCGGCATCCGCACCGTGGACGGCCACCGCATCATGTTCGGCAGCCCGGTGGCGGCATGAATGCGCCGCGGGCCGCCAGGTCCGGCGGCGTCACTGCCGGGAATCCGCTCAATCCGCACGGCATGCGCATCGTGCTGGTCCTGCAGGGCGGCGGCGCGCTCGGCGCCTACCAGGCGGGGGTCTACCAGGCGCTGCATGAGCACGGCCTGATGCCCGACTGGACGGTCGGCACCTCGATCGGGGCCATCAACGGCGCGCTGATCGCAGGCAACCGCCAGGCCGACCGGCTGGGGCGGCTCAAGCAGTTCTGGGAGCGGGTCGCGCATCCGGATCAGGTCGACATGGCACGGGCGGACGAGCAGGGCAAGCGCGCCAACATCTGGCTCAACACCGCCGACATCGTCTTGCGCGGCATTCCCGGCTTTTTTGAACCCCGGCTGTTCAACCCGTTCGCGCTGGGCTGGCATGTGGCGCCGGAAGCGGCGTCCTACTACGACACCGCGCCGCTCAGCACCACGCTGCGCGAGCTGGTCGATTTCGATTATCTGAATGGGGCCGAGGGGATGCGCCTGACGGTGAATGCCGTGAATGTGCGCACCGGCGAGCTGGCCCATTTCGACAGCGTGCGCGGCCAGCTCGGGCCGGACCACGTGCGCGCCAGCGGCGCCCTGCCGCCGGGCTTTGCGCCGGTGCCCATCGCCGGGGAACTGTACTGGGATGGCGGGCTGTATTCGAACACGCCGCTGGAGTCGGTGCTGGGCGATTTGCCCAAGGGCGACACGCTGTGCTTCCTGGTGGACCTGTGGCAGGAGAGCGGCCTGGCGCCGACCACGCTGGACGAAGTGAACATGCGGCAAAAGGACGTGACTTTCGCCTCGAGGTCGCTGCGCCACATCCGCGACTACGCCGAGCAGCACCGCCTGCAGCGCAAGCTGCGCGACCTGTACGAGCGGCTGCCGCCGACCGCGCGCACGGCGCAGGACTGGGCCGAGCTGGAGGCGCTCGGTTGCGAGACCACCTTGCATATTGTGCGGCTGCCGTACGCGGGGCGCGACTGGCAGATGGCGGCCAAGGACCTGAACTTCTCGCGCGGCTCGATCGACTGGCGCTGGGACCAGGGCTACCGCGACGCCCTGCGCGCCCTCGACGCCGCCGCCTGGCTGCGTGCGGTCGAAGAGGACACCGCCGTGGTCGTCCACGAACTCCCGCCGCGCGCCGTGCCGAAGGCGCAGTAGCGCGAACGGGGAGGGCTGGCGCGCGGTGACGCGGACGTCACCCGTTCGTCGTCAGCGGCTGGCCATCGCCGTTTCGCGGGCGTTGGCCATGTCGTGGTTGTAGGTCTGGCGCGCTTCGGCCATGCAGGCCGAGCGGTTGGCCGCCTCGCCTTTCTGGCAGCCGATCTTGGCCTCGGCATAGGCCGCGCCGATTTCCTTGCGCAGCGTTTGCAGGCGAGCCTGCAGGGTTTTGTCGTCATTGAACCAGCGGTGCGGATCGCCGTGCGCCAGTTCGCGCTGCTGGTTGGCCACCACGTTCGGTGGTGTGAGGGGCGCCCCGGCTTCCTGCGCCAGGGCCGAGCCCACGCAGAAGACCAGCGCACCGGCGCCGATCACGGCGCGAATCATCGTTTTCGCTTGCATGTCGAGCTCCTTGTTGGGGTCGGGCAGATCCTGGCTATGGGTCGAGCCCGGAAAACTGATTGCGGGTTACAGCCGTCCTGTCAGCAGCAGGAACAGCAGGACCAGGACGAGAACGCCGGTGATGCTGACCGGGCCATAGCCCCAGTTGCGGCTGTGCGGCCAGGTCGGCAGCACACCCACCAGCGCCAGAATCAGAATGATCAGAAGAATGGTTCCCATGGTGACCTCCCAGTCCTATACGGTGGTGCGTCCGCGGCTCGCGGCCGCGGCGCAGGAGATGACCGGCCCCGCAAGGAGGCCGTCATGTATCAGTAGCGGTAGACGCGGCCATCCACGATGCGCACGCGGTTGCCCACGCGCAGGTCATAGACGCTGTCCTGCACCACGGTGCGGTAGTCGCCGTTGTCCAGGCGCACGCTGACCTGGTACATGTCGCGGTCGCCTTCACGCTTGGCTTCCATGTTGTTGCCCACCACGGCGCCGGCCAATGCACCGGCGGCAGTCGCGGCGGTGCGGCCCGAGCCGCTGCCCACCTGGTTGCCCACCAGGCCGCCGACCACGCCGCCGATCAGGGCGCCGGAGCCATTGGTGGTGCCCGCGGTGCGGGTGACGGTGATCGAATCGATGGTGCCGTACATCGAGGAAGCGCCGGCGCTGTCGTACGAGCTGTAGGTCGGACCCGAGCTGGTCGACGGTGCCGTGGAGCAGCCTGCCAGCACGGCGGTGCCGGCCACGACCAGGGCTGCGAGAGTGCGAGTCGGATGGATCATGTTGTTCTCCTTGTGCTTTTGAGCGGTAGGAACAGATTACCGACGGAGCTCGGCCTGGGTCTGTGCGGCGTCTCACGTTGTCAACATGGTCACCACTGTCTGTCACTGATGAGCAGTTTTTGTTCGTCACCGAACAGAAGACTTTTGTGAGCAAGCCGACAATCAGCCTCAATCAATCTGAAGCCAAGAGGAGCGACCGTGAAGCCAACCGTGTTCTGCAGTGTGCTGAGCCTGGCCCTGTACAGCCTGGCTGCGCACGCCGCCACCCCCGAATCGAAGGCCCTGTACGACCAGACCCGGGCCGCCGCGGCCGCCCAGTACAAGGCCGACCACGCCCAGTGCCGTACGCTGGCCGGCAACGCCCGCGACGTGTGCGAGGCCGAGGCCAAGGCCCGCCAGGTCCGCGCCGAGGAAGACGCCGGGGCCCAGTACAAGAACACGCTGGACGCGTACACCAAGGCGCGCATGCGCATCGCGTCCGCCAATTACGACCTGGACCGCGCCAAGTGCGGCGCGCTGGGTGGCAACGACAAGGACGTCTGCCTGGCGCAGGCCAAAGCCACCCGCGTGGCGGCCGAAGCCGATGCCAAGGCCGACGAAAAGGCTTTCGAAGCGCGCCAGGATGCGCGCGACGATAAACGAACGGCACAGTACAAGGTCGCGCTCGAAAAGTGCGATGCGTTTGCCGGTGCGGTCAAGGACAACTGCGTCTCGACCGCCAAAGCCCAGTACGGGAAATGACGCACCGCGCGTCCCTCCCGTGCCGGATATTGAGTGAGCACCAACGCTGCGCCCGGCATCACCTCAGCACCGGGCACGGCACCCACACCAACTAACAAGGAGTCCACCATGAAAATCGCAAAAGCACTGTCGTCCATCATGATCGCCGCCTCGGTCCTGTCCGTGGCCAGCCTGACCGGCTGCGCCTCGACCCCGACCAAGGAAGGCACCGGCGAGTACATCGATGACAGCGTCATCACCGCCAAGGTGAAAGCCTCGCTGTTCAACGAGCCGACCCTGAAGGCCACCGAAATCAACGTCGAGACCTTCAAGGGCGACGTCCAGCTGTCCGGCTTCGTGGCCGATCCGAAGGATGCCCAGAAGGCCGTGGAAGTGGCGCGCGGCGTGAAGGGTGTGACTTCGGTGAAGAACGACATTCGCGTCAAGTAAGACCGGATGAGGATCCGGGCCGGCCCCGCCGCGGGGCCGGCCCTTCGTGAATTCAGGACGACCATGCAGCTCGCTTCCCATTCCCAGGACAACGGCGAGCCGCCGCTGATCGCCGACACGCCGTTTGCGCCGGACACGCCTGGCCGCAGGGTCGAGGACAAGGTGGCTCCCACTGGGGAGGCCCACCTGCCTTTGCACGTCCGCGCGCGCAACTTCGCGCTCGGGGTGATCGCCACGGTCGCCTTCATTTTTGCGCTGCAGTGGTCCAAGCATTTCCTGGTGCCGCTGCTGCTCGGCATTTTCATTGCCTATACCCTCAATCCGCTGGTCGTGTGGCTGGAGCGCATCCGCATCCCGCGCGCGATCGGCACCACCATCGTCACGCTGGCCGTGCTGGCGGGGATGGTGCAGGTGGCCAGCCGCATCCAGGACGAGATGTTCAACATCGTCGACGAGCTGCCCACCTTCACGCACAAGGTCGCGCGCATGCTGGCCAAGGATCCGGACAAGCCCGGCACCATCGCCCAGGTGCAGGCCGCCGCGGCCGAACTGGAGCAGGCCACCGTGGGCGGCGCCGGCGCCCACCCGGCCCCGCCGCAGCAGCGCCGCGCCGCGATTCCTTCACCGGCGGGCAGCAATTTCCGGGTGTTCGACTGGCTGGTGGCCGGGTCCATGAGCCTGATGAGCGGGGCGGTCGAGGCGGTGATGGTGATCTTCCTCGTGTTCTTCCTGCTGCTGGCCGGGGACACCTTCAAGCGCAAGCTGGTCAAGCTGACCGGGCCTTCGCTGAGCCAGAAGAAGATCACCGTGCATATCCTGGACGACATCAACACCTCGATCCAGAACTACATGTTCATGCTGCTGGTGACCAATGGCCTGCTGGCGCTGCTGATGTGGATCGCGCTGCGCATGATCGGGCTGGAGAACGCGGGGGCGTGGGCCGTGTTCGCGGGGCTGGTGCACCTGATGCCGTACTTCGGCCCGCTCCTGATGATCGCCGGGACCGGCATGGCCGCCTTCATGCAGTTCGATTCGCTGCGCGAGGTGCTGATCGTGGCGGGCGCCTCGATCGCCATCGCGACCCTGGTCGGCACCTTCATCACCACCTGGATGACTGGCCGCATCGCCAAGATGAATGCGGCCGCCGTGTTCGTCAGCCTGCTGTTCTGGGGCTGGCTGTGGGGCGTGTGGGGCATGCTGCTCGGCGTGCCCGTGATCGTGATCGTCAAGGTCGTCGCCGAGCGCGTGGAAGGCATGGAGGTCATCGCCGAACTGCTCGGCGAGTGACCCCACGCCGGGCCCGGTCAGGCCCGGGTCTTCTTGGCCGGACGGTCGGCGCCGGTTTCTTCGGCGGGCTTGTGCTTCAGGCTGCCCAGCTGCAGGGCGTACTGGCGGGCGAATTCGGCGCCGAGGAAGAATATCTGGGCCGAGTAGTAGACCCACACCATCATCGCGATCAGCGACCCGGCCGCGCCGAAGCTGCTGGCCACGCCCGAATTGCCGATGTACAGGCCGATCAGCAGCTTGCCCAGCTCGAACATGGCCGCGGTGCCGAGCGCGCCGACGACCACGTCCCGCCACGCCAGCTTGATGCGCGGGAGCAGCTTGTAGATCACGCCGAACAGCACTGCGATGACCAGGAAGCTGACGATGGTGGCGACCCAGCTCATCAAACTGGCCGCGTCCTTCCAGTAGCCGACGAAGAAGTTCTCCACGAAATCCATCGCCGCGCTGATCACCAGTGACACCATCAGCAGGAAGGCCAGCACCAGCACCAGGCCGAACGACAGCAGCCGCGTGCGGATGGTGTCCCACAGGCCCGCGTTCCTGGGCGCGGGGATGTCCCAGATCTCGTCCAGGCTGTCCTTGAGCTCGGCGAACACGGTGGTCGCGCCAAAGATCAGCAGGGCGATCGCGATGCCGCTGGCGAGGATGCCATCGTCATGGTTGCGCGCGCCGCTGAGCACCAGCTGGATGGCAGCCGCGCTCTGCGGACCGAGCAGGCCGCTGAGCTGGTGCATCAGCTGCCCGCGGGCGGCCTCTTCCCCATAAAAGATACCGGCGATGGCGATCACCAGCACCAGGATCGGCGCGATCGAGAACAGTGTGTAGTAAGCCAGCGCCGCGCCCTTGCTGGCGGCGCGGTGGTCGATCCAGTCCGACAGCGCGCACTTCATCACCTTGACCAGATGGCCTGAGTACGTAGACCAGGATACGTTAGGCATCGAGCCCTCCTTGAAAAAAAAGAAGGGGCGCGCAGCCCCTTCCGTGTGCAGCACGATCTGATGTGGCGCTTACTGCACGCGCTTCTCGATCGTGATCTGCTCGACTTCCACGCGGCGGTTCGGCTCCAGGCACTTGATCAGCTCGGAACGCTTCTTCTGGTTGCACTGGACCACCGGGTTTTCTTCGCCACGGCCCTGGGTCTGCAGGCGCGAACCATCGATGCCCTTGCCCACCAGGTAGTTCTTGACCGACACGGCACGGCGCTCGGACAGTTTCTGGTTGTACGGCTTGGAGCCGATGCGGTCGGCATAGCCCGTGATCATGATGTTGGTCACCGAAGTGTCGGTGTTCAGCGCATTCGCGATCTCGTCCAGCTTCATCTGCTCGCCGCGCAGCTTGTCGCTGTCGAACTCAAACAGCTCGGTGGCCGACAGGGTCACCTTTTCGAAGCGGGCCGGCGGCGGCGGCGGCGGCGGTGCGACCGGGGCCGGTTGCGGGGCCTCGGCGACCGGTGCCGGAGCCGGAGCCGGCGGCGGGGCCGGCGGAGCCGGCGGCGGCGGCACGTCGAACAGGTAGTTGAAGCCGATCGTCAGCAGCTTGTTGTTGCTGCGGTCGAAGCCGAAGGCCTGGTCGCCATCGCGCAGGCGGCCGCGCACGGAGCGCAGGTCCACTTGCATGTTCCAGTGGTCGTTCATGCCGACCTGGAAGCCGACACCGGCGGTGAAGTAGGGCGAGGTCTTGGTTGCGTTGCGCAGCGGATTCTCGACATCGTCACGCTGGGCGCCGACGCCAAACAGGATGAACGGACGGAAGTTCTGGCGCGACAGCATCAGCAGGGCATCCGCGCCCAGCAGGGTCTGGCGATAGTGGCGGTTGCCGTCGTTATCGCGCACATAGCTGCCACCGAGCTGGATGTCCCACATCGGCGAGACGGCCTTGCCGAACTTGAGGCCGCCGCCCCAGGCCCGCTTGTCGGTGCCGAAGTCGCCGTCCGGCTTCATGCCGACGATGGAAGGCTGGATGTACCAGGACGGGTTGATGACAGGTGTTGCATCCTGCGCCATCACACCGGCAGAACACAGCAGGGCCGAGGCGAAGGCGATCATTTTCATTTTTTTCACAGAAAACTCCTTAGTGAATTATTCGGAGGGTTGCCCACATCGCTTGCGCGAGGAAGTGATGTTGGACCAAAGAATAAGTTTGGGAGTTCCCTATGGTCAGTGCGGTACCGCACTATGAACTTGGCACTGTGGCATCGATGCCACAGTGCCAAGAATCAATACCAAGCGTGTGGGCTCACAGCGTGGTTTCGAGGTAGGCGTACAAATAGTTGGACCCGCCGTTGATGTTCCCGAGCAGCTGCGAGGTGCCGAAAATCCCCGAGCGGTGCGAGATGCCGACGCCCAGCATGGTGTCGTGCAGGCGGCGCGAACCGACCAGGTCGCCGACCGAGACATCGAGCGTGGGATCGAGATAATTCAGCAGCTTGGAGGTGGCGCGCCCGCGCCGCGCCTGGTCGCGTTCCTCCGTCAGCGGCACCCGCTGGGCGAACGAAAAGCCGGCGCCGAAGCCGACCCGCGTCAGCACCCGTTCGCTCCACGGAAAGCCGGAATAGAAGGCCTTCAGCTGCGCATTCAGTTGCAGGCCGTTGCTGCGCAGGCCGCGCTCGTCGTGCGCGAGCACGCCCACATAGCCCGCGAAATCGAGCGGCCAGCCGTGCACGTTCTTGACCAGGGTGCGGCCCACGTCCAAGCCCCAGATGCGGGTGTCGTCGCCCGTGCGGGTGGAGCCGCAGCGGAAGGTTGCGGCGGGCAGGAAGTTGCATTCGGTGGCGCGCCCGCCGAACAGGCGGACCTGCAGCGGCGCGGCCGGAGCGGAGTAGGGCTGGTGGTTGCCGAACTCATAGGCCACGCCCAGCTGCAGGCTGGGCTCGGCGCTGTCCTCCACCAGCGGGCTGCGCAGGATCTGGTTCGAGTGGTGGGTGAAGCCGAGCGCGCCGAGCGCGCGCCAGCGGGCGCTCAGGTCGTAGTAGGCATACAGGTTGAGCGCCCAGTCGGTGCCTGCGCCGGCGTGGTATGCCGGCCGGGTGGCGGTCGCTTCTTCCGGCCGCACGCCATAGTAATAGTCGTTCAGCAGGCGGCTGCGGCGCGCCACCGTGACCGCGGGTCGGAAGTGCCAGCGGCCCGCGTCCAGGTCCACGCTGTATTCGAAGCGCGTTTCGCTGCCCTTGTGGGTGTGGTTGGCGTCGTGCAGGTATTCGAGGTCGAAGTTGCCGTAGGGGCGGCGGTAGCGGTAGGAAATGCCCATGTCGACTGCCGGGTTGC
The DNA here is from genome assembly GCF_004614185.1 of Zemynaea arenosa. Lineage (GTDB taxonomy): Bacteria > Pseudomonadota > Gammaproteobacteria > Burkholderiales > Burkholderiaceae_D > Telluria > Telluria arenosa. Next base: position 4,695 of record NZ_SPVF01000171.1, on the reverse strand, counting down.
GCTTCTCCATGCCGGCCAGCACGGGCGGCGTCTTCTCGTAGGGATAGCCCTCGTAGCGGTAGTCGAGGAACAGGTCCAGTCCGTAGCGCTCCTTCTCGCGCAGCTTCAGGCCGACGCGGGTCGCGTGCAGGTAGATGCGCTCGCCTTCGTACATGTAGAGGGGAATCAGGTCCAGCCCGCGCGAGGCGTCCTTGTAGGGCGTGTAGGCGACGCGCTGGATCGCGCCCAGGCCGGCGCTGTTGGGCACGGCCACGAAGTCGATCAGGGTTTCGGTACCTGCCAAAGCTGGCAGAGGCGCGAGCAGAGCGGGCAGCAGGTATTTGTAGATTCGATACATATGTTGATGCAGGTCAAAACGTCACGACGAAACCGTCCATTCTAAACCTGCAAAAAAAATCGCGCCGGGCCGTTGCCGGCCGCGGCGCGATCCTGCCGGGTGAGGCTTAGCGCTGGGCGCCCGAATCGGTGCTGCCGCTGGCGCTGCCGCCGGTCGAGTTGACGCTGGCGTCATGCGGGACCACGACGGTGGTATCGCCTTTTTCACCTTTTTCGCCTTTTTCACCGGCCGGGCCCGGAGGACCCTGCACCGGCACCGCGACCGGGACTTCCTTCTCGACCACGGTGGTGGTGGCCGGGGCCGGGGCGGCCACGGTGGTGTCGGCGGCCGGGGTCACGACGGTGGCCGGCGGATTGACGGTGGTCTTTTCACAGCCGCTCAGGGCGGCGACCGCCAGGACGGCGGCCAGCAGAGGGGTCTTCATGAGGTTCTCCTTGGGGTTTGATCGTGACCACATCTTATGCAGGGGAACCCGTCCGTTCTGTGCGGAAGCTCACCTCCAGTATTGACGAAACAAATAGACACATCTCCATCTAATGTGGGATGGCGCACAGACCGGTTTCTGTCGCAACGGCAATCTGGCGTCCATGGGAGGGGAACCTGGCCCCGGCGCAGGAGTCGAAAGGCAGCGTCCCCCTCAGTGGCTACCTAAAACATGGAGTACCGAAACATGCATGCAAACTTGAACTCTTCGAATGCGCAGGCCATGACCACCCAACGCGTGGGCACCAATGGGCTGATCGAGCGCGTGCCGCCCAAGCCGGCCGAGCGCGCGCCGATCTCGCTGGCACCGATCGAGCGGGTGCGCTCGACCTCGGCGACCCAGCGGCGCATCGAGAACATGCAAAAACTCATCAATGAGCTGATGGACCACGAGATGCTCGCCGACGAGATCGCCTGGTTCCTGAAATTCTCGCCGTCCGGCGCCCGTAAATACATCCGCGACCTGCGCGAGGCCGGCGTGATCGAACTGGCCCGCTATGTCGAAGGTACCGCCACCTACCTCGGCAAGGCCGTCTACCAGATTTCGCCCGACCCGGAACGCGTGCAGGCTTTCCTGGCAGCCATCGCCCAGCCGAAGCGCGAAGGCGCGCCGCCGCGCAAGGAGCGCCCGGGCCTGCGCGAACAGGCCATGGCCGGCACCGGCCGCCACTTCCATATCCTGGCCGACGACACCCACTACGCGATCCGCGTGAACCGCAGCCCGGTCAGCCGCGATCCGCTGGTCGCCGCCCTGTTCGGGCCGCCGCCATCGCAGCTGCCCAAGGACGGCCAGCCGTCCTGATCTTGACGCCCACCGAAGAACGCCGCAGACCCCTGCGGCGTTTTTTTTCTTGAAAAGCTGCCAACGGGCCGCAGATGGGGTCGGGAAAGGAGGCCACCATGCTGCCGACACCCGACGCCCTCGAAGGCAAAACCGTACCCCAGGTCACGTTCAAGGCCCGCCCCAACAATCAATGGCGCGACCTCACCACCGACGAGCTCTTCAAAGGGAAGACCGTGGTCGTGTTCTCGCTGCCTGGCGCTTACACCCCCACCTGTTCCTCGTCCCACCTGCCGCGCTACAACGAGCTGGCGCCCGTGTTCAAGGACAACGGCGTGGACGACATCCTGTGCATCTCCGTCAACGACGCCTTCGTGATGAACGAGTGGCAGGCCGGGCAGGATGCGGCCAACATCACCTTCATCCCCGACGGCAATGGTGACTTCACCAAGGGCATGGGCATGCTGGTCGACAAGCGCGAGCTCGGCTTCGGCCAGCGCTCCTGGCGCTACTCGATGCTCGTCAAAGACGGCATCGTGCAGAAAGTCTTCATCGAGCCGGACAAGGAAGGCGACCCGTTCGAGGTGTCCGACGCCGAGACCATGCTCCGCCATATCAACCCGCAAGTCGAGATCCCCGAGCCGATCCTCATGTTTGCCAAGCCCGGCTGCCCGTTCTGCGCGCGCGCCAAGCAGCTGCTGCGCGACCGCGGCCTGGCCTTCCATGAGGTGACGCAGAGCCAGTCCTTCACCAGCTCGGCGCTGCGGGCGGTATCGGGCGCGTCCACCTGGCCGCAGGTGTTCGTGGGCGGCAAGAAGATCGGCGGTGCGGACGAGCTCGAGACCTGGCTGCAGGCCCGCTCCGGGCAGGCGGCCTGAGATGGCCGGTCTCCGCCTCTCGGTCCTGGACCAGTCCCCGGTGGTGTCCGGCCAGGAGCCGGCCGCGGCCATCCGGCAGTCGCTGGAACTGGCGCGCCATTGCGAAGCGCTCGGCTATGACCGCTACTGGGTCTCCGAGCACCACAACAGCCACGCCATCGTCGGCAGCGCGCCCGAGGTGCTGATGGCCGCGATCGCCGCGACCACTTCGCGCATCCGCATCGGCAGCGCGGGCGTGATGCTGCCGCATTACTCGGCCCTGAAGGTGGCCGAGCAGTTCCGCGTGCTGGAGGCGCTCGCGCCGGGCCGGATCGACCTGGGCCTGGGCCGCGCGCCCGGCTCGGACCGGCTCACCGCGCGGGCCCTGAACCCGCACGCCATGCCGGGCGCGGACGATTTTCCCCAGCAGGTGCTGGACCTGCAGTCCTGGGTCGAGGGCAAGCCGCTGTCGGCGGCGCACCCGTACCGTGCCATTTCCGCCCAGCCCGCCGGGCCGACCAGCCCGCAGATCTGGATCCTCGGCAGCTCCGACTATGGCGCCCAGCTGGCCGCCCATTTCGGCCTGCCGTATGCCTTCGCCTATTTCTTCAGCGACGGGCGCGGCGTCGAAAGCGCGCTGGAGCTGTACCGCCGCAACTACCAGCCGAGCGAACGCTACCCCGAGCCGCGCGCCACCATCTGCGTGTGGGCGCTGGCCGCCGACACGCACGCCGAGGCTGAGCGCCTGGTCGCCACCCGCGACCACTGGCGGGTGCGCTTCGAGCAGGGCCTGTTCGGGCCGCTGGTATCGCCCGAGGAGGCGCTGGCGTATCCTTACCATGCGGGCGAGCAGGCGCGCATCGCGCAGATGCGGGCCAGCGCGATGATCGGCACCGGCGCCGAGGTGCGCGGCCTGATCGAGTCCGAGGCGCGCCGCCTGGGACTGGACGAGATCGTGGTCAACACCTGGACCCATGACTTCGCGGCGCGCCAGCGCTCGTATGCCTTGCTCGCCGAGGCCTTCCAACTGCAAGGAATGTGAATGGACGCTTTGTTTGTGCTCGCGGCACTTGGCCTGGCCGGTGGCGCGGCGCTGCTGTGGCCGCGCTGGCGCCTGCGCCGGGCGCTGGCCGCGCCGATGGACCCGGCGCAGGTCGCCCTCATCCGGCGCAACCTGCCGCTGTACGACGCCATGCCGCCCGAGCTGCAGCAGCAGTTGAAGCGCATGGTGCGCCAGTTCCTGCACCAGAAAACCTTCATCGGCTGCGCCGGCCTGGAGGTGACCGACGAGATGCGCTACACGGTGGCGGCGCACGCCTGTCTGCTGCTGCTGAACCGGCCGTCGCGCGTGTACCCGCGCCTGACCACCATCCTGATGTACCCGACCGAGTTCCTGGTGCCGCGCCGCGAAGCCGATGCGGCCGGCGTCATCACGGAAACGCGCCAGGGTCTGCTGGGCGAATCGTGGGGCGACGGGCGCGTGGTGCTGTCCTGGGACCACGTGCAGCAGGCCGCGCGCGCCTGGGGCGCGGCCCCCAACGTGGTGCTGCACGAGTTCGCGCACCAGCTGGACAGTGAGTCGGGCTCGACCAACGGCGCGCCGTATCTCGGCAATCCGCAGCGCTACGAGAGCTGGTCTACGGTGCTGTCGCGCGAGTACCAGCGGCTGCGGCGCGACGCGATGTACGGCCAGCAGGGCGTGCTCGACCATTACGGCGCCAGCAATCCGGCCGAGTTCTTCGCGGTGGCGGTCGAGACCTACTTCACCAAGCCCTGGCAGCTGGCGGACGAGCATGCCGAGCTGTACGCCGAATTCCAGGAGTACTTCCGGGTCGACCCGCGCGCCTGGCTGCCCGAGCCGCGTCCCGCTCCTGTACCGGAGTGGAATTTCGCCTACGGGCAATGGCAGTAACGCTCGGTGCGCTGACGTACAGAATCCCCGGCCGGGGTGCGGCATCCTGAAACCTCATCCAAGGAGGAAACAGCATGTCCACCATTCTTGCCGGTCGTTTTCTGCTGCAGGACGAAGTGAACTTTGCGCGCCAGGAACTGATCAGCGCCGGGTTCCCCGATGACCTGATCAGCGGTTTCTATGTCAACCAGCCGGGGCAGCACGACATGACGCCCATCGGCGGCGATCACATCACGTCCCCGGGTGCCAAGGAGTCGCCGGGCGCGGTGCTGGCGGGGGAGGCCACTGGCGCCGCCGTCGGCGCCGCCATCGGGGCGGTCACCGC
>NZ_SPVF01000109.1 GCF_004614185.1 Zemynaea arenosa | reverse complement strand
CTCGCTGGCCGCCACCGCAGCCGGCGGGCGGCCAGCGGAAGCGGGTGCTGGCGCGCTGTCTGGCGCGGCCTGCGCGCAGGCGGGCCTCAGGAAGGCCGACGCGCACAGCGCGGCCATGACGATGCAGGTGCGGAGGTGGTTCATGGGCAGGGCCATCATATGTGGACGCCCGCGATCATCCCTGGGCGACGGGAAAGCGGCGCGGCCGCTCACTGCTGCGGAGGCTGCGGTGGCTCCACGGGTGCCTGGCCGGTCGAGCGGGTCGGCGCGGGCATTTGCATCGGCTGTGGGGGCGGGGCAGGCGTCGCCGACGTCTGCACCGGTTCGGACATGTTTCCGTTCGCCGCCGCCCCGGCGAGGCCCGCCACCGGCGCGGCCAGCGTGGCCGCGGGCTTGACCTCCTGCGGCAGGTCCACGCGCTTGGCGACGCCACCTTCCGAAATCATCACGTAGCGCGGATGCACCTCCTGCACCACCACGCCCGGCACGATCTCGCGCCCCAGCTTGATGGCAACCGGCGGCTTGCCCTCTGCGACCACGATCGCCACGCTGTCGCGTCCCGCCGACACCACCCCGGTCAGCGCATAGTTCGACACCTCCACCGCCGCCTGCTGTCCGCCGAACAGGGTGGCCGCCGCATCGACGGCCGGCTCCAGCACCACCGGCGGCGGCGGCGCGGCGATCGGACGCTGGGGCGGCTGGTACAGCTGCAGCGCCCAGTAGGCGATCGACGCGGCCAGCAGCAGCACGGCGAGGATGGTGGACACGAGGGGCAAACGGTTCATCTTTTGTTCCAGTTTCTTATCGAACCAGCTGATTGATTTCGATGATCGGCATGAGCACCGCCAGCACGATCAGGAGCACCACGATACCCATGCCGAGGATGAGCACCGGCTCCAGCAGCCCGGCCATCGTGAGCGCGCGGCGCTCCAGGTCCGCCTGCTGCGAGGCTGCGGCGCGTTCCAGCATGGCGGGCAGCTCGCCCGTGATCTCGCCCGCGCGGATCATGTGCACCAGCATCGGCGGGAAGTACTTCTGCGCTGACAGCGCCCGCGCCAGGCTCGCGCCTTCACGCACGCTGGCCGTGGCCTGCTCCACCAGGCCTTTCATGGCAACGTTGGACAGCGTGTCCCGGCTGGTGTCGAGCGCGCGCAGGATCGGGACGCCCGAGCCAGTGGTAATGGCCAGCGTGGACGCAAAACGCGCCGTGTTCATGCTGCGCTCGAAGCGCCCGTAGAACGGCGCCGTCAGCAGCCAGGAATGGAAGCGCAGCTTGAGCGCCGGATTGCGCAGCGCGCGCCGCCACGCCGTAAAGGCGCCGATCAGCAGCACCGCCACGTAGATGCCGTAGGCGCGCGTGAAGTTGGAGATCCCCAGCATCACCACCGTCAGCACGGGCAGCTTCTGCTTCGTATTCGCGAACACAGACACGATCTGCGGCACCACGTAGGTGAGCAGGAAGATCACGATCGCAAACGCCACGCAGGTCACGATGGCCGGGTACAGGAAGGCCAGCCGCACCTTCTGCACCAGCGCGATGCGGCGTTCGTTGTAGTCCGCCAGCCGCGCCAGCACGCGCTCCATCTGGCCAATCTGCTCACCGGAGGCCACCAGCGCGCGGTAGATCTCGTCGAAGTCACGCGGATGCCGCGCCAGCGCGTCCGAGAACGAAGAACCGCCCATCACTTCCGAACGGATCGAGGCCACCAGGTCGCGCACATAGGTACGCTCGGCCTGGTCCATCAGCGCGGTGAAGGCCTGCTCCAGCGGCAGCCCGGCTTCGAGCAGGGACGCCAGCTGGCGCGTGAACAGGGCCAGCTCCACCTGCGACAGGCGCTCGCCAAAGCCGCCGCGGCGCGCCGTCTCGCCGGCGGCGCTGACCTGGGCGCTGATGGCATCGACCGTGATCGGCGTCAGGCCCTGGGCGCGCAGGTCGGCACGGGCAGCGCGCGGACTGTCCGCGTTGACAACGCCCTTGCGTGTGGCGCCGCCAGCATCGACGGCTTCGTAGCGGAACGCTGGCATCCTAGTCCTTTGTCACCCGCAGCAGTTCGGCCTCGGTGGTCACGCCTTCGCGCAGCCAGCGTTCGCCGTCCTGGCGCATGGTCTGCATGCCCGACGCCAGCGCGGTCTCGCGGATCTGCGCTTCCGAAGTGCGGTCGTGGATCTGGGCGCGGATCTGGTCCGTGGTCTGCAGGAGTTCGTACACGCCCACGCGGCCCTGGTAGCCGGTGAAGCCGCACTTGTCGCAGCCCACCGCGCGCCAGCGGCCTGGCGCCTCTTCCACCTTGCACACGTTGCACAGCTTGCGCACCAGGCGCTGGGCCAGCACCCCGAGCAGGGAGGACGACAGCAGGAACGGCTCGATGCCCATGTCCAGCAGGCGCGTGACGGCCGATGCGGCGTCGTTGGTGTGCAGGGTCGCCAGCACCAGGTGGCCGGTGAGCGAGGCCTGCACCGCGATCTGCGCGGTCTCCAGGTCGCGGATCTCGCCGATCATGATCACGTCCGGGTCCTGGCGCAGGATCGCGCGCAGGGCCTTCGCAAAGGTCATGTCGATGCGCGCGTTCACCTGCGTCTGGCCGACGCCGATCAGGTCATACTCGATCGGATCCTCGACGGTGAGGATGTTGGTGGTAGTCGCGTTCACGCGCGACAGGGCCGCGTACAGGGTGGTGGTCTTGCCGGAGCCGGTTGGCCCCGTCACCAGAACGATGCCGTGCGGCTGGTTGATCAGGTGGTCGAACTGCGGCAGCAGGCTGTCGCTCATGCCCAGGTGCTGCAGGTCCAGGCGCCCAGCCTCCTTGTCCAGGAGACGCAGCACGGCGCGCTCCCCGTGGCCGGTCGGCAGCGTGGAGACGCGCACGTCCACCGGCTTGCCGCCGATGCGCAGCGTGATGCGGCCGTCCTGCGGCAGGCGCTTCTCGGCGATGTCCAGCTGCGCCATGATCTTGATGCGCGAGATCAGCGAGGCATGGATGGCCTTGCGCGGGCGCACGATGTCGCGCAGCGCGCCGTCGATGCGGAAGCGCACCACGGAAGTCTGTTCGAAGGGTTCGATGTGGATGTCGGACGCGCCTTCGCGCAGCGCCTGCGTGAGCAGTGCGTTGATCATGCGGATCACCGGCGCGTCGTCGGACGACTCCAGCAGGTCCTCGATGGCCGGGACGTCCTGCAGCAGCTTGGTGAGGTCCAGCTCCGCCTCGAATTCGTCGGCCACGGCAGACGCGTTGCCGCCCGAGCCGGCGTAGGCCGCCGCGATGGCGTCTTCCAGCTCGGTGCGTTCCATCGATTTGAGCGTGATGCGTCCGAAGCGGCGCGACACCTCGGCGATGGCCGCCGGCGCGGTCGCGCGCGAAACCCACACCTCGACCGCCTCGCCCGGCTCGCCGTTGGAATGCGCCAGCACGCCATAGTCGCGCGCAAAGGCGAAGGGAAGCAGCGTATTCATAAGCGGTCCGCTCTCTTCCGCATCACTTCTGCATGGCCGGGGCAGCGCCGGGCGACGGGACGCTCGGCGGCGGCACCGGCGCCGGGAGCGGGACCATGCCGCTGCCTGCAGCAGGCTGGCCTTCCCTTAGTTCCGGCAGCACGGGTGCGCCCAGGTTCGGCATCAGGACGGTGTCGTTCTTCGGCTGGTAAGCAGCGCCGGTGGCGCGCATGTACTGGTAGCGGTCCACCGCGATCGAGCTGCTTTCCTCCTTGCTGCGCATGATCACAGGGCGCAGGAACACCATCAGGTTGGTCTTCACGCGATTGCGCGTACGGTACTTGAAGAGGTTCCCCAGGATCGGGATGTCGCCCAGGCCGCGCACCTTCTGTTCGCCGTCGCCTTCGTTGTCTTCGATGAGGCCACCGAGCACGAATATCTGGCCGTTGTCCGCGATGACGTTGTTCTCGATGACGCGCACATTGGTCGTCACGCCGGCCGGATTGGCCAGGGTGGTCTTGTCCACCGACGAGGTCTCGTGATAGATCGCCATCTTGATGGTGCCGCCTTCCGAGATCTGCGGACGGATCTTCATGGTCAGGCCGACGTCGCGCCGGTCGATGGTCTGGAACGGATTGCCGTTCGACCCGCCGCTCACCGAGGTGGTGAAGGTGCCGCTGATGATCGGCACGTTCTGGCCCACCTTGATGGTGGCCAGCTCGTTATCCAGCGTGACGATGTTCGGCGTGGACAGGATGTTGGCATTGCCATCCTGCTCCAGCATGTGCGCGATCGCGCCCAGGCCCAGCTCACCGTTGATGTTTTTCAGGATGCCGATCGAAAAACCGACCGGAGGAGTCTTGGCGCCCACGATCTGCGCCAGCGAATTGCCGCCGCTGATGTCGTAGTTCTGCAGGGTGCCGACGCGATACTTGCTGTTGTCGTCACCCGACAGGCCCAGCCACTGCACGCCGAATTCGGCGGCCTTGTTGGAGGACACCTCGACCACCAGCGACTCGATGTAGACCTGCGCACGGCGCACGTCCAGCATGTCGATCACGCCGCGCAGGTTGCGGTAGACCGAATCGCTGGCCGTGATGATCAGGGTGTTGGTCGACGCGTCGGCCTGGATGAAGCCCGCCGCACCACCGGCGCCGCTGCCTGTCATCTGGGCGTTCTGCTGCCCCAGCGTGGTGGCCTGCTGCGAGCCGCCTCCGCCCAGACCACCCTGCGCTCCGCCCTGCGAAGTGTTGGTGCCGCTGGTGCTGCCGCTCATGCTGCCTACACTGCCGCCCTGGGTCCCGGTCTGCTGCGCCGGGACCTGCGAGGAGTCGCCGGACACCACCGCGCGCAGCGTCTGCGCCAGGCGGGTGGCATCGGCGTTCTTCAGGTAGACCACGTGCACGTTGCCGGCCTGCGAGGTCTCGGCATCGAGCTTGCGGATCAGCGCGCGCGCCAGCCCGGCACGGGCCGCGGAGGGCGCCTTCAGGATCACGGAGTTGGTGCGCGGATCGGCCACCACGGACACGCGGCCAGTTGCTGCTTCCTGCCCGCTCGGCTCCATCAGCCGGTTGACCATGGTCGCGATGTCGCTCGCCACCGCGTTGCGGATCGGGATCACATCCAGGTCCGCACCCAGCGGCGCGTCGAGGGCCGCGATGATCTTTGACAGGCGGCGCAGGTTGTCCGCGTAGTCGGTAATCACCAGCGCATTGTTGACCGGGTCGGCGGAGATCGAATTGTTCGGCGAGATCAGGGGCCGCAGCACCGCCACCAGCGTGGCCGCCGATTCGAACTGCAGGTGGTAGACCTGGGTCGCGATCTGGTCGCCCTGCACCCGGGTCTTGCCCACGCCGACCGCGGTCGGGGAGCTTTGCAGCTTGGCGTCCGCTTCCGGCACCACCTTGGCGTAGCCGTCGCCGGTCACCACCGCGTAGCCCTGCAGGCGCAGCGCAGAGGTCAGCAGCGCGAAGGCCTGCGACTTGGTCAGCGATTTTTCGGAAGTCAGCGTCAGCGTGCCCTTGACGCGCGGGTCGATGATGAAGGTAACGCCGGTGTAATGGCCGACCGCCTTGATCACCGATTCCATGTCGGCGCCGACGAAGTTGAGGGCCGCGGTTTCCTGCGCGTGCGCGAGCACGGGCAGCACGGCGGGACCGGCGGCGGCGCAGCACAGCAGGGCGGCGGCGCTGAGGCTCTTCAGGCGTCGGAGAGTCGTGGCTGGGATAGTTTTAGTCATCATTTGAACTCTAACGCGATTATGTTTTTGCCGTTCACCACTTGGTGCTGGCCCAGCAGGTTCAGGAGGTTGCCCATCGTGTTTTCATACCCGGCGCCCGCGGTGGCCTGGCCGGAGAAACTGAAGCGGCCATTGGTCAGCGCGCCGTTCCCGGACAGGACCAGCGCGCCCTTGAGCGTGGACAGCACCATCTGGGCGTCGCGGCCATGCCAGTCCATCGCCATCTGGTAGCTGCCCAGCGGCTTGATGGGCGACATGCGCGAACTCATGTCCTGCATGTCGAGCGTGGTGTGGCCGCTGACGGCCACGGTATTCACCGCGCGCTCCAGCTGCAGCGCGGTCCAGGTGAGCCGCATCTGGCCGGACGGCGCGATGGTGTTGAGCGGTGCGCCCAGGCCCGCCAGCGCATCGGCGGGCAACTTGAGGGTGCCGGGGCTGACCTGCCACTGCGACCAGGAGCCGGTGACGGTCACCGGCAGCATCAGCGCATCGGGATTATCGAGCTCCATGTTCACGCGGCCCACCAGCACCATCGGCGACAGGGTCCAGCTGAAGCGGCCCGGCAGCAGCGGGGTGACCGCGCCGTCCGGCCCGGCCGCGCCGCCGACGAAGGCGGAGCCGTGCCACAGCGTGCCTTGCGGGTCGCCCAGGGTCAGGCGGCCGCCGGTCTGCTTTTCCACGATGGGACCGAGCCAGGACGCGGGCAGGAACGCAAACAGCGTCAGCGCGACCACCACCGCGAGTGCAACGATCCAGAGGGCGGCGCGCTTCATTGGCCGCCTCCCGCGTTCTGGCGCAAGGTCAGCGTGCCGTCGACCTGGCCCGCATCGCCCGCGGCGACCAGGTTCACGTCCTGCACCATCACGCGCGCCTCGCGGCGCTGCGCATCGAGCCACGTGACGATGGCCGCGAACGGCATACCCTTGAACTGGATCTTGGCGAATTCACCGGTCAGGATGATGGACTCCGCCTTCAGGCCGCGCGTGGTCATGCTGGCCGTCAGGCTGTCGCGCGACATCGGCGTTACCTGCGGCACCGGCTGGCGTGCCAGTTCGGCGGCTTCCGCGGCCATGCCCTGCAGCTGGGCGGCCTGCTGGCGCAGCTGCGGCAATTGCTTGCGCAGCGCGGCGCGGCCATCCACGGCGGGGCCGATGAAGAGCGAGTAGAGAACCGCCAGCGCCACCACCGCGCCACCCACGGTGAGGAACTTGCGCTCCTGCTCCGTGCGCGCGTTCCAGTACACCAGCACGCCCTCTTTCAAGTGGCTGAACAGGCTATCCCCCGTCATTTGCGGCCTCCTGCGCTGCGCACTTCCCAGGTTCCGGCATTGTCGACCAGCGCCAGCCCGCGGCCCGCGAGCATGCCGTTCATTTGCGCCACCGCGGCCGGATCGTAGCTGCCCGGCTGCGCCTTCACCAGCAGCGCGCCATCGCGGTATTCCATGGTGGCCAGCTGCGGCTTGCGGCCCAGGCCACGCACCGCCTCGCCCAGGCTCGCGGCCAGGTACGCGAATTCGCTGGGGCTCACCTGCCCGCTGTTGGCGCGCGCGGTGTCCACGTTACGTTTCATCTGCGCCACCGGGTCGAGGATGGCCTGGTTCGGGTAGACGGACTTGAAGGTCTGCGTCATCGACTGGCGGATCGCGTCGGCCTCGCGCTTCATGCGCAGCCACTCCACGTTCAGGCCAAACAGGTTGACCACCACCACGGCGATGGCGATGCGCACCGGCCACTTCCAGCGCTGCCAGTCGCGCTGGCGGGCTCCGGCCGCGCCGAGCGCCGGCACCAGGTCGAACGCCGTGCTGCGGGCGCCCGCGATCAGGTGCTCCCAGCTCTCGGCCTGCACTGTGGTGGGGACCGAGAAATTGACGGCCATGGCGCTCAGTTCTTCGACCAGCGCGGCCGGGGCGAACACGGTCAGCGGCGCCTCGCCGGCCAGCGTGCGCGCGGTCTGCAGGGCCATCATCGGCACGTCCGCCATGGCGATGCCGAGGCCCTCGTACACTCCGGTGCGCAGGGTCAATTCATGCGACTCCACGAGCGCGCTGGCGCCGCCCGGCGCCAACGGGAGGCACAGCTGCAGCGGGGTGGCGCCCACGCTGCGCGCGCCCATCTCCAGCAGCGCACGCACGATCGCTTCCAGCCAGGCGCGCTGCGCCACGGCGATGGTGCGGGTGCCGTCGGCGGCCAGCGGCGGCGCAGCCACCAGCACGCAGTCGGCAGGGTCGGACAAAACCTGGTCCTCAACCAGTCCCGGCAGCGCGGCGCGGAGCTTGGCGGCTGGCAACGGGGGCACCTTCACGGTCAGCAGCGTGACGTCGGAGGCGGCCAGCAGCAACACCACGCGGCGGCACGCGGCGACCAGGTCGCGCAGTCCGGTGAGCGCGCCGGCGCCCTGCTGCGCCACGCCGCCGCCATCGGCGACCAGCGCGAACTGCACCTGGCCGCTCTCGCTGTCGGCCTTGGCCGGGGGGCGGATGAAAAGTGTGGTCAAGGAATCTCGCTTTCCGTATTTTTCCGTGCTTCCATAGTGTGCCTGGCGGTCGTTTCAGTTCTGTCGGATTTCGACCAAGCGGGTCGCACCGTTGCTTTTCCGGTTGATGAGAGACTCGGCATTCAGCGCGGCGCGGTCGAGTTTCACCCGGCTGGTGACCAGGAACCACTCGCTCTTGACGTCGAAAGTCTCGAAGTTCAGCGTCCTGCCGGTCATTGCGTTCACCTTCGACTTGAAGTCTGCCTCATTCATGAAATACGCCGTCTTGCGCGCGGCCGCCATGGCCGTACCCTCGCCGGTGCCGGCCTCCATCACCGCTCCCAGCACCTCCGGCGGCGCGGTGTTCACATTCACCTTGGTCGCGCCGGGCAGCACGACCACGAAATCGCGCAGCTTTTCCACGATTTGCGGCGTGTATCCTTCCACCGTCAGCAGATCGTTCAGCGTGGTGAACTCGATCGGCTGGCTGCTGCTGTTGTTGCGCGCCACCGGCTGCGGCGGTGGCTGTTGCTGCCCGCCTTGCTGCCCTCCCGGTTGCCCGGCCGGTGGCTGCTCGCCCACTTCCAATGGCTGCCCCGCCGCCACCGCCTGCGCGGTGCGCTTGGCCAGCGCCGGGTCAAGCTGCAGGTTGGTGAGCAGCCGCTCGTACAACTTCAGCTGGTTCGGATCGATACTGCCGCCATTCGCCAAATTCCTGAGATTGTAGCGCGACGTGGCGTCAATAATCTTCCCCGAAATTGTCGCATCGAAGTGTTCGCCCTGGACGCGTTCCCGCTCGATGTACTGGTCCAGCCGCGTCTCGGCCAGCGGCGTGTTCCAGACCGCGTCGAGCGTGGTCGTTCCGTGGCTGGTCTGCAGGTCCGTGCGCAGCACCAGCCGCGCCCAATCCAGCGCCCCGCGCAGGATCCAGCGGGTCTGCAAATGCATGCGCTGGTTTTCCATGGAGCGGATTTGCACCTGCTGCTGCCAAAACAGGCTGGTGACGATGGTGACGGCCAGGGTGGTGAGCAGCAGCGCCGTGACCACGGCCACGCCGCGCTGGCGCTTCCGCAGGGGTTGGCGAGAGGCGAATGCGCGCATCACACGGCCCTCAGCAGGAAGACCTTGGACATCGGATTCTCCAGGCCCTGCACCTGCAGTGCGACCTGCAGTCCGTCCGGTGCGTTCTGCAGCATCTGCGCCGCCCCCGCTGTGGGCGCGGTAGCCGGGTGCCAGGCGCCGGATTCGAACACCTGCACCATCATGCCATTGACGCCCGCCTGCAGCGGAATGCCCGGGTCGCCCTGCCCTTCGGCCACCGCGGCCTTCCAGAACACGTCCAGCTGCACCAGGTCGCGCGTGGACTGCGACTCGCTGCGCGTCAGCACGCCGTTGACCACGCGGTAAGTCACCACCTGCAGCCGCGATGGTTCGAACTCGTTGAGCACGCGCCGCACCAGCACCATGCGGGTGGCGTCGGCGACAAGATAAGGGCGGCCGCGCAGGTCCTCGGCGGCCACCAGGTGCTCGCAGTCGCTCTGCATCTGGGCAAAGGCGAGCTGCATGCCGCGCGTCGTCTCCATCTGCGCCGTCAACGCCGCGCGCGTGCGCACGATCCCATCCAGCCCGCGCCAGCCCAGCACCGCCACCATCGCCAGGATGCCGATGGCAACCAGCAGCTCGATGAGCGTAAAGCCCCGGCTTGTGTTGATCGTCTTCATTCCTGCATCACCAGCTGGACCAGTTTGATGATGCGGCGCTCGGGCGCTTCGGCCTCGAACACCGACACTTCGATCCGCCGCAGCCGCGGGTTGGGCGAGGACAGCACCTCCTCCTCGCACACCAAGTGCAGGTCGCCCTGCGGGCAGGCGAAGCTGCGCTTGCCGACACCGGGGAACTCGTGATTGAGGCGCACCTGCACCAGCCGGTTCTCGGCCGACCAGGTGGCCATCATCCCCGCGCGCAGCCCCGCGCTGTTGGAGGTCAGCGAGCCGACCGCGCGAATCGACGCGCCGAGCGCGGTCGCGACGATGACCAGCGCCACCAGCACTTCCAGCAGGGTGAAGCCGCGTTGGGCGCGCAGTGGTCGCATGCTTACTCGACGTTGAAGTGGCCGACCCCGTCGGCGTGGATGGCGACCATGTTGTCGCCATCGGCCAGGGTCAGGACGAAGGGTTTGTCGACCGGCTCGCGGCCGAACACGATGCGCAGGCCGTTGCCCATGCCGGCCACGCCCGCCGGCTGCACGGACAGCGCCACCGGCGTGTGCTTGAAGGCGCGCTCGCGCAGCAGGTCGTCGCCCTGCACCTGCTCCCAGCGGGTCTCGCCGCGCACCAGGAAGCGGTAGCGGCCACCCTCGGCCTCGAAGGCCATCGGCGCGTTGCGGACGATGGCTTCGTCGCGCGCCAGCTGCATCAGCAAGGCCAGGCGCTGGGCTTCGTTCTGCAAGTCCTGGCGTTGGCTGGGCAGGGCGTTCACGGTCACCAGGCCGAGCGTGATCCCGATGATGACCATCACGACCAGCAGCTCCACCAGGGTGAAGCCGCGGGCGGCTGGCATGATGCCTTACTCCCAGTTGCCGACGTCGGCGTCTTCGCCGGTGCCGCCGGGCTGGCCGTCCGCGCCGAGCGAGAAGATGTCCACTTCACCGTGGATGCCGGGCGCCAGGTACTGGTAGGCGTTGCCCCACGGGTCCTTGGGCAGCTTTTCGAGGTAGCCGCCGGCCTTCCAGCCATTCGCGGCCGGGCCGGTGGTGGGCTTGGCGACCAGCGCCTGCAGGCCCTGCTCCGTGGTCGGGTAGCGCTGGTTATCGAGCTTGTACAGCTTGAGCGCCTGGCTCAGGCTCGCGATGTCGGCCTTGGCGGCGGTCACGCGCGCCTCGCCGGTCCGCCCCAGCAGCTTGGGCACCACCAGCGCACCCAAAATGCCGATGATGACGACCACCACCATGATTTCGATGAGCGTGAAGCCGCGCTGGCGGCGCTGGAGGGTCTTTTGCATGGTGTGTGTACAAAGTTAGCCAATCAATACCGCAGTATAACGCGGCCGGGCTTAGATTCGGCTTAGTGCGGACGTGCGTGGCAGGCCGGGCACGCGGCCTGGCGAGCCACCTTCAGCTCCGTCCATTCCATGCTGCGGCCGTCGAGCATCAGGAGGCGTCCGGCGAGCGACGGCTTGATGCCCGCGACCAGCTTGAGCGCCTCGGCCGCCTGCATGGCGCCAATGATGCCGACCAGCGGCGCAAACACGCCCATGGTGCTGCAGGCGACTTCCTCGAACTGCTGGGTTTCGGGGAACAGGCAGGCGTAGCACGGCGAGGCTGCGTTGCGCGGATCGAACACGCTGACCTGGGCGTCGAAGCGGATTGCGGCGCCGGAGACCAGCGGCACCCCGGCCGTGAAGCAGGCGCGGTTGATGGCGTGGCGGGTCGCGAAATTGTCGGTACAGTCGAGCACCACGGTCGCGCTGCGCACCAGCGCCAGCAAACGTTCGCCTTCCGCGCGCTCCTGCAGGGTGGTGACGGTGATGTCCGGGTTCAGCTCATGCAGCGCGATGCGGGCCGAGGCCACCTTGGGCATACCGATGCGCGCGGTGGTGTGGGCGATCTGGCGCTGCAGGTTGGTCAGGTCGACGATGTCGTCATCGACCAGCATGATGTGGCCGATGCCCGCCGAGGCGAGGTACAGCGCGGCCGGGGAACCGAGGCCCCCGGCGCCGATCACCAGCGCGCGCGCCGCCAGCAGCTTCTCCTGCCCTTCGATGCCGATCTCGTCGAGCAGGATGTGGCGGGAGTAGCGCAGCAGCTGCTGGTCGTTCACTGAGCGTTCACCGGGCGGTCACTTCTTGGCCGGAGCCTTGATCTCGGCGGGCTTGGTGTCCGGCTTGGCCTTCGGGTCGGGCTCTGGCTGGGCGGGGCGCGGCTCGGCCTTGGACAGCTGCACCGGCAGGCCCTTGAAGTGATTGAGCGCCTGCGCCAGCTGGAAGTCGTCCTTGCTGCCGAATTCAATCGGCTTGCGTGCGCGCTCGACGGCCTTGGCCAGCTGGGATTCTTCCAGCTCGTCGCGCTTGGCCTTCGCAGTTTCCGGCGTGACGACGTTGGACAAGTGCTTGTCCAGGTCCACCTCGCGCACGCGCAGGGCGTTCAGGCCATCGCCATCCGGCGTTTCGTCCACCATCAGGTCCGGCACGATGCCGCGCGCCTGGATGGAGCGGTTCTTCGGCGTGTAGTAGCGCGCGGTGGTCAGCTTGACCGCGGTGTCCGGGCCGAGCGGGCGCAGGGTCTGCACCGAGCCTTTGCCGAAGGTCTGCGAGCCCATGATGATGGCGCGCTTGTAGTCCTGCAGCGCGCCCGCGACGATTTCGGACGCGGAGGCGGAGCCGGTGTTCACCAGCACCACCATCGGCACGGTCTTCAGTTGCGCCGGGATCTTGGCCAGCGGGTCGCCGCCGGAGCGGCCCACGTAGAACTCCTTGCGGGCGTAGAAGACCTGGTTCTGGTCTGCCAGCTGGCCGCGCGTGGAGACTACTGGCTCGTCCTTGGGGATGAAGGCGGCGGAGACGCCGATCGCGCCCGGCAGCAGGCCGCCCGGGTCGTTGCGCAGGTCCAGCACCAGGCCTTTGATGGCCGGGTTCTGGGCGTACAGGTCCTGCACTTTCTTCGCCATGTCCTCGACGGTCTGCTCCTGGAACTGGGTGATGCGCACCCACGCGTAGCCCGGCTCCACGAACTTGGCCTTCACGCTCTGCACGTGGATCTCTTCGCGTGCCAGCGTGGTGACCCACGGCTTGTCCTCGCCCTTGCGCGCGATGGTCAGGGTGACCTTGGTGCCCGGCTCGCCGCGCATGCGCTTGATGGCGTCGTCCAGCGACATGCCCTTGATCGGGGTGCTGTCGATGCGGGTGATCAGGTCCCCGGCCTTGACGCCGGCGCGGTAGGCGGGCGAATCCTCGATCGGGGAGACGATCTTGACGTAGCCGTCTTCGGCCGCGACCTCGATCCCGAGGCCGACGAACTTGCCGGCCACGTTTTCCTTCAGCTCCCGGTAGGCCTCCTTGTCCAGGTAGACGGAGTGCGGGTCGAGCGAGGACACCATGCCGCTGATGGCGTCTTCCAGCAGCTTCTTGTCCTGCACCGGCTCGACGTAGTCGGTCTTGATGATGCCGTAGACGTCGGCCAGCTGGCGCAGTTCGTCCAGCGGCAGGGGTGAACCGGTGCGCTGGGCGAAAGCCGAGAACTGCAGCGAGATCGCGACGCCGGCCACCATGCCGACGCCGACCAGGCCAAGACTTTTGAATTTCATGTTGTACGCTGCCTTATGTCCCCGATGCGCGGGGCGCGGTGATAACGATCGTTCAGAACTTGACCCATTGCGCGGGATCGATCGGGCGGCCCAGCCGCCGTATCTCAAAGTATAGTCCCGTTTCCTCGTTGCCGCCCGTGCTGCCGGCCGTGGCGATGGCATCGCCACCCTTGACCGCGTCGCCCACGTGCTTGAGCAGCGACTGGTTGTAGCCGTACACGCTCATGTAGTCGTTGCCGTGGTCGACCACCACCAGGTTGCCGAAACCGCGCATCCAGCCGGAGAACACGATGCGGCCCGGAGCGACCACGCGCACGTCCGCGCCTTCACTGGCGCGGATGAAAACGCCCTTCCAGGTCACCCCCTCGCCTCCACGCTTGCTGCCGAAGCGGGCCACCACTTGACCGGCGACCGGGCGGACCATCTGTCCTTTCAGCTTGTCGAAGGAACCATCGGGCGGCGGCGGGGCCAGCACGACTTCCTCGGCCGGTTCCGGCGCGGCAGGTGCCGCAGCGACGGCCGGTTTCGGCGGCTCGTCATCGTCGATCGGGTCGGTCACCTTGAAGGGCGTGGACGCCTTGCCATTCTTGGCCGCATTGGCGGCATTCAGCTTGGCGATGCGCTCGCGCTCGGCCTGTGCCTTGGCCTTGGCGGCGGCGCGCGCGGCGGCCTCTTCCTGCCGCTTTTTCGCGGCGGCGGCGGCGGCGATCTGCTGTTCGCGGATGATCTTGGCCAAGTTGTCCACCAGCTTGCCAAGGCGTTCCTCGTCACGCTGCAGGCTGGTCAGGTCCTTGCGCTGGGTTTGCAGCTTTTTCGAGAGCCCGGCCAGCAGCTCGGCGCGCTTGGCCTTTTCCTTTTCCAGCGTAGCCTTCTGCTGGCGTTGTTCGTCCGCGATTTCTTCCAGCTCGTCCTTGGCATTCTGCGTGGCCTGCTGGTTGGTCTCGATAGAGGCCAGGTTCTGGCGCAGCGATTCCAGCAGCTTGGCCTGGGCCTGCGAGACGTAGGCCATCATTTGCAGGTCGCGGTTGATGCGGTTGGGGTTGTCGCCAGAGAGCAGCAGCTTGATGCGGTCCTCGTTACCGGCGACGTAGTGCTCCTTGAGCAGTTTGGCGATCTGCTTCTTCTGGGCGTCAATGGTTTCCTGCAGCGCGGTGCGCTGAGCGTCGAGGTCGGTGAGCTTGCGGTTGGTCTGGTCCTGCTCCTCGGCCAGGTCGCGCAGCTCGCGATTGGCGTCGGAGATCGCCTCTTCGGACTCGGCCAGCTGGTCGGCGACGTCTTCCTTCTGCGCCTCGGTGCGGCTGATTTCCTTCTTGAGGTTGGCGAGCTTCTGCTGGATGCCCGCGCGCGCGGCTTCCGCAGTGGCTTTCTGCTTGCTCCGCGCGGTCTGCTTGGGGGCCGCGGGCGCGCTGCCCACGGCCAGGCACAGGGCAGCCGCCAGGGCCGCCCGTGTCACCACCTGGGCGGCATGACCCGCCCGAAAAAAGCTCATCCAGCTCAAGCCTGCTTGGCCTTGCCCTGGTTGGCCACGGCCGCCATGGCCTTGGCGATGGCTTCCTGGTCGCCCAGGTAGTAGTGGCGGATCGGCTTCAGGTCGGCGTCCAGCTCATACACCAGCGGCTGGCCATTGGGGATGTTCAGGCCGACGATGTCCGCGTCCGAAATCCCGTCCAGCATCTTGATCAGGGCACGCAGGCTGTTGCCGTGGGCCGAGATCAGGATCTTCTTGCCAGCGCGGATGGCCGGAGCGATCTCTTCGTCCCACGCGGGCATCACGCGGGCCACAGTGTCCTTCAGGCACTCGGTCAGCGGGATCTGTTCCTTGGCCAGGCCCGCATAGCGCGGGTCGTTGAACGAGGCGCGCTCGTCGGACGCTTCCAGCGCCGGCGGCGGGGTGTCGTAGCTGCGGCGCCAGACCAGCACCTGCTCGTCGCCGAACTTGGCGGCAGTTTCCGCCTTGTCCAGGCCCTGCAGCGCGCCGTAATGGCGCTCGTTCAGGCGCCAGTCGTTCTTCACGGGCAGCCACATCATGTCCATCTCGTCCATGGCCAGCCACAGGGTGCGGATCGCGCGCTTGAGCACCGAGGTGTAGGCCAGGTCGAAGGTATAGCCCTCGGCCTTGAGCACCTGGCCGGCCGAGCGCGCTTCGGCGATGCCTTTGTCCGTCAGGTCGACGTCGGTCCAGCCGGTAAAGCGGTTTTCGAGGTTCCAGGTGGACTCACCGTGGCGCATGAAGACGATCTTGTACATAGCTTTGAATGTGGAAAGTGGGCGAAGGAATCGCGGGCAGCGAAGCAAAACGGCTTGTATTTTATAATGCACGGATTGCCAGAACCATTGGAACCCGCGTGAAATTTCTACTTGACCATATTTTCCTCGTCGTGATCGCCGTCGTTTCGGGGGGCGCGCTGCTGCTGCCGTCCGTGCGCGCCGGCGGCGGCCGCCGTTCCTCGTCCGTCGAGGTGACCCAGTTGATAAACCGGGGGAAGACCCTCATCTTGGATGTGCGCACTGCTGAAGAGTTTGCCAAAGGGCACCTGCGCGAAGCGAAAAACATCCCCCTGGCCGAGCTGGGCTCGCGCATCGGGGAACTGGACAAATCGAAGGGCAAGACCGTGGTGCTGGTCTGCCAGAGCGGGGCGCGGGCCGGCAAGGCCGCCAATCAGCTCAAGGCGGCCGGGTTCACCGACGTGACGACCCTGGACGGCGGCATGGCAGCCTGGCAGACGGCCGGCCTGCCCGTCGCGAAATAAGGAAAGGAAACAGCCATGACCGCACCCGTGACCCTCTATCACACCGCCATGTGCCCGTACTGCGTGCGCGCCGAGCGCCTGCTGGAAGCCAAGGGCGTTACCAACATCAACAAGATCCGCGTGGACCTGGAGCCGGACCAGCGCGTGGCAATGATGGAACGCACCGGCCGCCGCACCGTACCGCAGATCTTCATCGGTGAGACCCATGTCGGCGGCTTCGACGACATGTACGCACTCGACCAGCAGGGCAAGCTGGACCCGCTGCTGAACGGCGCCTGACAGGGCCGGGCGCGCGGGCCTGCGGGCCCCCGCCGAATTTGTGCTCGTTCCGAGTTGGTTTTGCTACAATAAGCCGGTTGAGAGGGGCGCCTGCGGGTGCCCGCCTTTATCTTGGCCTCCTAAATTTTTTGACGAAAGCGTTCCATGTCTGACGAAAACCAGCAACCCGTATTCCAAATCCAACGCGTCTACCTGAAAGACATGTCGCTGGAACAACCGAACTCCCCGGCCATCTTCCTGGAAGCGGAAACGCCGTCCGTGGAGGTGTCGCTGGACGTGGGCGCGGAAAACATCGCCGAGAGCATCTACGAAGCGACCGTGACCATCACCATCACCGCCAAGGTGAAAGACAAGGTGGCGTTCCTGGTCGAAGGCAAACAGGCTGGCATTTTCGAAGTGCGCAACATCCCGGCCGACCAGATGGATCCGCTGCTGGGCATCGGCTGCCCGAACGTCGTGTACCCGTACCTGCGCGCCAACATCGCCGACATGATCACCCGCGCGGGCTTCCCGCCGGTGCACCTGGCCGAGATCAACTTCGAAGCCTTCTACCAGCAGCGCCGTGCCGCGATGGCCCAGGCGGCCGCTGGCGCCGCTCCGGCAGTGCAGTAATTCGTTCGCGTTAGTACCAGTACGCATTTGTACCGGCAGTCAGCGGGGCCGTCCTGGCCCCGCTGCCGCTTCGGCGGCTCTTCCTCGCTGCCATTCCGTTCCGTTCCAGGTCCGGCCATGACACTCCATCGACTTCTCGCGGCAGGCGTTCTTCTGCTCGCCTCGGCGGCCAGCAGCGCGTTCGACTTCAAGTCCGTCGGCAACACGCCCATCGTGCTGTACGACGCCCCTTCGCTCAAGGGCAACAAGCTGTATGTGGCGCCGCGCGGCATGCCGGTCGAGGTGGTGATCAGCTATGGCGAGTGGGTCAAGGTGCGCGACTTCAATGGCGACCTGGCCTGGACCGAAGCGCGCAACCTGAGCGCGCGCCGCAGCGTGGTGGTGCGCAATCCCAAGGCCGCGGTGCATGCGACGGCCGACGAGGCCGGGCCCGTGGTGATGTTGGCCGACAAGGGCGTGATCCTGGAGCTGGTCGACCCGCAGGTCACCACCTGGGTCAAGGTCCGCCACAAGGACGGGACCACAGGCTACATCAAGGCCTCGGACGTCTGGGGCATCTGAACACTCATGCAAGCTCAATCCAAAGTTTCGATACTCGGCGCCGGGGCCTGGGGCACGGCGGTGGCCATCGCGCTCGCCCAGCGCCACGATGTGCTGCTGTGGGCGCGCGACGCGGCCGCGGTGCAGGACATGCAGCAGGCGCGCGAGAACACGCACTACCTCAAGGGTTTTCCGTTCCCGGCCGGCTTGCAGGTCACGGCGGATTTCGACGCGGCCCTGGCCCATGTGGGGCAGGACGGACTGCTGATCGCCAGCACGCCGGTGGCCGGCATGCGGCCGCTGCTGGCGCGGCTCAAGGGGCGCGATATTCCCAACCTGGTCTGGCTGTGCAAGGGCTTCGAATACGAGACCGGACTGCTGCCGCACCAGGTGGTGCGCGAGGTGCTCGGCGGCGCGGTGCCGGCGGGCGTGCTGTCCGGGCCGTCGTTCGCGCAGGAAGTGGCGCGCGGGCTGCCGTGTGCGCTCACCGTGGCGGCGGAATCGAAGTGGCTGCGCGAGATGGTGGTGTCCATCGTCCATGGCAACGGCATGCGCGTGTATTCGTGCGATGACGTGGTGGGCGTGGAAGTCGGCGGCGCGGTCAAGAACATCATGGCGATCGCGACCGGATGCGCGGACGGGCTCGGCCTCGGGCTGAATGCGCGCGCGGCGCTGATCACGCGCGGGCTGGCGGAGATCACGCGGCTCGGCACGGCGCTGGGCGGGCAGGCCAGCACCTTCATGGGGCTGACCGGGATGGGGGATTTGATCCTGACCTGTACCGGGGACCTGTCACGCAACCGGCGCGTCGGGCTGGGGCTGGCCGAGGGCAAGCCGCTGGAGCAGATCGTGGCCGATCTCGGCCACGTGGCGGAAGGCGTGCCGTGCGCGAAGGCCGTGCGCGACCTGGCGCTGCGCCTCGCGGTGGACATGCCGCTCACGAACGCCGTCGCAGGCGTGCTGTTCGACGGCGTGCCGCCGAAGACCATGGTCGCGCAGCTGCTGGCGCGCGACCCGCGCGGCGAGTAGGCAGACCCGCGCTGCGCTGCGCGGCCACGCGACGCACGCGGGGGAGCGCAGCTCCGGACTGGCGGTGCGGGCAGCCTGCGGAAATTACGGGCCGGGATGCGTGAGCAGGATAGTCAGCAGCCCGACGCTGTCCTCGTTGGCGACCACGGCATGCGGCACGCGGCCTTCCAGCCAGATCATCTCGCTGGGCCGCAGCACGACGTCCTTGCCGTAGGCCTTGACCAGCATCTCGCCTTCCAGGCACACCAGCGAAATCTCGCCCTCGACAAAGTGCTCCGGCAGATCCTTGCCCTTGGGTAGCATCAGCCGGATCAGTTCCATGTGCTCCGTTTTCGCCAGCGCGACCGACGTGAAATTGGCGATATCATCCGCCCCGCGCCTGAGTGCGATGCGTTCGCCCGATGCCGCGTGTTGCAAAGCCATGAAACTCCTCCTGTGATTACTCGTCTTCGTCCGGGGTCCAGGGCACGGTGCGCAGCCAGTTGACCAGCGCCGCTGCGTCCTGGAAGCCGCGCACCACGTCCGGCACCAGCCGCTCCGGCCTGGTGACGTCCAGCTTGACCTCGTTCCACACGAAGAAGCTCTTGAGCTTGAGGTACTCCACCAGTGGGTGTTCGGGATCGAAGCCCTTGGGCGGACGCTGGAGCTTGCCTTCGTCGTGGCGCAGGTCGCCGTAGGTCGTGCGCAGGGCCTTATTTTTGAGCATTTTGCCAAAGCCTGGCGCATCGTTGACCACGTGTGCGCGGATCGCCTTGAGCCGCTTGGGCGGCGGAATGTACTCGCCCGCGCCGTACAGCAGCATGCCGTTTTCGATGTGGAAGTAGTAGGTCGGCCCGCCTGCATGGGTCGGCCGCCGCTGGTCGTTGGGCGCGATGCCCGCCGAGAAGCGCGTCTTGTACGGGCTCTTGTCGTTCGAGAAGCGCACGTCGCGGTTAATGCGGAACATCGCTTTCTTCGGATTGCAGGCGGCCACCAGCTTGTCCGTCTGGCCCAGCTCGCGGATCCCGTCGGTCACCACCTGCAGGAACTCCTCGCGCAGGATGTCGTAGCGCGGCTTGTTCATCACGAACCAGGGGCGGGTGTTGTTTTCGGAGAGTTCCTTCAGGTATTGCGAAAGGTCGCGCAGGTGCATAGGTCTCTTTCTACTTCGCGTGCGGGCGCCGCCCCACGTTCACATCGACGGTCGACTGCTTGTTCTTGCGGAGCACGGTCAGCTTGGCCTTGCCGCCCGGCTTGAGTGCGGCGATCAGGTTCAGCATGACGTTGGTGTCCGTCACCGCCTGGCCATTCACGGCGATCAGGATGTCGCCCGGCTTCATGCCCGCCTTGTCGGCCGGGCCGTTGCGCACCACCCCGGCGATGATGGCGCCGTTTTCCTGTTTGAGGTTGAAGCTGTCCGCGATCTCGGGTGTGATGTCCTGCGACTCGATGCCGATCCAGCCGCGCTCCACCTGGCCGGTCTTGATGATCGCTTCCATCACCGTGCGCGCCGTGGACACCGGAATGGCAAAGCCGATGCCCACCGAGCCGCCCGACTGCGAGTAAATCGCCGCGTTGATCCCCAGCAGGTGGCCGCTGGTGTCGATCAGCGCCCCGCCCGAGTTGCCGAAGTTGATCGCCGCGTCGGTCTGGATGAAGTCCTCGAAGTCGTTGATGTGCAGGTTGTTGCGCCCCATGGCCGAGATAATGCCCATGGTGACGGTCTGCCCGACGCCGAACGGGTTGCCGATGGCCAGCACCACGTCGCCGACCTTGGCCAGCTCTGTCTTGCCCAGCACCATCACCGGCAGGCCTTTCAGGTCGATGCGGATCACGGCCAGGTCGGTCTCGGGGTCCGTCCCCACGATCTTGCCGCTGGCCTTGCGGCCGTCCGCCAGCTGGACATCGATCTCGTCCGCGGCCTCCACCACGTGGTAGTTGGTCAGGATGTAGCCGTCCGGGCTGACGATCACGCCCGAGCCCAGGCTGGACTGCTCCTCGTCGCGCGGCGCGCGGTCGCCGAAGAACTTGCGGAACAGCGGGTCCTTCATCAGCGGGTGACGCGACTTGACTGCCTTGCTGGTGAGGATGTTGACCACCGCCGGCATGGCGCGCGCGGCCGCCTGCCGGTAGCTGCCCAGCGGCGGCCCGCCGCCCTGCAGCACGGCCGCGGG
>NZ_SPVF01000036.1 GCF_004614185.1 Zemynaea arenosa | reverse complement strand
CCGCTGGGCTGGTCCAGGCCAGCGCCCACCGGGCACCACGAGCACCACGAGTACCATGCGCCGCGGCCGCCGCGGCACCCCGCGCAGGCGGGTTTTCAATTGTCTGGGAGTCCACATGTTTGTAGTCCGTCCGGTCGCAGCTACGGATCTCGACGCGCTGGTTGCATTGAGCGCCGAGACCATGCCCGGTGTGCACACCCTGCCGCGCACGCGCGAACGCATCGCCGCGTCTATCGACCGCTCCATCGCGTCCTTCGCCGCCCATGTCGACATCCCGAGCGAGGAGTCGTACATGTTCGTGCTGGAAGACCTGGAGACCCAGGCCATCGCCGGCACCGCCGCAATCCACGCCTCCGCCGGTTCCAATGGCACCTACTTCGCCTTCCGCAACGACGTCATCCAGCAGGTTTCACGTGACCTGAACATCAGCCACAGCGTGCACGCGCTGACCCTGTGCTCCGAGCTGACCGCCTACTCTCAGCTGTCCGCCTTCTACGTGCGCGAGCCGGTGCGCGCCGCCGTGGAAGCGGCGCTGCTGTCGCGTGCCCGCCTGCTGTTCGCGGTGCTGGCGCCGCACCGCTTTGGCGACCGCTTCTTCGTGCCCCTGGCGGGCGTCACCGATGACCAGGGCAATTCGCCGTTCTGGAATGCCCTCGGCCGCAAGTTCTTCAAGATGGATTTCCTGGAGGCTGAACGCATCATCGGCGGGGCGCGCAACCGCACCCTGATCGTGGAGCTGATGCCGCACTACCCGGTCTACGTGCCGCTGCTGCCGGGCGACGCCCAGGCCGCGATGGGCCAGATCCACCCGGACGGCGAACTGGCCTTCAACCTCCTCACGGAAGAAGGCTTCGAGGCCGACGATTACATCGACATCTTCGACGGTGGCCCGATCCTGGCCGCCCACAAGCATGCCCTGCGCTCGTTCTCCGGTTCCCAGGTGCGCCGCGTGGCCACCGAGCCGGACGAAGAGGTCAACGACGTGCTGGTGACCTATGCCATCGGCACCAGCGATGGTGCCAACTTCCGCGCCATCACCGCGGCCTCCCCGGCAGTGGAAAACGGCGACAGCGTGCTGCTCTCCGCCGAAGCCTGCACCGCGCTGGGCGTGCAGGCGGGCGACAACGTCGTCTGCGTGCGGATCTGAGGAGACACCATGCTAGTCATTCGAGCCATCAACGAAAACGACCTGGATGCCCTGATCGACCTGGCCCGCCAGGTCGGCAGCGGCATGACCACCCTGAAGCCGGACCGTGAGATGCTGGGCGCGCGCGTGGAATGCGCGGTGCAGTCGTTCTCCGAGCAGATCGCGCCGGAAAAGCGCGACTACATGTTCGTGCTGGAGGATACCGAGAGCAAGCGCCTGGCCGGCTGCTGCGCCATCAAGGGCGCGGTGGGGCTGGAAGAGCCGTTCTACAACTACCGCATCGGCACCCTGGTCCACTCCAGCCGTGAACTCAACGTGTTCACCCGCATGGAGACGCTGTATCTGTCCAACGACCTGACCGGATCGTCCGAACTGTGCTCGCTGTTCCTGCAGCCCGAGTACCGCCAGGGCTTCAACGGCAAGTGGCTGTCCAAGAGCCGCTTCCTGTTCATCGCCCAGTTCCCGCAGCTGTTCACCGAGCGGATCATCGCCGAGATGCGCGGCTACCAGTCGGACGACGGCTACGTGCCGTTCTACGAAGGGCTGGGCCGCCACTTCTTCAAAATGGACTTCAACCACGTGGACGAACTGACCGCGCTGGGCAAGAAGTCCTTCATCGCGGAGCTGATGCCGCGCCAGCCGATGTACGTCGAGTACCTGCCGCAGGATGCGCGCGAGACCATCGGCAAGGTCCACAAGAACACCGAACCGGCCCGCCGCCTGCTGGAGACCGAAGGCATGCACTTCGAGGGCTACATCGACATCTTCGATGCCGGTCCGGTGCTGCAGGCCCGCGTTTCCGAGCTGCGCGCGCTGCGCGAATCGTCGCTCGCCATCGTCGACGGCGTGGATGAGCAGCCGGCCGGCGAGGGACGCGAACCACGCGAACCGTGCATCGTCTCCACCACCACCATGCGAGACTTCCGGATGGTGCTGACTCATTCCAACCCGGTCAACGGCCGGATCGCGCTGTCCGAAACGGACCGCCAACTGCTGAATGTCCACAGCGGCGACCAGGTGCGTACGCTGCCACTCAACGTAAGGAAAAACGTCAATGGCTAACCTCTCCAATTACATCAATGGCCAATGGCTCGCCGGTTCCGGCCAGGAGCTGGTCACCATCGACCCGTCCACCGGCCGCCAGACCTGGTCCAGCATCGAATCGACCTGGGACGACGTGCAGAAGGCCGCCCAGTCCGCGCGCGACCACTTCGAGCCCTGGGCTCTGACCCCGCTGGCCGAGCGCATCGCCATCTGCCAGAAATTCCGCGACCTGCTGAAGGAGAACGCCGAGGAGCTGGCCCGCACCATCGCCGAGGAAGTCGGCAAGCCGCTGTGGGAAGCGCGCACCGAAGTGACCACCATGGCCAACAAGGTGGACATCTCGATCCAGGCCTACAACGCCCGCACCGGCGAGGTGAGTGCCAAGGTGGCCGATGGCGACGCCGTGCT
The DNA here is from genome assembly GCF_004614185.1 of Zemynaea arenosa. Classification (GTDB taxonomy): domain Bacteria; phylum Pseudomonadota; class Gammaproteobacteria; order Burkholderiales; family Burkholderiaceae_D; genus Telluria; species Telluria arenosa. The sequence continues at coordinate 18,211 of NZ_SPVF01000036.1, read as the reverse complement.
GCGCCACCGCCCGCACGGCGTGTTCGCCGTCTATGGTCCGTATAACTTCCCGGGCCACCTGCCCAACGGCCATATCGTCCCGGCCCTGATCGCGGGGAACACCGTGGTGTTCAAGCCCTCCGAATATGCGCCGCGCACCGCGGTCAAGATCGTGCAGCTGTGGGAGCAGGCCGGCCTGCCGCCGGGCGTGCTCAATCTGGTCAACGGTGGCCGGGAGACCGGCATCGCGCTGGGCCAGCAGGTGGAGGTGGACGGCATCCTGTTCACCGGGTCCTCGCACACCGGCATGGCGCTGCACAAGCAGTTCGCCGGCCAGACCGGCAAGATGCTGGCGCTGGAAATGGGCGGGAACAACCCGCTGGTGGTGTGGAACGTCAAGAACGTGGACGCCGCCGTCCACCACATCGTGATGTCGGCCTTCATCTCCGGCGGCCAGCGCTGCACCTGCGCGCGCCGCCTGATCGTGGAAGATAATGAGCAGGGCGCGGCGATCATCAAGCGCCTGGTGGAAGTCGCCGCCAAGCTGACCGTCGGTCCGTCGGATGCCGAGCCGCAGCCCTTCATGGGCCCCGTGGTCTCCGCCGCCGTGGCCAGGAAGCTGGTCGAGGCCCAGGCCTCGCTGGCCGAGAAGGGCGGCAAGGTCCTGCTGCAAATGAAGCAGCTCGACCCGAACGCGGGCTTCGTCACCGCAGGCATCGTGGACACCACCGACGCACGCGGGGTGCCGGACGAAGAGTGGTTCGGCCCTCTGCTGCAGGTGATCCGCGCGCGCGACTTCGACCTCGCCGTCAAGATCGCCAACAGCACCGAATTCGGCCTGGCCGCCGCGCTGTTGTCGCAGGACCCCGAGCTGTGGAAGCTGTTCCAGGTACGCGCCCGCGCGGGCATCATCAACTGGAACCGTCCGACCACGGGGGCGGCATCGTCCGCACCGTTCGGCGGCGTCGGCAAGTCGGGCAACCACCGTCCGAGCGCCTACTACGCGGCCGACTACTGCGCTTACCCGGTCGCCTCGATCGAGACCAGCGAGCTGGAAATGCCCGCCAAGCTGTCCCCGGGCCTGACCTTCTAAAGGCACATAGGAGAAGCCTGATGACTGCACGCGAATTCAACTTCGACGGACTGGTTGGCCCCTCGCACAACTACGCCGGGCTCTCGTTCGGCAACGTGGCCTCGTTCTCCAACGTGCGCAGCGCGTCCAACCCGAAGCAGGCCGCCTTGCAGGGCCTGGCCAAGATGCGCGCGCTGGCGCAGCGAGGCTTTGCCCAGGCGCTGCTGCCGCCGCAGAGCCGCCCGAACTTCCGCCTGTTGCGCAAGATCGGCTTCACGGGGACCGATGCGCAGGTGCTGGAGAAGGCCTACCGCGAAGCGCCGGTCATCCTGGCCTGCGCCTACTCGGCGTCCGCCATGTGGACCGCCAACGCGGCCACCGTCAGCCCGTCCGCCGACACGCACGACAGCCGTGTGCACTTCACGCCCGCCAACCTGAATAACAAGCTGCACCGCGCGGACGAGCACCCGCAGTCGGAGCGCACCCTGCGCGCGATCTTCAAGGACGACAAGTACTTCAGCGTCCATCCGGCGCTGCCGGGCACCCCGGCGTTCGGCGACGAGGGCGCGGCCAACCACACCCGCTTTGCGGCGACGCACGGCAGCAAGGGCGTGGAGTTCTTCGTCTACGGCCGCGTGGAGTTCGACCCGTCGGCCCCGAGCCCGAAGAAGTACCCGGCCCGCCAGACCTTCGAAGCCTCCGCCGCCATCGCGCGCCTGCACGGCCTCGATCCGCTGCGTACCGTGTACGCCTCGCAAAGCCCGGACGTGATCGACCAGGGCGTGTTCCACAACGACGTGATCGCGGTCGGTTCGGCCAACGTCCTGTTCTATCACGAGTGCGCGTTCGCCAACGAGGCGGTGGCCCTGGCCGACCTGCGCAATGGCTTAAGCACCGTGAACGCGGAGCTGGTGCCGGTGCGCGTCCCCGTGGCCGATGTCACCGTCGCCGATGCCGTGGCGAGTTACCTGTTCAACAGCCAGCTCCTGCTCAAGGACACCGGCAAGATGGCTCTCGTGATTCCGCAGGAGTGCCACGAGAACGCGGCGGTGGCCAAGTACCTGGACGGCATGGTCGCCAGCGGTGGCCCCATCGACGAGCTGCTGCACTTCGACCTGCGCCAGTCCATGCGCAACGGCGGCGGCCCCGCGTGCCTGCGCCTGCGCGTGGTGCTGACCGATGAAGAAGCCCAGGCCATGCACCAGGGCGTGATCATGACCGACGACCTGTACCACAAGCTGGTCGCGTGGGTGGAGAAGCACTACCGCGACACCATCGAACCGAAAGACCTGGCCGATCCGCAGCTGGCCATCGAGTGCCAGACGGCGCTCGACGACCTCACGAAGATCCTGAATTTGCCCGGTCTGTACGACTTATAATCGCGCGATTGCGTATTGATTTTGGCGGGCCAACCCCGCCGCCCCACCGGATGATCCGGCGGCACAAGCCACAAGCAGACCCGCAGGACCCGGACATTAAAACAGCATGGAGAAGCACAAAATGACTCAACAGCCTAACGACCTGCGCAAACAGACGCTGGACCTGGTCAAGCAGAGCGCCCCCGCCGGAGACAACGGCGCGGTGCAGGACCTGATCGCCGCCTGGCTCGGCTCCCTGGACGACGAAGACCTGGCCGGCACCTCGCCGCAAGCCCTGGCGCCCGTCCTGTGGGCGGGCTTCAAGCAGGCGTCCAAGCGGGTCGCGCAAGGCTGCCAGGTCGCGCAGCTGCACTACGACGCGGGCCACGGCGCCCAGGCCACCGCGCTGCTCATCGTGAACGATGACATGCCCTATCTGGTCGACTCGATCGTGATGGCGATGCGCAAGCAGCGCGTGGGCGTGGCCGCCGTCCTGAACGCCGTGCTGCCGGTGCGCCGCGACGCCTCGGGCACTGTGGCCGCGGTCGGCGAGACCGGCGCGCACATGGAGTCGGTCGTGCTGTGCCTCCTGACCGAAGACCTGAACGCGGACGACCTGTCTGCGCTGGTCGGCCGCATCCAGATGGTGGCCCAGGACGCCGCCGTGGTCCGCCGCGACGCCGTCGCCATGGCCGACCGCATGACCGCCGTCGCCGCCGCCGCCGCGCTGCAGGGCGCGGAAGGCCAGGAAGTCTCGGCCTTCCTGGAATGGGCCAAGAACGAAGGCTTCGAGCCGTTCGGCTACGCCTACTACTTCGTCAAACCGGGCGTGAATGAGCTCGAGCGCGACATCCCCAGCCGCATCGGCGTGCTGCAGGACACCGGCCACCCGGTCTACGGCACCTGCCTGAAGAACATCCCGGGCTTCCTCGATACGCTGTCCAAGCGCGCCCACACCCTGTCGATCGTGAAGGCCGACGTGGAGGGCACCCTGCACCGCGACCAGCCGCTGGACTTCATCGGCGTGCGTGCGACCGACGACAAGGGCAACATCGTGGGTGAGCATTGCTTCGTGGGCCTGTTCACCAGCGCCGCTGCATCGACCCCGCTGGCGCGCCTGCCGTTCGCGCGCGGCCGCGTCGCCAAGGTGCTGTCGCTGGCCGGCGTGCGCCAGGAAGGCTTCCGCGCCGAGAAGTTCCACGAGATCCTCGAATCGCTGCCGCGCACCGAGACGCTGGAAGCCGATCCGGAATGGCTGGCGCAAGTCTGCTCCTCCGTGGTCTCGCTGTACAAGCAGCCGCGCGCCAAGGTGTTCGCGCGCCGCGACGTGTATGCGCGCCACCTGAACGTGCTGGTCTACCTGCCGCGCGAGCGCTACTCGGCCGCCGTGGCCTCGCAGCTGGCCGCCGCGCTGAAGGAGAGCTCGGGCGCCACCGACGTGCGCTCGCAGACCCTGGTGGCCGACGGCCCGCTGGCCCGCGTCTACCTGATCGCCCGCGCCGCGCGCAATCCGCTGGACCTGGAAGCCGATATCCAGAAACCGCTGCTGGCCGTCATGCAGGGCTGGAACGACCGCTTCGAAGCGATGGCCAACAGCGTGGACGACCTGTCCCTGCGCCAGTCGCTGCGCAAGCTGGCCACCGGCCTGCCGGTCAACTACGTCACCAACACCGAGCCGGACGTGGTGTTCCGTGACCTCGGCAAGATCCTCGCCAATGGCGACGCCTCGCACGTGTCGGTGCGCGTGGAGCCGGGCTCGAACAACGATCCGTCGATCCGCATCTACTCCGTGGACCAGGTGCCCTCGCTGTCGCGCCTCCTGCCCGCGCTGCAGAACGCGGGCGTCGTCGTGGACCGCGAACAGTCCTACCTGCTCAACGTCGATGGCAAGAAGGTCTATGTCACCAGCCTGTCCGTGGACCAGGCCAGCGCCGAGAAGCTGGCGCGTCCTGAAGTGCTGGGCGTCTCCGAGTCCCTGTTCGAAGCGCTGTTCAACGACCAGGCCGAAGACGGCCGCCTGAACGGCCTTGCCATCGAGGGCGGCCTGTCCGTGCGCGAGATCCAGCTGCTGCGTGCCTATATCGCCTACTGGCGCCAGGCCAGCTCCAAGTTCACCGTGCGCTACATCGCCGAATCGCTGCGCCGCCGTCCGGACCTGGCGCGCGAACTGGTGGACGCCTTCCTCAAGCGCTTCAACCCGGCGTCGACCGAGGCTGACCGCAAGGCGGGCACCGACGCGCTGGCGGCCATCAAGGGCAAGCTCGGTTCCGTGAACCATGCGGACACCGAAGAGATCCTGGCCGCGCTGGCGAACCTGATCGGCGCGACCCTGCGCACCAACTACTTCCAGAACAAGGGCGAGAAGATCATCTTCAAGCTCGATACCTCCAACCTGCACCTGGTGCCGGAACCGCGCCCCTACCGCGAGATCTTCGTGTTCTCGCGCCGCTTCGAAGGCGTGCACCTGCGCGGCGGCCCGGTGGCCCGCGGTGGCCTGCGCTGGTCCGACCGCATGGAAGACTACCGCACCGAAGTGCTGGGCCTCGTGAAGGCGCAGATGGTCAAGAACGCGGTGATCGTGCCGGCTGGCGCCAAGGGCGGCTTCGTGTGCAAGCAGATGCCGCTGAACGCAGCGCGCGAGCAGATCGCGGCGGAAGGCGAAGCCGTCTACCGCCTGTTCATCCAGTCCTTGCTGGAAGTGACCGATAATCGCGTGCGCGGCCAGATCGTGCCGCCGGCCGACACCGTGCGCTACGACCGGGACGACCCGTACCTGGTGGTGGCAGCCGACAAGGGCACCGCGACCTTCTCGGACATCGCCAACAGCATCGCCGTCTCGCGCGGCTTCTGGCTGGGCGACGCGTTCGCGTCGGGCGGCTCCAACGGCTACGACCACAAGAAGATGGGCATCACCGCCAAGGGCGCGTTCGAAGCCGTCAAGCGCCACTTCTATGAACTGGGCCACGACATGAACTCGCAGCCGTTCACCGTGGTGGGCGTCGGCGACATGAGCGGCGACGTGTTCGGCAACGGCGTGCTGCTGTCCAACCAGATCAAGCTGCTGGCCGCCTTCGATCACCGCCACATCTTCCTCGACCCGAACCCGGACACCGCGATCTCCTTCAAGGAACGCCAGCGCATGTTCGCGCTGCCGCGCTCCTCGTGGGAAGACTACGACAAGAGCCTGATCTCGCAGGGCGGCGGCGTGTTCCCGCGTACCGCGCGCCATATCGACCTGACGCCGGAAGTGCGCGCGGCGCTGGACATCTCCGAGACCCAGCTCACGCCGGAAGAACTGATGCACCGCATCCTGCTGGCGCCCGTGGACCTGTTCTACAACGGCGGCATCGGCACCTACATCAAGGCTTCGACCGAGACCAACGCCCAGGTGAAGGACCGTGCCAACGACAACATCCGCGTGAGCGGCAATGAGCTGCGTTGCAAGATCGTGGCCGAAGGCGGCAACCTCGGTGCGACGCAGGCGGGCCGTATCGAGTTTGCGCTGCACGGTGGCCGCATCTTCACCGACGCGATCGACAACTCGGCCGGGGTGGATTGCTCCGACCACGAGGTGAACGCCAAGATCTGGCTGGACACCGAGGTGAACGCGGGCCAGCTGTCCGAAGCGGACCGCAACAAGCTGCTGCTGGATATGACCCAGGACATCGAGAACCTGGTCCTGCGCGACAACGAGCAGCAGACGCACCTGCTGGTGCGCGAGTGGCAGGCGCAGAACGACGCCTCCACCGTCGACAGCTACGCGGCCCTGATCACCGCGCTGGAGAAAGAAGGCGCCGTCAACCGGGAGCTGGAACAGCTGCCGGTGGACGCCGAGCTGGCGCGCCGCAAGGAGCGCGGCCTGGGCCTGACCACGCCGGAACTGGCGGTCGTCGTTGCCAACGTTAAGAACCGCTACAAGCGCGTCCTCGGCACGCTGCCGCTGACCGAGCTGCCGTGGGCGGAAGCGCTGCTCAAGCCCTACTTCCCGGCGCAGATGGTCGCCACCCGCAACGCGCTGCACCACCCGCTGGCCAACGCCATCCTGGCGACGGTGCTGGCCAACGAATCGGTCAACCGCTGCGGCCCGGTGATGATCCGCGAGCTGGCGCTGGCCCACAACGTCGATGAGACGGAAGTGATCAAGGCCTGGGGCCAGGCCTGGTCCGCGCTGCACCTGGCGCCGGTGTTCGACGCGCTGGATGCCGAAGCACTGACCGTGCCGCGCGAAGTGTCGGTGAAGGTCGACGCGCGCACCCGCACCATGTTCAAGGGCGTGCTCGAAGGCGTGCTGTCCACCGGCGGCGATGCCCAGCGCAGCGCCGAGGGCATGGCGGAACTCACCCGCCTGTTCGCGGAGCCGTCCATGCTGGCGCAGCTGATGCCGGCGCAGGCGGAAGCCGACAGCACGGCCGGCATCTCGCCGTCCTTCAAGCAGGCGTGGAAGGCGGTCGAGGCGATCGACTCGGTGTCCAGCTTCCTGTTCGCGGCGGTCTCCGTGACCCGTCCGACCGGCATGTCGCTGGCGCAGTTCCTGCAAGTTGGCATGGCGCTGCGTGCGCAGGCAGGCATCGACACGCTGGAGCGTGGCCTCAAGCTGAACGCCACCAGCCGCTCGCAGGAGCAGCTGCGCAGCTACGCCCAGCAGGCGCTGCGCCGCACGCAGCAACGCCTGCTCACGCAGGTGCTGGCGCGCTCGCAGGGCGGCAACGCACATGACGCGGTGACCGTGGTCACCAACGGCATGGGCATCGGCCGCATGGCGCAGCCGGCGGACCTCGAGCAGGCCATGCTGGATGTGTGGGCGCTGTCCGAAGCGGCCAACGGCGTGAAATGACCCAGCCGGTCATTTCGGAAGAGGTCCGCGCACTCGCGCGGGCCGATTTCAGCGAAACCGCGCGGCGCTTCGGCGCTGCCGGTTTCACGGCCACCGAACCGGCGCGCGGCATCCTCACGCTACGGCGCCCCGGGGTGCCGGATGCCCGGCGCCCGGCGGTGCTGGTCTCCGTTGGCGTGCATGGCGACGAGACCGGGCCGATCGAAATGGTCGCCTGTATCCTCGCCGCGCTGGCGCGCGAACCCGAAGCGCTGGCGGTGGACCTGATGCTGTGCGTTGGGAACATCGAAGCCATCGACCAGGGCAAGCGCTTCATCGATGCGGACCTGAACCGGATGTTCCGTCCCGAGCGCGGTTCGCTCGCGGGCACCGCGGAAGCGGCGCGCGCGGACGTGATGATCGAGGCCACGACGCAGTTCTTCGCCAAGGCAGGGCCTGAGCGCTGGCACCTGGATCTCCACACGGCCATCCGGCCTTCGTTCTACCCGACCTTCGCGATCGTGCCAGACCTGATCGCGGACGAACCAAAGCAAAAGCTCATCCACTGGATGGGTGAGGCGGCCATCGGCGCCATTATCATGAACCCGGCCTCCGCCGGAACCTACAGCTACTACTCGGCCGAGCACCACGGCGCCGCCGGCACCACCGTGGAACTGGGCCGCATCGGTGTACTGGGCCAGAACGACCTGTCCCAGTTCGCCGATGCGCAGGCCGCGCTGGACCGCCTGCTGCGAGGTGCGGCGCCCGCACCGGCGCGCGTGGCGCCGCAGGTGTTCAAGGTGGCGCAGAACATCATCAAGTTGTCCGATAATTTCCGCATGACGTTCGATAAAAGCACGCAGAACTTCACCGCCGCGCCCAAGGGCACCGTGATCGCCACCGATGGCGACACGACCTACACGGTGACGCAGGACGAGGAGTTCATCGTGTTTCCGAACCCGGACGTGCGCATCGGTCTGCGCGCGGGGATGATGGTCACGAAGGCTTAGGCTATGGCAGACGCGGGATATTCTGGCAAACCGCTGGGTGAGAAGCTGGGCATCAAGCCCGGCTCCCACGTGTCCCTGCAAAACGCGCCTGATATGTACACGGCGCTGATCGCGCCGATTCCGCCGGATGTCCGCATCGACCATGCCTTCAATGGCGAGGCGGACATCGTTCACCTTTTCACGTCCAAGCGCGCGGAGCTGGTGCAGTGGCTGGACGCCTGGCGCGACCAGCTCAAGCCGGGCGCCTGCGTGTGGGTCTCGTGGCCCAAGAAGGCGTCCAACGTGCCCACCGATGTCACCGAGGACGTGATCCGCGAAGTGGCGCTGCCGCTGGGGTATGTGGACATCAAGGTGTGCGCCGTCGATGCCGTCTGGTCCGGTCTCAAGCTGGTGATCCGGAAAACCTGAAGCTCCCGGCTTCCGCGCAGTTCATCCCGCAAATTCCGCAGCTCGTCGCATGCAGATGTCCCCGCGCGGGCGCCCTTGTTATCGTCTCACCATCGACAACATAACAAGGATGAACCTGACATGCGCACTCTGCCCCTGCTGACTCTCGCCGTTGCCGCCGCCCTCGGTGGCTGCGTGATCATCGCCACGCCGGACACCGGTGAATTCTCCGTCAACGGCTTCTCGAGCAACGCCGTCAAGGGCAATGGCACCGTCACGCTGGAGCGCCGCCAGATCGCCGCGCTGCCCGCGCTGGACGTGAGCGGCCCGATCGCGGTGGAAGTGCGTGTCGGCGAGCAGCCGTCGCTGGAAATCGAAGCCGACTCCAACCTGCAATCCATGATCCGCACCGAAGCCAATGGCGATACGCTGCGCATCTGGCAGGACGGGCGCGTCTGGGGCTACTCGACGATGAAGGTGCGCTACACCGTGCCGCGCCTGGATCGTGTGCATAGCTCCGGCTCGGGCGCGCTGACCATCAATGGCCTGAACGGCGGCGCGCTGGCGCTGGACTCGAATGGCTCGGGCCAGAAGACCGTGAGCGGCCGCGTGAACAGCTTCCGCGTGGAAGTGAACGGCTCGGGCAGCGTGCATGCGGAAGGTCTGCAGACCGGTGAAGCCGTCGTGCGCCAGACCGGGTCCGGCCGCGTGGCCCTGGGTCAGGTGCAGGGCGAGCGCCTGTCGGCCAGCCTGTCCGGCTCCGGCGGCCTGCGTGCCAGCGGCAGCGTGCAGCGGCTTGAAGTGAACACCCACGGTTCCGGCAGTGCGGACCTGAGCGGCCTGACCGCGCAGGCGGCGGACCTGAACTCGTATGGCTCCGGCGGCATCCAGGTGGCGGTGCGCGAGAACGTGGTGGCGCAGTCCAACGGCTCCGGCCACATCACGGTGTACGGCAACCCGGCCCAGCGCATGGTGAGCGGGAAGCGCGTGAGCGTGGTGAATTAAGAATATGCGAGGGGCCCGCTCCGGCGCACGGGGCGGGCGTTCGCTACCGGTCAAAGACGAACGGCCCTGCGTGGGCCGTTCGTTTTTGGTGGCAGTCTTGAAGCTTAGAGGATGTGGTCCAGCGCCTCGGGGCCGAACACTTCGCGATGCAGGAGCGCGGCGGGCACGCCGGCTGCCGTCAGCGCCTGCCACTGCGCCTGCATGAAGCCCAGCGGGCCGCACATCCACACCTGGGTTTCGGTGCGCGGCCAGGACGGCAGCTGGGCCACGTCCATGCGGCCCTTCTTCACGTCCGTCTCGCCGTTCACCTCTTCGTAGAACGTGACCACCTGCAGGTTGGGCAGGCGCTTCCTCAGCACGGCCAGGTCGGCCTGGTGCGCGTGGTGCTGCGCGTCGCGCGCGGCGTGCGCGAACAGCACGTAGCGCTGCGGGTTCACCAGGGCCATGCGCTGCAGCGCCGCGATCATCGGAGTGATGCCCACACCGGCGGACAGCAGCACCACTGGCTCGTTCAAGTCGGTGTCGATCGTGAAGTCGCCGTAGGGGTGGGAGACCAGCAGCACACTGTCCACCCGCACGTGTTCGTGCAGCCAGTTGGAAACGGCACCGGCCGGAGTGCTGCCGGCAGCCAGCTCGCGCTTGACGGAGATGCGCAGGGTCCGGCCATCCGGGGCGTCCGAGAGGCTGTACTGGCGCAGCTGGCGCAGGCCGTCGGCCAGGGTCACGGCCACGGTCACGTACTGGCCCGGCTTGAAGGCGGGGGCGCCGCCACCATCGGCCGGAGCGAAGCGGATCGACAGCACGTCCTCGGATTGCCGCACCACCTCGGTCACGCGCATCGGCGCGAGCGTGCCCTCCGGTGCGGTGGCCGCGTACAGTTCGCGCTCGGCGTCGATGAACAGCTTGGCCAGCGAGCCGTAAGCCTCGGCCCACGCGGCCAGCAGGGGCGGGGTGGCGGCGTCGCCCAGCACGTCCGCAATCGCGGCCAGCAGGTTCTCGCCGACGATCGGGTAATGCTCCGCGCGGATACCGACCGACGCGTGCTTATGGACGATGCGGTTGACCACCGGGCCGAGCGCGCCCGGGTTGCCGATGTTGGCCGCGTACGCGAACACCGCGGAGGCGAGCGACTGCTGCTGCGCGCCGTTGGCCTGGTTGCCCATGTTGAAGGTGTGCTTCAACTCCGGGTGCGCAGCGAACAGGCGCTCATAGAAGCGGGTGGTGATCGCAAGGCCGTGCTGACGCAGGACGGGAACGCTGGCGTCGATGTAAGGACGGCTGGCTTCGGAAATCATTGGTTGTAATCCTCTGAAAACTGCACTTCGGGTGCATATTTAATGGTCGAGAAAAGGCCCGCATGCGGGCCTCGTCGCTGGGGCAACGGTGGGAGCTCAGGCGGCGGACTGGGTGTGCGGCGTGACCAGGAACATGCGGTGCATGCGCACGATATGCTCGCCGGTGCCGCCGCCCGCGATGTCGGCCAGGGTGTGGCGGTCCATCGCAGCATAGAAGGCCTGCAGGCCTTCGTGCAGGGCGCCGCGCAGGCGGCAGTCGACCGCCAGGCGGCAGCTGCTGCCTTCGCAATCGATCAGCTCGTCCTCGCCTTCCAGCTGGCGCAGGACCTGGCCAATGCGCAGCTTGGTGGCGTCGGCGGCCAGGCGGAGCCCCCCGTTGCGTCCACGGGTCGCGCGCACCCATCCCATCTTCGACAGCTGGCTGACGACCTTGACGAGGTGGTTGATCGGCAGCTCGAACTGGCTGGCGATCTCGGCCACCGTGACCGGGCCGGGCCGCTCATCGGCGCCGTGCAAATACATCAAGACACGCAGGCCAATGTCGGAGAAACGGGTGAGACGCATGAAGCTATTTCCTTGTGGACAGACGAATTATACCAAATCATGCATTTGGCATGCATGAATAGCCGGGAAACCTCGGCGGTGCCGATTATTTTTGTCAGCGGCGCCGCCAAACGCACCTATAATCGCATGGTTTTTTTCCTGAGTGACAAAAAGGATCTCACGTGACGATAAGCCTGGGCCAGAAGCTGCTGCGCATTAAACCGATCGAGAAACGGCTGGATGACGGACACGGCCACAGCAGCGGAGGCCTCGGACGGTCGCTCGGGCTGTTCCCGCTGACCATGATCGGCGTCGGCGCGACCATCGGTACCGGGATTTTCTTCACCATGGTGGAGGCGGTGCCCAAGGCGGGGCCGTCGGTGGTGCTGTCCTTCCTGCTGGCGGCGCTGACCGCCGGGCTGACCGCGCTGTGCTATGCGGAGCTGGCCTTCAAGGTGCCGGCCTCGGGCTCGTCGTATTCCTTTGCCTACGCGACGGTGGGCGAGTTTGCGGCCTTTGTGATGGCGGCCTGTTTGCTGCTGGAGTATGGGCTGGCGGCGAGCGCGACGGCGATCGGCTGGTCCGACTACCTGAACAACTTCCTGCACAACGCCTTCGGCTGGGAGATCGCGCGCTCGCTCAGGGCGCCGATGATCGTCTCGGGCGAGCACGGCGTCGAATTCCACTTCGGGAACATCAACCTGCCGCCGGTGCTGCTGGTGGTGCTGTGCTGCTTCCTGCTGGTGCGCGGGACCAAGGAGTCGGCCACCACCAACTCGATCATGGTGCTGATCAAGCTGGCGATCCTGATCTTCTTTTGCGCGATTGCCCTGCAGGGCTTCGACATGAATAACTTCCACCCGTTCTTCAACAATGGCAAGGCCGAGACCGGCTGGGTGGGCGTGACCGCCGCGGCGGGCACGGTGTTCTTCTCGTTCATCGGCCTGGACACGGTGGCCACGGCGGGCGAAGAGGTCAAGGACCCGCGCCGCACGGTGCCGATGGGCATCCTGTCCGCGCTGGCGATCGTGACGGTGTTCTACATGCTGGTGGCCGTGTGCGCCATGGGCGCGCAGCCGGCGGCCAAGTTCGCCGGGCAGGAAGCGGGCCTGGCCGTGATCCTGCAGAACGTGACCGGCCAGACCTGGCCGGCGCTGGTGCTGTCCGCGGGCGCGGTGATTTCCGTGTTCTCGGTGACGCTGGTGACGATCTACGGTCAGACGCGCATCCTGTACGCCGTGGCCCGTGACGGCCTGATCCCGCCTGCGTTCCACCGCGTGAATCCGCGCACCCTGACCCCGGCCGCGAACACGATCCTTGTGTCGCTGGCAGTGGGCCTGGTGGCCGGCCTGGTGGACGCCACCTTCCTGTGGGACATGGTCTCCATGGGCACGCTGACGGCCTTCATCGTGGTGGCGGTGGCCGTCCCCGTGCTGCGCCAGCGCGACGCCGCCAACGGCATCGAGCACGCCCCCGGCTTCCGAGTCCCCTTCGGCCCGTATGTGGTCCCGGCCTTGTCGATCATCGCCTGCCTGTACCTGATGTGGGGCCTGTCGAACACCACCTACCGCGTGTTCACCGTGTGGATGATTGTGGCGCTGGCGATCTATTTCGGCTACAGCATCCGCCACTCCAAGCTGAACCGCGCCACCCCGGTTGCCGAGCCCCTCGCCAAATAAGACTACGCCCCATACCAAAAACCGCCTTCCCGGCGGTTTTTTTTCGTCCCCGCAACAAACACCGGGGTCCGTCCCTCCTCCCAGAGCGGGGTACGTCCCCGATATGGCGAAGCCAAAGGCGCGCGGCAGGCCGGTGGCGGTGACAGTAAGCGCTAACGCAGGGGGAGGGACGTACCCCGCTCTGGAAGCGGGGTACGTCCCCGGAGGAAGGGGGTAGGAAAAAAGAAACCCGCTGGCCCGGGGCGCAGCGGGTTTCGGGGGAAAGCGGAGCTCTTTATTCGACGCCCATTTCCTTCAGCAGGTTATCGGCGTGGTCGACGTATTTCATGTTCCAGAAGATGTAGCGGGTGTCGACCTGGATGTCGCGCGTCATCGCCTTGTTGAAGTCCCAGTCGGAGATGATCGAGTCCAAGGTGCCGTCGAAAGCGAGGCCGATCCATTCGCCCTTGGCGTTCAGCGCGGCGGACCCGGAGTTGCCACCGGTGATGTCCAGGGTCGCCAGGTAGTTGACCGGCACGGTCTTCAGCTTCGGATCCATGTACGGGCCGTACTGCTTCTTGTCGATCAGCGCCAGCTGCGCGGCCGGGGCGTTGAACTCGCCTTCGCCGGTGGCCTTGGCCTTCACGCCCTGCACGGTGGTGAACGCGGTCCAGCCGGTGGTGCCGTCGGCACCCTTGTCGCGGCCGGCGATCTTGCCGAAGGTGACACGCAAGGTGCTGTTGGCGTCCGGGTACACGGCCTGGCCCTTAGTCTTCATGTAGGCGATCTTGGCCTTCATGTAGCTGGCGTAGGCCTGCTGGATGTTGCCGGACAGTTCTTCCTCCTCGGCTTCCTTCTTCAGGCTGTCCGGATACATCGCGACCGCGGCCTTGATGAACGGATCGTTGGAGGCCTGGAACTCCGCAGGCGATTTGCCGAACCAGGACTCGCGCACCTTGGCGTCGCCCAGCGTGGTCTCGGCGTACATCTTGTCCAGCAGCGGCTTCAGGTCGGCCAGCTGCATGCCGTCGCGAATCCCCATGGCGGCGTCGAAGGACGCGTTGCGCATCGACGCCGGCTGGGCCGCGTACTTGCGCAGGCTGTTCAGCACCAGCGCTTCGTCGACCTTGGCCACATAGGTCTTGTCGACGCCACCCACGGCCGCCTTGATGCGTGGCAGGTCGCGGTCCTGGTAGCCGGACTTGCGCTCGGCGTTCGGCTTCTGCTGCTCGTTGGACAGGCGGTACAGCGCGCGCGCCACGCTCAGCAGGCGGGGCGACGAGGACGCGTAGTAGAAATCGCGCTTGACGTCCGCATCGCGCTGGGCGATCAGTTTCTCGACCGCGTCGATGCCCGGTCCGAATTCGGCACGGCGCTGCGCATTGCCGTTCACCCAGGCCTTGAGCTCGTTATGCTCGCGCGTCTTGCGCGCCAGGATATCGCTGCCCTGGTAGCTGGTGAGCATGCCCTTGCGGTTCTTGTAGTAGTTGTTGGTGCTCGCCACCAGGCCCGCGTACTTAAGCGCGGCGTCGCGGTCGCCCGCGGTCTCGCGCTCGACGATCGCCAGCGTCTCGGCCGAGTTCTGGATGAAGGCCGGGTAATTCCAGTCGAAGGTGAACGCGACTTCCGACGGCAGGCGGTGGCGGTTGGTGCGGCCCGGGTAGCCCAGCACCATGATGAAGTCGCCTTCCTTGACGCCTTCCTTGGCCGGGGTCAGGTGGAACTTGGGCTTGTACGGCACGTTGTCCACCGAGTAGTCGGCGGCCTTGCCATCCTTGCTCACGTAGGCGCGGTAGAAGCCGTAGTCGCCGGTGTGGCGCGGCCACATCCAGTTGTCGGTGTCCCCGCCGAACTTGCCGATGCCGACGGCAGGCGCGTGCACCAGGCGCACGTCGCGAATTTCCAGCTGCTTGATGCGGTAGAACTCCAGCCCGCCGTAGTAGGACGCCACGGTGCAGCGGTAGCCTGCGTCCTTCTCGCACGCGGCCACCATCTCCTTCTGGTTCTTCTCGATCGCGTCCACGCGCGCCTTGCCGGTCAGCTTGGCCACCGCCGGGGTGATGATCTGGTCGCTGACGTTGGCGACCTCTTCGGTCACCCACACGCGCGAGCCCGGCGTGGCTTTCAGTTCCTCGCCCATGGTCTTGGCCAGGAAGCCGTTGGCCAGGTAGTCATGCTCCTTGGTGGAGTTGATGGCGACGCTGTTGTACACACAGTGGTGGTTGGTCGCGATCAGCCCCTGCGGCGACACGAAGGAGGCCGAGCAGCCGCCCAGGCTGACGATGGCGCCCATCGGGAATTCGGTCAGCTTGGTCAGGTTGTTGGGATCGAGCTTGAGGCCGGCGGCCTTCAGTTGCTTGGCTACTTGTGGCAGCTGCTGGGGCATCCACATCCCTTCGTCGGCGTGTGCGAAGGGAGCGAGGATGGCCAGCGCGAGGAGCGATTTTTTCATTGCGCGTGATCTCTTGGGTGGTTGTGTAAGCGGCGTCTGCACCGTGCCAGGGATGGCATATGCATAAGCTGCCAGCAGTATCCCCACCTGCCCGGCAATAGTCAATCGCGGAGACTTTGCTCCGGCTACAACTGGTCGCCCAGCAGGTTGGCCAGTTCGTCGCGCACCTTGGCGGTCCAGGGCCGGTTCTCCCACGCGGCCAGGGTGATCAGCCTGGCTTTGGCCCAGTCGTCCTGGAAAATGGCGGCCTGCTGGGCGGCGAACTGCCGGTCCAGCACATTCAGATTGGCCTCGTCGTTGATGGAGAACGAGCGGTTATCGAAGTTGGTCGAGCCGACCGAGACCAGCAGCCCGTCCACGATCAGGCATTTCACGTGGTACATGGTGGGCTGGTATTCGGCCATCTGGATGCCGGCCTTGAGCAGGTCGCCCCAGCGCGAATGGGAGGCGTAGCGCACCAGATCGGAATCGATCTCCTTGCCGGGCGTGATGATGCGGATGTGCACGCCCCGCTGCGCCGCGTCGACCAGGGCGTTGATGGCCAGCTCGTCCGGCACGAAGTACGAGGCCGACATCAGGATCTCATGCCGCGCCGCCGTGATCGCCATCAGGTACATCAGGTGCATGCTCTCGCTGCCGCCGGTCGGAGAGCTGCTGAACATCTGCGCCGCCTGCGGACCCACGTCCTCCAGCGGCGGGAAGTAGGCGCTGCCGTCCAGCACGGCGCCGGTGGACTTGGTCCAGTTGTCCATGAACACGGCCTGCATCTGCCCGACCACCGGACCTTCGACGCGGAAGTGGGTGTCGCGCCAGTGTTCGTCGTCCTGCGCGTTGCCGCGCCACTGGTCGGCGATGCCGACACCGCCCGTGAAGCCGACCTTGCCGTCGACGATCAGCAGCTTGCGGTGGGTGCGGTTGTTCAGGCGCGTGAACTTCCACCACACGGGCTTGTGGTAGCGCTGCACCTGCACGCCAGCCTGGCGCATCATGTCGAGCGCATCACCGTCCATCTTGATGCTGCCCATGAAGTCCAGCAGGACATGCACCTTGACCCCGGCGCGCGCGCGTTCGGCCAGCGCCTGCGAGAACTCGTGGCCGATCGTGCCGCCCCAGTAGATATAGGTTTCAAATGTGATGGTCTGCTTCGCGCCGCGAATCGCGTTCAGCATCGCCGGAAAGATCTGGTCCCCGTTGAGCAGCACCTCGACCTTGTTGCCCTTGACGATAGGCGGCCCCAGCAGCACACCCATGGACCGCGCGAATTGCTCGTCCGCGGTGCTGTAGGAGCGCGACAGCTGCTGCTCGATCTTCTTCTCCCCCGGCATCAGGTTCAGGGTCAGGAACACTGCCAACAGGGTCAGGGCACAGGAGATCAGGGCGATGGTCATGGGGTGCAGCCGGCGCAAATGGCTCAGCAAACTCATCAATATTCCTCGAGACGTAAAAAAACCAACGCGCGGAGGCGTTGGTTCGGTGGGGGTTTCGCCGTCTTAGCGCGCGCGGCCGCGGCGCAGCAGGTTGACGATCGCCAGCAGAATCACGGCGCCCAGGAAGGACACCAGCAGCGAGGTCACACTGAAGTCGTCGGAATTGATGGTGCCCGAACCAAACAGCGGCGAGAGCAGCCAGCCACCGAGGAACGCACCGACGATACCGACCACGACATTGAGAATCATGCCTTGCTCCGCGTCCGTCTTCATGACCATGCTGGCAAGCCAGCCCAGAATACCGCCAACTACGATCCAGATAATGAATAGCATGTCGATTTCCTCCTTGAAAGATACATCGTTGTCTGACCCGCTTCATGGCGCCAGGCCGTAGTGCCAGATTAGTCATCGCTGAGTACAAGGTCGGTGCGGCAACGAACGTAATCACGCGCTTCGTCACGCCGCCAGTTTGTGTTCGTCACCGAACGGAAACCCAGCAGCGTCGGGCTTAATCTGAAAGTCGATCACTCGCCGCGCCCCACGTGCCGGC
Source organism: Zemynaea arenosa (assembly GCF_004614185.1). Taxonomy (GTDB): domain Bacteria; phylum Pseudomonadota; class Gammaproteobacteria; order Burkholderiales; family Burkholderiaceae_D; genus Telluria; species Telluria arenosa. Next base: position 662 of record NZ_SPVF01000036.1, on the reverse strand, counting down.
ACTTCACATAGAAAGGGAATCGACATGAGCACTTACGACACGACGAGCAGCAAGAACAACCGCATGGTCACCGGCCTGTTCCGGGACCGCGACAGCGCCGAGCGCGCCTACGGCACGCTGCATGAGCGCGGCTACAGCAAGGATGACGTGAACCTGGTGATGTCCGATGAGACCCGTCGCACTCACTTCGGCGACGAAACCACCGAACTGGGCACCAAGGCCGCCGAAGGCGCAGGTGTCGGCGCCGGCATCGGTGGCGCGATCGGCGCGGTGCTGGCCGGTATCGCCGCGGTCGGCACCACCCTGGTGCTGCCGGGCATGGGCATCGTGATTGCCGGCCCGGTGGCGGCCGCTCTGGCCGGTGCCGGTGCCGGTGGCGTGACCGGCGGCCTGATCGGCGCGCTGATTGGCGCCGGCATTCCGGAAGAGCGCGTCAAGCATTACGAGGAAGGCATCCAGAACGGCGGCATCCTGATGGGGGTGAATGCGCGTTCGGATGAAGACGCCGCTCACATCGAGAAGAGCTGGAAGGATGCGAAGGGCGAGCACGTGATCGGCACCGGCCTGGGCGCTGCAGGCGGCGCGGCGGTCGGCGCGGGCATCGGCTCGGCGGCCGGTCCGATCGGCACCGTGGCAGGCGCCGTGATCGGCGGTGTCTCGGG
>NZ_SPVF01000186.1 GCF_004614185.1 Zemynaea arenosa | reverse complement strand
GGCGCGAAGAGCGTCATGCCCGGCGCACCGCCCGCCCCATCGGTTGTGGCACCGGCCACCGGCACACCGGCTGCCACACCGGCACCGGCCAACGGCGCTGCGGCGTCGCCCGCCCCTGCGGTGAGCGCACCACCCTCCTCCACGCCGGTTGCCCCGGCCACGTCCGGGACCAATGGAAAATAAGCCGCAAGCGCAATCGCCCTCGCAAGACACGCCTTCGCAAGACACTCCGAACAGCAGCGCGCCGCCAGCCAGGCCGCTGGTCGTCACGCCGTCCATCAAACGCCGCCTGATCTCGATGGTGTATGACTCGCTGCTGCTGGTGGCGGTCGAGATCTTTGCGGTGGCGGCGTACACGCTCATCACCTTCAATCTGCATTCCACGATATTGGATGCGGGGCGCAACTTCGTGGTCATCTTCGCGGCGGCGGCCTACTTCATCCACGCGTGGACCGGCAGCGGGCATACGCTGGCGATGAAGACCTGGCGCATCAAGATCGTGATGGTCGGGTATGCGAAGGTGCCGCTGCGGATTGCGGCCAAGCGCTTCGTGTTTGCGTGGGGCTGGTGTGCACCGGCGCTGATGATCATCCATGGCCTGCATTTGATGACCACGCGGGCGGGGACCACCACGGCACTGTGGATCCTTCTCGTGAACGTGGTCCTGTGGGGGCTCACGGCCTTCCTCGACAAGGACCGCCAGTTCCTGCATGACCGGCTGGCGGGCACGCGGCTAATCGAGCTGCCCAGGAAGCAGCCGAAAGCCAAGGCTGCGGCATCCGTCTGACTTCGGGCCTGATCAGGCCAGACCACCCTCCCCGTCGTCCTCGGCTTCGCCACCCGGCACATATACGATGATGTCGCCGGGCTGGCACTCCAGCTTCTCGCAGATCTTTTCGAGCGTTCCGAAGCGGATGCCCTTCACCTTCCCCGACTTGAGCAGGCTGAGATTCTGCTCGGTGATGCCGACGTAGGCGGCCAGCTCCTTCGACTTGACCTTGCGCCTGGCGAGCATCACGTCCAGGTGGATGAGGATGGCCATCAGACGAAGCCCTCGTTCTCTTCTGCCAGGCGGCGGCCTTCGTGCATCATCGCCGCGATCACGTAGAACAGGCCACACACGAGTACCACGCTCAATTCCTCGGTGGAGATCCCGATGCGGACGTGCACCGTTGCGTCCTGCAGATGGCGCCACGCCAGGCCACGCACGGCCGGCTCGATGATGGACAGCGCCAGGGCGGCCAGCATGGCACCGGCAAAACCCTTCAGATGGCCGATGGTCGCCAGCGCGAACATGCGCCCAGCCGCGAAGGCACAGAGCAGCGCATCGAGCCGCCAGAGGGCGTACCACATCACCAGCAAGGGCGGCAGCGCGATCGCAGTGCCACTCCAGCGCAATGTGGCCGGCAGCGCCACCACCTCGCTGGCCTCCAGTGCCTTCGGGTAGAACTCCACATTGACCGGCCCGACGTGGCCGACTTCGGGCAGGAGCCAGGCCAGGAGAAAGTACACCGCCTGGACGACAGCCAGGAGCAGCACCAGAGCGCGCAAAGCAGGAATGTATCGCATGGGTTGACTTATCGTAATTCGATAATTTATTATTGAAAAACGATAAATTTTGTTTGTGAAACGACCAGTATAACTTTGGAGAGTGAATGATGCGAGCAATTTTGTGGGCGGCTTGCCTGGCCCTGACAGGCTGCGTGGACATGCAGATCACCGAGCGCCAGTTCATCCGCCCGGATGCGCCGGGCACCGTACGCGTCGCGGTCGATGACGGTGCGCGGGCCACGCCGCTGCACATCACGCGGCCCGATGGCGCGCAGCTCGGCGGCGTGCTGGTGACCCAGCCCGGCGCGCGCGGCACGATCCTCTACTTTGGCGGGAACATGTTCCACCTCGATCCGCATCTGTCCAAGCTCCTGCCCGAGCTGGCCGGGTGCGGCGCGAATGTGGCGGTATTCGACTATCGTGGCTATGGCCGCAGCAGCGGCGTGCCGGACGTCGCCACCTTGCAGGGCGATGCGCTGGCCGTGTATGACGCGGTCCAGGCGCGCACCGCGGGCCCGGTGCTGGTGCATGGCCAGTCGCTCGGCAGCTTTGTGGCCGCCTACGTGGCGCAGGAGCGGCCGGTGCGCGGCGCGGTGCTGGAATCGACGGCGACCAACGTCACGGACCTCGCGAATGCATCGCTGCCTTGGTACATGAAGCCATTCGTACGGCTCACGGTGAGTCCCGGCCTGGCCGCCATCGACAACCGCGCCGCTGCGGCCCGCTTCAGCGGTCCGGCGCTGGTGATTGCGGGTGGGCGGGACAAGGTCACCCCGCCCGCACTCGGCCACGCGGTGTATGAAGCGATCGGCCGCCCGGACAAGCGCTACCTGCTGCTCGACGAGGCAGGCCACACCGGCGCGCTGACCCAGCCCCAGGCCCGCGCCGACTACTGCGACTTCGTCCAGCACACGCTCCGCTAAGCCCCCACCGGGGTCAGGCCTGGCCTTCATAGACAAGCCCTGACCCCGCTCGACTTTTCGCCTTAAGAATCAGGAACTTGCGCGTTATTGTTCTGTTATCGTTTCGGAAACGCGAGGCCTGACCCCGGTGTTGGAAAACGATACTTTTTTTGGGCGGGGGAAACGCGGCTAGAAGCGTTCGACGGGGGTGAGGTAGCGCCAGCGGGCGGGTGGCAGGGAGGACATGGGGAGGCGCCCGATGCGGATGCGCTTTTGCGCGAGCACGCGCAGGCCGACGTCGCGGCACAGGCGGTCGATCAGGCCGGGCGTGGCGATCTTGGTGGCGAAGCGCAGGCGGGTTTCGTTTTGCCAGCTGACCTTCATGCCTTGATTCAGCTGCTGCAGTCCGCCCTCGCTGATTGTCCCCGCCACTTCGACGATGATCTCCTGCTCAGGGGCGTCCTCGCGGAATTTGCGCAGCACGCGGTAGTCCTGGGTGAAGACCACCAGCCCACTCGCGCTCTTCTCAAGCGGCGCGACCAGCTCCAGCTTGTGCAGGTGGTGCTTGAGGAAGCGCTGCTTGCCTTCCTGTTGCGCGGGGTCGATCAAGGCCGCCGAGACCTCCACGCCCGCGGGCTTGTGCACCACGATGGTCACCGGGGCGATCGGCATCGCGGTGGCGCCGGGCAGCAGTGCGATGCGCCGGTCGTGGCCCACGCGCGCGCCCGGCTCCTCCACCACCACGCCATCGACACTCACCCAGCCGCCGAGAATGTAGGCTTCCGCCTCGCTGCGCGAGCATGGCACATCTTCGGCCACGCGCTTGTTGAGGCGGACGCCGTCGCTCATGGCTTCAAGAAGGTGCGGAAGGCGTCGATCACGCGGCGCATGTCGTCCGCGCTCACGTCCAGGTGGGTCACCACGCGCATCTTCGGCGAGACGCTGGCGCGCACGCCGGCGGCCACCAGTGCGGCGCCAAGACCTGCGCATTGCGCGGCCGGGATGTCGATGTAGACGATGTTCGTTTGCGGCACCGAGACGTTGAGGCCCAGCGCACGCAGGCCGTCAGCCAGCAGCGTGGCGTTGGCGTGGTCCTCGGCGAGCCGCTGCACATTGTTTTGCAGCGCGTAGATGCCCGCGGCGGCGATCACGCCAGCCTGCCGCATGCCGCCGCCCAGCATCTTGCGCCAGCGGTGCGCCTGCTTCAAGAAGTCCTTGCTGCCCAGGAGGACGGAGCCGACCGGCGCGCCGAGGCCTTTCGACAGGCACACGGAGACGCTGTCGAAACCCTTCGTGATCTCGCGCAGGCTGAGACCCTGCTTGACGGCGGCGTTACACACGCGCGCACCATCGAGGTGGGTGTTCAGGCCCTTCGCCTTGGCTAGCGCGGTGGCCTGCGCCACATACTCCTGCGGTAGCACGCGGCCGCCGATGGTGTTCTCCAGCGCCAGCAAACGCGTACGCGCGAAGTGGTCGTCCGCAGGTTTGATGTACGCCTCGATATCTTCCAGCGCGATCGAGCCGTCGGCCTGATTCAGGATGGGCTGCGGCTGGATGGAGCCCAGCACCGCTGCGCCGCCGCCTTCGTACTTATAGGTGTGCGCTTCCTGACCCACCAGGTATTCGTCGCCGCGGCCACAGTGGGTCATCAGCGCGAGCAGGTTGGTCTGGGTGCCGGAGGGCGCGAACAGGCCGGCCTCAAAGCCGAACATGTCGGCCGCCAGTTCCTGCAGGCGGTTGACGGTGGGGTCGTCCGCATACACGTCGTCGCCGACTTCGGCGCGGTACATCGCATCGCGCATCGCTTGCGACGGCTGGGTCACGGTGTCGCTGCGCAGGTCGATCCAGCGCTGGGTGCTCTCGCTCATGGTGCTTGCTCGCTCGTTGGTTCGTGCGGGTTGTCGTTCAAGTTGGCTGTATAGAACCGCTCACCCATCTCTTCCAGGCCGAGAGTGGACAAAACTTCCTGCAGCCGCTCGCTCGGGCGGCGGCGCGGCAGGTTCTTGTAGGCCGCGATGATCAACTCATTCTTCATCGAGTGTTCCCAGCCGACCAGCTCCGTCACGTTGACCTGGTAGCCGTGCGCCTCCAGCTGCAGGCAGCGCAGCACGTTGGTGACCTGGCTGCCGAATTCGCGCGTGTGGATCGGGTGCCGCCAGATCTCGGTGAGCGCGCTCTTGCCAAGTTCCTGGCCCTTGTTCTTGCGCAGGACGCTCGCGACTTCGGCCTGGCAGCAAGGCACCAGCACCATGTACTTCGCCTTCTTCTTCAGCGCGAAGTCGATGGCGTCGTCGGTCGCCGTGTTGCAGGCGTGGAGCGCGGTGACGATGTCGATCTGCGGGGGCAGCTGGTCCGAGCGCGTGGACTCGGCGACGGACAGCGGCAGGAAGGACATCTGCTTGAAGCCGAGGCGCGCGGCAAGTTCGGTGGACTTCTGCACCAGCTCTTCACGCGTTTCGATGCCGTAGATGTGCGAGCCGTCATTCAGCGTCTTGAAGAACAGGTCGTAGAGGATGAAGCCGAGGTAGGACTTCCCTGCCCCGTGGTCGACCAGCGTGACACCGGGGTGCTCGGCCAGCACCTCCTTCAGCAGCGGCTCGATGAACTGGTACAGGTGATAGACCTGTTTCAGCTTGCGGCGCGAATCCTGATTCAGCTTGCCGTCGCGGGTAAGGATGTGCAATTCCTGCAGCAGCTCCACGGACTGGCCGGGGCGGACCTCGGGCGGCAGTGCGAGCGGCTTGGTGGCGGTTGTGTTCTTAGGCTGCTTCATCGATCCATGCTTGCTGGATGGCCTCCAGCACGCGTTCTCCGCCGCGCTTGGAGTCGTCGTCGAATCCGTCCAGCTCCAGCACCCAGTTGTGCAGCTGGACGAAGCCGATCTGGGACGGGTTCACTTCCGGGTACTTGTCGTGCAGCGCTTCGGCGAGCTGCGTCACATCGGTCCACTTCATGGCGGGCTCCGTTCAGTGATTTTCGCGGGCGTGGTTGATGGTGTACTTGGGGATCTCGACCACCAGGTCTTCGTCGGCGACGATGGCCTGGCACGACAGGCGCGACTCGGCTTCCAGGCCCCAGGCTTTATCCAGCAGGTCTTCCTCGGTCTCGGTGGCTTCGTTCAGCGAGTCGAAGCCCTCGCGCACGATGACGTGGCAGGTGGTGCAGGCGCACGACTTCTCGCAGGCGTGTTCGAGCTCGATGTCGTTGGCGAGCAGCGCGTCGCACACCGACTGGCCCTTGGGCGCTTCGATCACGGCGCCTTCGGGGCACAGGCGTTCATGCGGGAGGATGACGATTTGGGGCACGGCGTTCTTTCTGTGTACGTGTTTCGGTTAAACCTGGTCGAGCTTCTTGCCGGCCAATGCGGTGCGCACGCTCTGATCCATGCGGCGGGCGGCGAATTCCTCGGTGCCGGCGGCCAGCGCGTCGACCGAGGCTTTCAGGCGGTCGCGGTTCTCGGGCTTGTCGCGGCTTTCGTCCACCGTGGCGCGGAGGCTGGCCATCGAGGCGTCGATCTGCATGCGCTCTTCGGCGCTGAGCAAGTGGCCATCGGCGTCCAGCGCGGACTGGGTGGCGAGCAGGATGCGCTCGGCCTCGACCAGCTCTTCGCGCAACGCGCGCTGTTCGAGGTCGCCCTGCGCGGAGTTATAGGACTCCTGCAGCATGCGCGCCACGTCGTCGTCGCCCAGGCCATACGAGGGCTTGACGCTGACGGCGGCTTCCACGCCGGAGCGTGTCTCGCGCGCCGTCACGGACAGCAGGCCGTCCGCGTCCACCTGATACGTGATGCGGATGCGCGCGGCGCCCGCGGCCATCGGCGGGATGCCGCGCAGCTCGAAGCGGGCCAGGGAGCGGCAGTCGGTCACCAGCTCGCGCTCGCCCTGCAGCACGTGTACAGCCAATGCGGTCTGCCCGTCCTTGAAGGTAGTGAACTCCTGGGCGCGCGCGCACGGGATGGTGCTGTTGCGCGGGATGATTTTTTCAACCAGCCCGCCCATGGTCTCGACGCCCAGCGACAGCGGGATCACGTCCAGCAGCAGCCAGTCATCGCCGGCGGCGCGGTTGCCCGCGAGGAGATTGGCCTGGATGGCGGCGCCGAGGGCCACCACCTTGTCCGGGTCGATGTTCGCGTGCGGGATGGTGGAGAAGAAGTCGCCGACGGCGCGGCGGATGTGCGGCATGCGGGTGGCGCCGCCAACCAGCACCACGCCGTCCACGTCTTCCACGCTCACGTTGGCGTCGCGCAGGGCCTTGCGGACGGCGGTCATGGTCTTGGCGACCAGGTGCTTCGTGATCTCGGTGAAGGTCTCGGCGGTCAGCGTCACGTGGACGATCTCACCGGACTTCAGGATGGCGTCGATGGTTGTGTCTTCGTTGGTCGACAGCAGCTCCTTGGCCTGGCGGGCCTTGACCATCAGGGTCGCGGTGTCTTCGTCCGACAACGGGGCGAGCTTGGCCTGCTCGACGATCCAGCAGAACAGACGGTGGTCGAAGTCGTCGCCGCCGAGAGCGGAGTCGCCGCCGGTGGAGAGCACTTCGAACACGCCTTTCGACAGCTTGAGGATGGAGATGTCGAAGGTGCCGCCGCCCAGGTCATAGACGGCGAACACGCCTTCCTTGCCGTGGTCCAGGCCATACGCAATCGCGGCGGCGGTGGGCTCGGAGAGCAGCCGCAGGACGTTCAGGCCCGCGAGCTGCGCAGCGTCCTTGGTGGCCTGGCGCTGGGCGTCGTCGAAGTAGGCGGGCACCGTGATCACGGCGCCGACCAGGTCATCGCCAAGGGCATCTTCCGCGCGCTGGCGCAGCGTGGCGAGGATCTGGGCGGAGGTCTCGACGGGGCTCTTCACACCGGCGACAGTCTTGAGCTGCACCATGCCGGGAGCATCGACAAAGTCGTAGGGCAGGTTCTCGGCGTGCGCGATATCCTTCAGGCCGCGGCCCATGAAGCGCTTGACCGAGACAACGGTGTTCTTGGGGTCCGTGGTGCGATGGGCCAGGGCCTTGTGGCCGATGTTCGCGTTCCCGTTGGGGAGGTAGCGCACCACCGACGGCAGCAGCGCGCGGCCATCCTCGTCGCTCAGCACTTCGGGAATGCTGGAGCGGACGGTGGCCACCAGCGAATTGGTGGTGCCAAGGTCGATGCCCACGGCCAGGCGATGCTGGTGCGGGGCGGTGGACATGCCGGGTTCGGCGATTTGGAGCAGGGCCATAGGGTCAGGCCTCGGTCAAGCGCCGAGACTTTCTTGTCTTAGTTGTCCAGGGCGTCGAAAGCGCGGTGCACTTCCTCGGCGAATTTGTCGATGAACATGAGGGCACGCACGCCCTGGGCGGCGTGCTGGTAGTCGTGCGCGTCCAGCTGCTGCCCGACGTGCAGCATGCGGGCCTTGCGGTCCAGCTTCACTTGCTGGTCGAGGTGCTCCAGCGCGGCGACGTCCTTTTCGGCCTTGGCCTCGCCGAGCGCTTCACGCCATTCCATCTGCTGCATCAGGAACTCCATCGGCATGGCGGTGTTGGACTCCACATCCAGCGCCACGCCGGCCAGCTCGCACATGTAGGCGGCGCGCTTCTGCGGGTTCTTGAGCGTCTGGTAGGCCTCGTTGGCGCGCGTGGCCCACTGCATCGCGACGCGCTTTTCGGCGTCGGTCGCGCTGACGAAGCGGTCGGGATGCACCTGGCCCTGCACGTCGCGGTAGGCCGCGTCCAGCGCGGCCAGGTCCACCTCGAAGCGGACCGGCAGATGAAAGAGCTCGAAGTGATTCTGCATTCAGCGCGGCGGCATCAAATGCGGAAGGATTCGCCGCACCCGCACTCGTCTTTCACGTTCGGGTTATTGAAGCGGAAGCCTTCGTTCAAGCCTTCGCGCGCGAAGTCGAGCTCCGTGCCGTCGATGAAGGCCAGGCTTTTCGGGTCGACGAACACCTTCACGCCATGCGACTCGAACACTTCGTCCCCGGCCTGCGCCTCGTCCACGTATTCCAGCTTGTAGGCCATGCCCGAGCAGCCGGTGGTGCGGACGCCGAAACGCAAGCCGATGCCCTTGCCGCGCCGTTCCAGGTAGCGGTTGACGTGCTTCGCTGCTTTTTCGGTCAGGGTGATTGCCATGTCTGGGTCCTTGGGTTACGCCGCTTCGGCTTCCGCACCCGGGTGCTTGGCCTTGTAGTCCTGCACCGCGGCCTTGATCGCGTCTTCGGCCAGGATCGAGCAGTGGATCTTCACCGGCGGCAGCGCCAGTTCTTCGGCGATCTGGGTGTTCTTGATGCTCAAGGCCTGATCGAGCGTCTTGCCCTTCACCCATTCGGTGACCAGCGAGCTCGATGCGATGGCCGAGCCGCAGCCATAGGTCTTGAACTTCGCGTCTTCGATCACGCCGTCCGCGCCGACCTTGATCTGCAGCTTCATCACGTCGCCGCAGGCCGGGGCGCCGACCATGCCGGTGCCGACCGATTCATCGCCCTTCTCGAACGCGCCCACGTTGCGGGGGTTCTCGTAGTGGTCCAACACTTTTTCGGAATATGCCATTTTGAATGCTCCTTTTACGCTGTACGTTGCTTAGTGGGCTGCCCATTGGATCGAGTTGATGTCGATCCCGTCCTTGAACATGTCCCACAGCGGCGACAGTTCGCGCAGTTTGCCGACCTTGGACTTCAGCAGGTTGACCGCGAAGTCGATGTCGGACTCGGTCGTGAAACGGCCGATGGTGAATCGGATCGAGCTATGTGCCAGCTCGTCGCTGCGGCCCAGGGCGCGCAGCACGTAGGACGGCTCCAGGCTGGCCGAGGTGCAGGCCGAACCCGAGGACACCGCGATGTCCTTGATCGCCATGATCAGCGACTCGCCCTCGACGTAGTTGAAGCTGACGTTGAGGTTGTGCGGCACGCGGTGCTCCATGTCGCCGTTGATGTAGACCTCTTCGATCTCGCGCAGGCCCTTCTCGAGGCGGTCGCGCAGCGCCTTCACGCGGGCCATCTCGGCGTCCATCTCTTCCTTCGCGATGCGGAAGGCTTCGCCCATGCCCACGATCTGGTGGGTCGGCAGCGTGCCCGAACGCAGCCCGCGCTCATGGCCGCCGCCGTGCATCTGCGCTTCCAGGCGCACGCGCGGCTTGCGGCGCACGTACAGGGCGCCCACGCCTTTCGGGCCGTAGGTCTTGTGCGCGGTGAAGGTCATCAGGTCGACCTTCCATTGTTCCAGGTCGATCTCGACCTTGCCGGTGGCCTGGGCGGCGTCGCAGTGGAAAATGATGCCCTTCTTGCGCAGCATTTCGCCGATCTCCGCGATCGGCTGGATCACGCCGATCTCGTTATTGACCAGCATGACCGAAACCAGGATGGTGTCCGGGCGGATGGCCGCTTCCAGCTGCTCCAGCGAAATCAGGCCGTTGTCCTGCGGGTCCAGATAGGTGGCCTCGAAGCCGACGCGTTCCAGCTCGCGCACGGTGTCCAGCACGGACTTGTGTTCGGTCTTGACGGTGATGATGTGCTTGCCCTTGGTCTTGTAGAACTGGGCCGCGCCCTTCAGCGCCAGGTTGTTGGACTCGGTGGCGCCGGAGGTCCAGATGATCTCGCGCGGGTCCGCCTTCACCAGCGCGGCGACGTGGGCGCGCGCTTCCTCGACCGCCTGCTCGGCCGACCAGCCGTACATGTGGCTGCGCGAAGCCGGATTGCCGAACTGCTCGCGCAGATAGGGGATCATCTTGTCCGCCACGCGCGGGTCCACCGGCGTGGTGGCCGAGTAGTCCATGTAGATCGGGAAATGCGGCGCGTGCACGAAGCTTTGTTCGGCTTGCTTGTCGAGGGGGGCGTTCATTCAATCACTCCTGTACTTCGTTATCCGAGGGCGGCGGTGCGGGTGTTGTGCATCACGACCACGTTTTCCTTGTTCTGCTGTTTCTGGCGTTGCTGGTCGACCAGGTCTTGCAGGGAGACCGAATCGAGGTAGTCGACCATCTTTTCATTCAGCGTGGCCCACAGCTCGTGGGTCATGCAGCGGGCGCCGGTGGCGTGGTCAGCGCCGTGGCAGTTGTCCTTGCCGCCACACTGGGTGGCATCGATGGGCTCGTCCACGGCGATGATGATGTCGGCCACGGTCACCTTCTCGGCGCGGCGCGCCAGGGTGTAGCCGCCGCCGGGTCCGCGCACGGACTCGACCAGCTCGTGGCGGCGCAGCTTGCCGAACAGTTGCTCCAGGTAGGACAGCGAAATCGCCTGGCGCTCGCTGATGCCGGCCAGCGTGACGGGACCGTTGCCCTGGCGCAGCGCCAGGTCGATCATCGCAGTCACGGCGAAGCGGCCTTTCGTGGTCAAACGCATGGATACCCCAGAATTTGCTAGAATCTTGCCTCTCAACTATTCCTGCGCATCTCCCCGATGCCGCGTGATCAATATCCGGAATAGTTGATCGATTTAGTCAAGTATAGCAGAAGCGGAATTTTCCTGCTTGGGGCTACCTGCTTTTCTCCAGCAGCTTCATCGGGCCGAACAGCTCTTTCATGCCGTCGTGATGGATGAAAGAGACATTGAACGGGTGTTCGGACACGAGATGGCCGAAGCGTTCGGACCCTTTCAACTTTTTCAATTGCTCCGCGATGCGGCCCCACAGCACGAGTTTGGGGGGCGGGCTCACGTTTGCAAGGGCGTCCAGCACGGTCTCCAGGAACGGTAGCCAGGCGCGGGCGTCAATGGCGGGCGCGACGTTCGAGCGGAAGACCAGGCTGGCGTTGAGCAGCAGGAAGCCGTGGCCGATCAGGTTGGCCTGCAGCTCGGGCAAGGTGCGGATGCTGGTGGCGGCGCGCAGCCTGGCGACGGCCGCGGCCATGGCCTCGCCGTTGGTGTCTTGCGGATCGAGATAGCCGGCGGTGACCAACAGCATCTTCATGAAATTGCGCAGCGAGGTGGCGCGGTTGACGGGCTTGGACAGGCCGGCATCGCACCAGAGCTCGCCCACGGCGGCGTCCATGAAGCAGACGCCACTGGCGCTTTCCTCGCGCGGGTAGGGGCCCTCGCCCACCAGCACGTATTTCGTTTGCTCCAGCGGGAGCACGAAGGCGGCGAACAGGCGGTTCTGCGTCGGCAGGAAATGGTCCTGCGCCAGCTGGGCCAGGTAATCGGGGGACATCGACGCCAAAGCGCGCCGCAGGACGGGGTGCCAGCTGGGGTCGGCCTTGGCGAAGGCGTCGGTGAAGATGGTGGGGATCGACATGGGCGGCATTGTAGCCCGCCAGGGCTGGCGTCCGCAGCGCTTGTGCTTGCAGGCACGCGTGCGCTACCGCGGGGCGCGCTTGGGCATCATGCGGCTTCCGATTTTTCGCTTGAGGAGGTCAGCATGCAAACCATTTCCGACGTGATGACCCGCGACGTGCAAACCATTTCTCCGCAGGACACGGTGCGGCACGCGGCGCAAATGATGGACGAACTGAACGTTGGCGCGATTCCCGTGTGCGACGGCGCCAAGCTGGTCGGCATGATCACCGACCGCGACATCACCGTGCGCTCGGTGGCTGCCGGGCAGCAGCCGGACGCGACCCGCGTGTCCGACGTGATGAGCACGGATGTGCGGACCTGCTTTTCCAGCCAGGCGGTGGACGAAGTCATGGAACAGATGGGGGATGTGCAGATCCGCCGGGTGCCGGTGCTCGACCAGCAGTCGCACCAGCTGATCGGCATCGTGTCGCTGGGCGACCTGGCGGCCAAGCATGCGGCCGAGGTCGACCGGACGCTGGAGGAGATTTCCACGCCGGCCGCGCCGGACCGCAGCCAGTTGCACTGAGGAGAGGCTTGACAGGGCGGCGGGGCCGCCCCGACTGCCCGCCACCAGGCGTGCAGTACATTTCCGGGCGCATTCGCCGACAGGCGCGCGGCGTGCCGACGCGCGGCATGTGGCGCGGCGCCTGCACCGACAGCCGGGCGCAGTGCCACAGCAGCCGCGCTCAGGCCACACTCAGAGCGATGATGGTGAGGGCATAGATGGCCAGCACGAAAGCCGCCACGAGCAGCAGCATGCAGGTGCGCCAGAAGGCGCCGAAGCGCGACAGCGAGTAGGCGCCCTTGAGCTGGGCAAACATGTGCACCGGCGGGACGAACACGGCCAGCGATCCGGCCAGCCCGCTCCAGCCCGCGTAGCCGACCACGGCCACGGTGGACATCAGCAGCGCCATGAAGCACAGCGAGTACAGCGAGAACACGGCGTGGTCGTACATGGTCACGCCGCGCTTCCAGAAGAACATCAGCCACAGGAACGGCAGGGTGATCGGCACCAGCAGGAAGCTGTATTTCGAGGCCGCGTTCTTGAGCTTGTAGAGGGTGAGCTCGGGGTTTTCCTTGGCGTGGGCGGCCGCACGGTCGACCCAGCCGATGCCGGTGTTGACATTGATGTTGCTGCCCTTGATGTTGAAGTGATTGCCGCTGCCGTCCTCGCTGGACGCGGCCTTGCCCTTCATCGCGTCCTTCAGGGCCTTCTTGACGGCGGCCTTGTCGGCCTTGTCTTTGACAGCGGCGTCGATGGCTTTCTCGGCTGCCGCCGGATCGGTGGACACGCCGGTCAGCGAGAGGGCGCTCTTCGCTTCGGTCACGGCTTCGAGTGCATCGTTGTGGTTTTCCTGCGCCTTCTCAAGGGCATCCTCGGCCTTCTCCACGTCGGCGCCCGACTTGCTTGCGGCCGCGACTGCGGCCTTGGCCTGGACCAGCGCGGCCGCGGCGGCGCGCTCGCTGGCTTCCAGGTCGGCGATGGCGGTCTTGTTGATGCTGGTCTTGATGCCCTTTTCCAGGTTGGTGGACGAGGTGCTGGACAGCGTGAAGAACATCACGAAGATCATGAACAGGAACAGTGCCAGCGGCGACACGAAGCGGGTGCGCTGGCCATCGATGTAGCGGCGCGTCAGCTGGCCGGGGCGAAACACCAGCAGCGGCAGCGTGCGCCAGCCCTTGGCGTCGAAGTGCAGCACGCCGTGCAGCAGTTCTTCGCCCAGGTGCAGCACCGAGCGATGGATGTGGCCGGACTGGCCGCAGTTGCTGCAGAACTTGCCGGTGATCGGCGTCTGGCAATTGGCGCAGGCGTGCACCGCGTCGCCGTGGGCGTGCTCGCCCTCCCCTTCGACGGTCTTGGCGACCAGGCCGGCGGCCAGCAGATCGCCAGCGGCTTCAAACTGAATGTTCATTGCTTCCCCGAGTTGTCTCTTTCTTATTGCGACGAATGATAGCAGGGCCACCCGGGGGCGTGAACTGGTCCTAGGACTCCGCGTCCGGCTGCTGCGAGGGTTGGGCCGCCTGGAAGGCCGGGAGTTCCATGCAGGCGGCGTGGATGCGGGCGATGGTCGGGTACGGCGCAAGATCGACGTCGAAGCGCCTGGCGTTGAACACCTGCGGGACCAGCACGCAGTCGGCCATGGTGGGCGTATCGCCGTGGCAGAAGCGGCCGGTCGCGCTGTCGCGGCTCAAGTGGCGCTCGATGGCGGCGAAGCCTTCCCGCACCCAGTGCCGGAACCACTCGGTCTTGGCCTCTTCCGGTACGCCCAGCTCCTTGACCAGGTAGCGCAGCACCCGCAGGTTGTCGATCGGGTGGATGTCGCAGGCGACCATCTGCGCCAGCGCGCGCACGCGGGCCCGGCCGAGGGCGTCCTGCGGCAGCAGCGGCATCACGGGGTGCGTCTCGTCCAGGTACTCGATGATGGCCATGGACTGCGTGATGGTGGCGCCGTTGTCGACCAGCGCCGGGACCAGGCCTTCCGGGTTCACCGCGCGGTACGCCTCCTGCAGCTGCTCGCCGCCGCCGCGCAGCAAGTGGATGGGAATGGCTTCGTACGCCAGCCCCTTGAGGTTGAGCGCGATGCGTACGCGGAAGGCGGCCGAGCTGCGGAAGTAGGTGTAGAGCTGCATCGCGCCCTCCCCTTATGCGCCGTAGCGCGTCACGCGCTGGTCGATGGCGCCGAAGATGCTTTCGCCTTGCGCATCCAGCATTTCGATGCGCACGGTGTCGCCAAACTTCATGAACGAGGTGATCGGCTTGCCGGTCTCGATGGTTTCATAGGTACGCACCTCGGCGATGCAGCAGTAGCCGACGCCGCCATTGGCGATCGACGAGCCGTGCAGGCTGCCCTGCTTGTTGGACACGGTACCGGAGCCGATGATGGTGCCCGCTTCGAGCTCACGGGTGCGGGCGGCGTGCGCGACCAGCTGGGCGAAACTGAAGGTCATGTCCTCGCCCGCGTTGGGGCGGCCGAAGGGCTGGCCGTTGAGGCTGACCTGCAGCGGCAGGCGCAGCTTGCTGCCCTGCCATGCCGGGCCCAGTTCGTCCGGCGTCACCGCCACGGGCGAGAAGGCGCTGGCGGGCTTGGACTGGAAGAAGCCGAAGCCTTTGGCCAGCTCGTTCGGGATCAAATTGCGCAGGGAGACGTCGTTCACCAGCATGATCAGGCGGATCTCTTCAGCGCAGCGCTCGGCGGATGCGCCCATCGGGACGTCGCCGGTCACCACGGCGACCTCGGCTTCCAGATCGATGCCCCAGTCTTCCGTCAGCGCGGCGATCGGGTCGCGCGGGCCGACGAAGGAGTCGGAGCCGCCCTGGTACATCAGCGGGTCGGTGTAGAACGATTCGGGCACCTCGGCATTGCGCGCGCGGCGCACCAGCTCGACGTGGTTGATGTAGGCGGAGCCATCGGCCCACTGGTAAGCGCGCGGCAGCGGCGAGTGGCAGGCGGCGGGGTCGAAGGCCTCGGCACCGGTCAGCTTGCCCGCGTTGAGTTCGTCCGAGACGGCCTGCAGGCGCGGGGCGAGCGCGCTCCAGTTGTCGAGGGCGTACTGCAGGGTCGGCGCGATGGCGGGCACCGGAGTGCACTGGCGCAGGTCGCGGCTGACGACGGCGAGCGTGCCGTCGCGGCCGCCGCGCTTGAGAGTGGCGAGTTTCATGCTGAGGTCGTGGGAAGTTGATGGATTTTTCGCAATCTCCGCATTAAAAGCCAAAACGACCTATCATACAAATCATTTTTTCACGGCAATTTATAAGATCAACTTATGAATCCCACCCTGCGCCAGATGCGCGCTTTTGTCGCCCTCGCCCGCACCGGCTCGTTCACGCTGGCGGCCGAGATCATGCACGTGACGCAGGCGGCGCTGTCCGGGCTGATCCGCGAGCTCGAACAGACCCTGGGCGCGCGCGTGGTGGACCGCAATACGCGCAAGGTGGAGCTCACCGAGATCGGCCGCGACCTCGCGCCGCTGTTCACCAAGATGCTCGACGACCTCGACGGCGCGCTGTCGGACGTGGCCGACCGCACGCGCTTGCGCAAGGGCGCGGTGCGGGTGGCGGCGCCGCAGCTGATGAGCTGCACCCTGCTGCCGCAGGCCATCGCCGCCTATCGCCAGCAGTACCCGGACATCCAGCTCAAGCTGCTCGATTGCCCGGTCGAGGACGTCAGCTCACGCGTGCTCAGCGGCGAGGTCGACTTCGGCATCGGGCCGGAGCGCGACATCGCGGCGCCGCTGCGCGCGACGACCCTGTTC
The DNA here is from genome assembly GCF_004614185.1 of Zemynaea arenosa. Classification (GTDB taxonomy): domain Bacteria; phylum Pseudomonadota; class Gammaproteobacteria; order Burkholderiales; family Burkholderiaceae_D; genus Telluria; species Telluria arenosa. The sequence continues at coordinate 5,051 of NZ_SPVF01000186.1, read as the reverse complement.
GAGCTGCCTTTCCACGCCGTGTTCCCGGCCGGGCATCCGCTGGAGCAACAGACGCCGCTGACCTGGCAGCACCTCGCGGCCTACCCGTTCATCTCGCTGCAAGGCCAGTTCACCGAGCGCCTGCTCAGCGACATGGGCGCGGCCTCGCTGAACCCGGCCCACGAGGTCACCTTCATGACCACCGCGCTCGCCATGGTCGCGGCTGGCCTTGGCGTGACGGTGTGCCTGCCGTACGCGGCGTCGCTGGTGACCCAGCATGGGCTGACCATGCGCGGGCTCAGCGCCCCTGTGCTCACCCGCCGCTTCCTGCTGACCACGCGCGGCGACCGCTCCCCCTCGCCCGCCAGCGAAAGCGTGATGGCCTTCCTCCTTGATTACGTGAAGCACCTATAATCGACGCCTACGTTCGCACGCTCCTGCACACGATGTCCCACAACACCATCGCCATCAACCAGCAGATGGACAAGTTCGACGGCCACGACAGCGTCTGGCTGTTCGGCTACGGCTCCCTGATCTACAAGGCCGACTTCCCCTTTCTCGAACGACGTCCCGCCAGCATCGCCAACTGGTCGCGCCGCTTCTGGCAGGGCTCGCACGACCACCGCGGCACGCCCGAGGCACCGGGACGCGTCGCCACGCTGATCCCGGAACCCGGCGCAGTGTGCGCAGGCATGGCCTACCTGATCACGCCCGAGGTCTTCGCCCACCTCGACTATCGCGAAAAGAACGGCTACCTGCGGTTTGCCACCGACATGACCTTCGACGACGGCAGCGCGGCCGAAGGCCTGGTCTACATTGCCTCGGCGGACAACGCGGCCTTCCTGGGCGAGGCGACCGAATACGCCATTGCCCAGCACATCGCCCGCTCGGCCGGACCGAGCGGACCGAACCGCGAATACCTCCTCAACCTCGCACAGGCGCTGCGCGAGATGGGGCACGAAGACAAGCACGTCTTCGCCATCGAGCGTTATCTGGACCAGCTCGGCTAAACCGAGGCCAGCCACCCCAACTTCAACCAAACAAATCGAGCTGCCCCACCGCGTTGCCGGACTGCTTGCCCGGCGGCGGTGGAATCACCAGCGGCTTGCGGAACTGACTGGCGTCCATCTCCGCGAAATTCATCGCCCGCTTGCGCAAGCCCAGCCGGTCGACGCATTTCTTGAAACGCTGCGCGATCAGGTCCGCCCACACGCCCTCACCGTGCATGCGCTTGGAGAAATCGCTGTCGTAGTCCTTCCCGCCGCGCATGTCCCGCACGCGGTTCATCACCCGCTGGGCCCGCTCCGGGAAGTGCGCCTGCAGCCACTCCTGGAACAGCGGGTTCACCTCCCATGGCAGGCGCAGCACCACGTAATGCGCACTTGAGGCTCCTGCCTCGTAGGCCGCCTCCAGGATCCGCTCGATCTCCGGTTCGGTGACGAACGGGATGATGGGCGCGACGCTCACGCCGACCGGAATGCCGGCCTCGGCCAGGGTGCGGATCGTGCGCAAGCGCCGCGCCGGGGCCGCCGCGCGCGGCTCCAGCGTGCGCGCGATGTCATGATCCAGCGTGGTCAGCGTAATGGCCGCGCACGCCTGGCGCCGCGACGCCATGTCGGCCAGGATGTCGATATCCCGCTCCATCAGCGAGGATTTGCTGATCAGCGCGACCGGGTGCTGGCACTCGCGCAGTACTTCCAGCACCTGGCGCGTGAGGCCGCGCTCGCGCTCGCACGGCTGATAAGCATCCGTGTTCACGCCGATGGCAATCGGCTCTGGCACATAAGATGGCTTGGCCAGCTCGCGCCGCAGCAGCTCGGCCGCATTCACTTTGGCAAAGATACGCGATTCGAAATCCAGTCCCGGAGACAAGCCCAGGTAGCTGTGCGTCGGCCGCGCGAAGCAGTAGATGCAGCCGTGCTCGCAGCCGCGGTAAGGATTCAGCGACACGCTGAACGGCACATCGGGCGACGCGTTGCGGCTCAGGATGGACTTGGCGTACTCGTCCGTGACCACCGTCTTGAACTGGGTTGGCTCGGCATCCTCGTCTTCCGAAGGCGCCCAGCCGTCATCGAACTGCTCGCGCTGGTCAGTTTCGTACCGGCCCTGGATATTGGAGACCGCGCCGCGCCCCTTCCACGGGTTGAGCGGCTTGGGCGGCAGCATGACCTGCCCTTCGATGTTGTCGTCGTGCTGTGCCACAGGGCACCTCGCGGAAATACTGTATGAACGTACAGTATTCTACGCCGCCCTCGCGCCGGGTTCAAGCGAGCACGTGCAGAGTTATCAACGCTGAAAGAATTCGGATTGCATATCCACCAGACGCTCGAACGCGCCCAGCAGCGGATCCTTGTCGAAATGCGGATCGAGCTCGGCGAGCGCGTACGCCGCCGCTTCTATGGTCGACAGCTGGTGCTCGGCGTGCGCCCGCCGAAGCGAGCCGTAACCTGCCGCGGGCGTGTCCTTCAATGACAGGCGCGGCAGCGCAGCCAGCAGCGGATTCACCGCCAGCATCTTGCGCGTCTTGCGCCACGTTCCGTCCAGCAGGACCAGGCGCACATCCGACAGCTGCAGCTCGGAAGCGGAGACCGCCGCCGCCTCGCCCTCTTCCGCCGGATAGAGCAAAACGGACTTGCGCTCGTCTCCAAACAGCAGCGGCTCCAGCACCGCATCCCCGAACACCTCCCCGGTCACGAGCGAGCTGCCCGGCACCGACATGTGCAGCAGCCGCGCCGTGCCCTTGGGGTTATGGACCTCCAGCGGATGCTGCAGGATCAGCAGGTCAACGGAGGTCGGCACCACCGGCGCCAGCTCGCAGATGCAGGTGCTGACGGGGCGCATGCAGCGGGGGCACTCGGCCCGGCGCAGGGGATCGGGATGGATGAGCATGAGGCCATTGTAGCCGCGGGCTCAGGCCTGCTGGCGCACGCCCTGCAGTGCGCGGCTCCACTGCACCACTTCGTCCAGCATCGCCTCCACCGATTTTTCGTGGCGTGGGTCCGGCAGGAACTCGCTCATATTCTTGAAGTCCGTGAACAGTGACAGCATCACCGACGCGCGCACGTCCGCGATCTTGATTTCGCCGCAGACCAGCCGCAGGTTCTCGATGGCGCGCGCACCGCCCATGCTGCCGTAGCCGACGAAGCCCGCCGCCTTGTTATTCCACTCGGCGAACAGAAAGTCGATGGCGTTCTTCAGCGCGCCCGAAGTGGCGTGGTTGTACTCGGGCGTGACGAACACGAAGCCGTCGAACTCCGCGATCCTGGCGGCCCAGCGCCTGGTGTGGTCCTTCGAGTACTTGCCCATCGCCGGCGGCACCGGCTCGTCGAGCAGCGGCAGCTTGAAGTCTTCGATATCCACCAGCTCAAAGGCCGCGTCCTCGCGCAGCTTGGCGATCTGCACGACCCAGTCGGCGACCGTGCGTGCCTTGCGGCCGGGCCGCGTGCTGCCGACGATGATTCCTATTTTGACCATACGGTTCTCCTGTCTGGGTGCGACTCGAATCGATGCTAGTCCAATCGGGCGGGCCTCAGCGCACCGGAGTGGTCCAGCCGCCGCCGAGGGCGCGGTACAGGTCCACGTGCGCGGCCAGCAGGGATGCGCGCAGCTGCAGCACGCTGGTCTGGGCGCTGAAGTGGTTGCGCTGCGCGTCCAGCTCTTCGAGGTAGGACGCGTAGCCGTTGGCGTAGCGGTTATGCGCGATGCGCAGGACTTCGGCGGCGGCGCGTTCGCGCGCGATGGCTTCATCCAGCTGCTCGCGCAGGCGCTGCACCGAGACCAGCGCATTGTCGACTTCCGCGAAGGCGTTGCGGACCACGCCCTCGTAGCCGTAGATGGCCCGGTCGCGCACCGTGCCCGCGATCGCGGCTTGCGCGCGCAGGCGGCCCGCGTCGAACAGCGGTGCGAGCACGCTGCCGCCGATGCTCCACAACTGGACCGGCGAGTGCAGGAGCTGGCTGATGCTGTAGGCCTGCACGCCCACCGAGCCGGTGAGGCGCAGCGATGGCAGAAGCTGGTCGCGCGCGGCGGCGAGGTTGCGGTCCGCCGCCACCACGGCGCGTTCGGCCTGGCGGATGTCGGGGCGGCGCCGCAGCAGGTCGGACGGGAGGCCAGGGGTGATGGCGGGGGCGGTGAGCGCGGTGAGCGCGGCGCCGCGCGGGATCGGGCCGGGGTTCGCACCGAGCAGGATGCTCAGCGTGTTTTCCTGCTGCGCGATGGCGCGCTCCAGTTGCGGGACCACGGCGGCGGTGGCGCGGTATTCGGCTTCGGCTTGGGAGAGTTCGAGGCGGGAGCTGTAGCCGACTTCGAACTGGCGGCGGGCCAGCTTGAGGGATTGTTCGCGCGATTGCAGGGTGGCGCGGGCGAGGTCCAGTTGGGCGTCCAGGCCGCGCAGGTTGAGGTAGGAGGATGCGGCGGATGCGGCCACCGACAGGGCGGTGGCGTCGGCGAGGCCCTGCTGGGACTCGAGGTCGGCGCGGGCGGCTTCGGTGGTGGCGGCCAGCCGGCCCCACACGTCGATCTCGTATGCGGCTTGCACGCTGCCAGCGAAGACGGTGGCTTCGGCGGGCTGGCCGAAAGCATTGATCACGCGGGCGCGTGTGGGACCGGCGCTTGCAGTCAGCGTGGGTGACTGGGCGCTGTGCGCGATGCGCAGGCGGGCTTGGTATTCCTGCAGGCGGGATTGGGCGATGCGGATGTCGTTGTTGTTTGCCAGGGCGCGGGTGACGATGGCGTTGAGCTCAGGGTCGTGGAAGGCTTGCCACCAGCCTTGCTCGACAGGCGCACCGGGGCCGACGTTCGTGCGCCAAGTGCCTGGCATTGTCAGCGTGGGAGCGGGTGGCTTCGGCGCTGGCATCGAGCAGCCAGCGAGGCAAAGCGCGAACAGAACGAAAAGCGACGCCGATCGCGCTGTCGACGGCAGCGCGATCTCGCCCGCAGTAACCGTGGACACGCCCGCGGCGACCCTCCCGCCGCGCCGCCGCGCACACGCGATCATCGGTTCGCTCCAGCCGGCGCAGGAGACGCCGCGCCACGGGCGCTGCCAGCGCTGGCCTGAACGCCAGCGCTGGCAG
>NZ_SPVF01000260.1 GCF_004614185.1 Zemynaea arenosa | reverse complement strand
AGCTGGACCGGGGTCAGGCCCGCCAGCCATGGGCCGCCAGCCAGCAGGCCGGCGACGGTCCCGGCGCAGGGCGGCGGGGCGCTTGCGGTGATCATTGTCTCGGACTATTGTTCTCGTTATGTAGCGGGCAATGATGAACCATGGCCGCTCCGCCTCTCATATGAGAATTCCGATGTGTTCTATCTCGGCTGGCGTATGGCTGGGGAGCCTCTCGTACGTACGCCCGGCCGGTGTCCGCTTTCGGACACCGGTGCCCGGCATGGGTCAGGGCCGGGGCCTCGCTCCTGCTTTCTCTCATAGGGAAACTGGGGGTGGCACGGCGCTTGCAATGCCAGGCGCATGGACCAGCCTCTCGACCCCCGCATTCAAACCCGCCAGCGCCGCCTGCGCATGCTGGCCGCCGTCGCCATCCTCGCCACCGTCGCCGCTTCCGCCTTCGGCCTCAATCGCCTGATCCGGCCCGCCGTCAGCGCGCAGGACGTGACCATCGCGGTCATCCAGCGCGGCACGCTCGCCAACACCGTTTCCGCCAGCGGCACGGTGATTCCCGTGCATGAGGAGATGGTGACCAGCCCCGTGACCACCCGCGTGGCCAAGGTGGTGGCCAAGCCGGGCAAGGAGGTGGCGCAGGGCGAACTGCTGCTGCAGCTGGACGACAAGGACATTCGCCTCACCATCGACGGCCTGCATGAGCAGCTCGCGCAGCAGGAAAACAAGATCGCCGCGCTGACCCAGGAGCTGGAGCAGAAGCGCAAGCAGCTGGTGGCCGCCATCGAACTGCTGCAGCTGGATTTGAAGAGCGCGGAGGCCAGGTGGCAGCGCTTCCAGAAGCTGCGCAGCAGCGGTGCGGTGTCCGGCGAGGACCTGCTGACGGCGGAACTGAACGTGCAGCGCATCCAGGTGCAGCTGCGCCAGCAGCAGGAGCAGATCGAGGACAGCAAGCGTTCCACGCGCACTTCCATCGACGGGGCCCTGCTGCAGAAATCCATTCTGCAGAAGCAGCTCGCCCAGCAGGAGCGCCAGCTGGCATCGGCCCAGGTGCGCGCGCCGTTCGCGGGCGTGCTGACCTGGCTGGCGGAAGACGAGGGCGCCACCGTCAACGCGGGGCAGGTGGTCGCGCGCGTGTCCGAGACCAGCAACTTCCGCGTCGAGGCCACGCTGTCGGACTTCCACGCCCACAGCATCGCCGCGGGGCAGGCCGCCCGCATCGAACACAATGGCCAGACGTTGACCGGCAAGGTGCAGACCGTGCTGCCCGAAATCCAGAACGGCACCATGAAAGTGCTGCTCGCGCTGGACCAGCCCCACCATCCGCTCCTGCGCAACAAGCTGCGGGTGGAGGCGTGGATCGTCACCTCGGGCGCGGCGCAGACACTGGTCGCCAGCGCCGGCCCGGCCTTTAACGGGAGCGGGCGCCAGGCCGTGTGGGTCGTGGGCGAGGGCCGCGCGGTCAAGCGCGAGCTGCAGATCGGCGCCAGCGACGGCAAGAACGTGGAGATCGCGTCCGGCGCCACCGCGGGCGAGCGCCTGATCGTCTCCGACATGAGCCGCTACAAGGACCTCGACACGCTGCGTGTCACTCAATAAATCCAACCACCAAGGGATATCCGCAATGATCAAACTGAATAAGGTCAGCAAAACCTACCGCACCGACAAGGTGGAGACGCTGGCGCTGCGCGACATCGACCTCGAAATCCGCAAGTCCGAGTTCGTGGCCATCATGGGTCCGAGCGGCTGCGGCAAGAGCACCCTGCTCAATCTCATCGGCCTGCTGGACCGCCCCGGCGCCGGCAGCGTGCACGTGGACGGCCAGCCCTTGGACGGCCGCCGCGAAGGCGACCTGGCCAAGCTGCGCAACTCCACCTTCGGCTTCGTGTTCCAGAGCTTCCACCTGATCAGCGACCTGCGCGTGATCGACAACGTGGAGTTGCCCTTGCTGTACCGCGGCACGCCGGGCGCGGAACGCCGCCGCCTGGCGCAGGCCGCGCTCGAGAAGGTGGGCCTGGGCGCGCGCATGGAGCACTACCCCAACCAGCTCTCCGGCGGCCAGCAGCAGCGCGTGGCCATCGCGCGCGCCATCGTCGGCAACCCGCAGGTGCTGCTGGCGGACGAGCCGACCGGGAACCTGGATTCCAAGATGGGCGAGGAGGTGATGGACATCCTCCTCAAGCTCAATGCCGAGGGCACGACGGTGGTGATGGTGACCCACGACGAGCGCCAGGGCCGCCAGGCCGGCCGCATCGTGCGCGTGTTCGACGGCCAGCTGGTCGCCTGAGGGAGCGCGGGATGTTCCTCAACTATCTCAAGACGGCGTGGAAGGTCTTCATGCGCCGCAAGCTGTTCACGGCGATTAACCTGCTGTGCATCGTGATCACGCTGGTGGTGCTGGTGGTGGCCACCGCGCTGCTGGAATACACGTTCTTCCCGAGTGGGGTGGAAGGGCGCAGCGACCGCTTCGTGCAGATCTATACGCTGACCACCAGGCCGCAGGACGGCGTGGGCCGCATGCGCAGCCCCCTCGGCGCCAAATTGGTCGATCATTACCTGCGGCCGCTGAAGACGGCGGAGGTGGTGGCCATGGCCAGCGGGCCGCGCGACGTCTCGGTGTACCAGGACGGCCAGGTGAGCAAGCTGCAGCTGCGCCGCGTGGACGCCAACTACTGGAAGATCATGGATTTCCGGCTGCTGGCAGGGCGCCTGCCAAACGCGGACGACGACCAGCAAGGCCGGTTTGTCGCGGTCCTCAACCAGACCACCGCGCGCCGCCTGTTCGGCAGCGCGCCCGCTGTCGGCCAGCCGCTCAACGCGGGCGGCCAGGCCTTCAAGGTGATCGGCGTGGTGGAAGACGCCATGCACCTGAACGCGTGGAGCGATATCTGGGTACCCGTGACGACCATGCCCTCGACCGCCTACCGCAGCGAGATGTCGGGCGAATTCTTCGCCCTGCTGATGGCCCCCAGCCCGGCCGGCGTCGCGGCCCTGCAGGCGGATATCGCGCGCGTGGCGCGCACCGTGCAGTTCGATGATCCGGTCAAGCATGCGCAGGCCTGGTTCTGGGGCGACTCGAAGCTGGACGTGATCGCCCGCATGGTGACGCAAAGCGACCAGACCGAGGATTCCGGCGCCGCCATCCTGCTGTCCGTGCTGGGCATCGCCATGCTGCTGTTCATGCTGCTCCCGGCCCTGAACCTGGTCAACCTGAATGCGGGCCGCATCATGGAACGCAGCGGGGAAATCGGCGTGCGCAAGGCCTTCGGCGCGACCAATGCGCAGCTGGTGGGCCAGTTCATCTTCGAGAACGTGTTTCTCTGCCTGCTCGGCGGCCTGCTGGCGCTCGGCCTGGCCCAGCTGGTTCTCATGTGGATCAATGCCTCGCAGCTGATTCCGTATCTGTCGATCGGCATCAACCTGCCGGTGTTTGGTGCCGGCCTGCTGATCGCGGCCATCTTCGGCACGCTGTCGGGTGCCATCCCGGCCTGGAAAATGTCGCGCATGGACCCGGTGGTCGCGCTGAAAGGAGTCGCTTGATGTTTGCGCATCTGTTGAAACTTGTCTGGAAGCGCAAGACGCGCAACCTGATGCTGACGCTGGAAATCCTGCTGGCCTTCCTGATGGTGTTTGCCATCGCCGCCGCCGCAGTGCGCTTCACGCAGCTGTACCGCATGCCGCTGGGGATGGAGTACGAGAACGTGTGGGCCGTGAACGTGCAGGGCAGCGGCGGGGAACAGAAGATCGCGGGGGCTCTCGGCATCGATGAACTGGAGCGCGCGGTGCGTGGCATGCCGCAGGTGCAGGCAGTCGGGTTCATGAGCTTTTCGCCATTCACCTTCTCGTCGATGACCGACGACATTGGCCATGCCGATGGCAGCGGGTTGGTGGGCACCGAAAGCATCTACGTGACCGACGAGACGCCCAAGGTGCTTGGCCTGCGCGTGACCGAGGGACGCTGGTTTTCGCGTGCCGATGAAGGTCTCGCTACCCCGGCTGTCATCAACCGCCGCCTGGCCGACGCGCTGTTCCCGGGCCGCTCGGCCCTCGGCCAGCGCCTGAGCTCCGGCGGCAAGAAGCCGGTCTACTACACCGTGACCGGCGTCATGGAAGACATGCGCACGCGCGGGAATTTCATGGCCCCGTCCAATTACATGGTCACGCGTTTTGCGCCGGGTGGACCGGACGACCTGCGCACGCTGGTGGTGCGGCTGGCGCCGGGGACCCCGCGCGCGTTCGAACAGCAGCTGGTGGCGCGCCTGCGCCAGATGCGGCCCAACTACGGCTTCACCGTCACGCCCTTGACCGAGGAACGCGACAGCATGCTGCGCAGCGTGACCATTCCTCTCACCGTGGCCAGCGTGATCGCCGCCTTCCTGCTGGTGATGGTGGGCGTGGGTTTGTTCGGGGTCCTGTGGCAGAACACCACGCTGCGCATCCCGGAGATCGGCCTGCGGCGCGCCGTTGGCGCCAGCCCGGGCGCGGTGTACAGCCAGATCGTGTGGGAGCAGCTGCTCCTCAGCAGCCTGGCGCTGGTCACGGGGCTGGTGCTGCTCGCGCAACTGCCGCTGACGGGAGCACTGGGGGATTCTCTCAACTGGTCCGTGTTTGCTGCGGCCGGGGTGCTGTCGGCCGGGGTGATCTATCTGATATCCTTGCTGTGCGCGCTCTACCCCGGCTGGCGCGCGAGCCGCCTGAGCCCCACCGAAGCCCTGCATTACGAATGACCGCGCTGTGACCGATTCCTCCCGCAAGCCCCGCATCCTGGTCGTCGATGACGACGCCGCCGTCCAGGCCTCGCTGGTCCTGCTGCTCAAGCAGGCCGGATACGACGCCCGCGCCTGCGACGACGCGGCCCAAGCCCTCGCCATGCTGGCCAGCGCACCGTTCGACCTGGTGATCCAGGACATGAACTTCTCGCTGGCGACCAGCGGCGACGAAGGACTCGATCTGCTGGGCCGCATCAAGGCCGCGCAGCCTGCGCTGCCGGTGCTGCTGATGACGGCCTGGGGTTCGATCGCACTCGCGGTGCGCGGCATGAAAGCGCAAGCGGCGAATTTCTTCACCAAGCCGTGGGACAACGCGCAGCTGCTGGAACTGGTGCGGGTGACTTTGCAAAGCGCGGCCGGCGGTGCGGCGGGCGAATCGCGCCGCCAGCTCGACGCGCGTTTTGACTTCTCTAACATCGTGGGCGAACATCCGCGGCTGCTGGCGGTGTTGTCCACCATCGGCCAGGTCGCCGCCACCAAAGCTCCGGTGCTGATCCTCGGCGAGAGCGGGACCGGCAAGGAGATGGTGGCGGACGCCATCCACCGCAACAGCACGCGCGCGGATGAGACCATCGTCAAGATCAACATGGGCGCGATTCCGCCCTCGCTATTCGAGAGCGAGATGTTCGGCCATGTGCGCGGCGCCTTCACGGATGCGAAGGCGGACCGCATCGGCCACGTCGCCAGTGCGCACCGCGGCACCCTGTTCCTGGACGAGATCGGGGAGCTGCACCGGCCCGACCAGGTCAAGCTGCTGCGCGTGCTGCAGGACCAGTCGTACCGGCCCGTGGGCGCGAGCGCTGCGCAACAGGCGGACGTGCGCGTGATCTCGGCCACCAACCGCGAGCTGGCCGAGCTGGTGGCCACCGGCGACTTCCGCGAAGACCTGTTTTACCGGCTGAACCTCATCACCATCCGCCTGCCGTCATTGCGCGAGCGGCGCAGCGACATTCCGCTGCTGGTGCGGCACATCGCGGACCGGGTGGCGGCCGATTATGGCCTGGGCGAGATCGGCGTGACCGACCAGGCGCTGGACTGGCTTTCGGCCCAGCCGTGGCCGGGCAATGTGCGCCAACTGCGGCAGGCCGTGGAGCGCACCATTCTCCTTTCGGGCAAGCAGGAACTCGGGCTGGGGGATTTCATCGCGGCGGCCAGCCACGAACCGGCCAGCGCGTCCGGCCTGGGCGTGGACGGCATGACGCTGGAGCAGGTGGAGCGCCTGATGATCGAGAAGGCGCTGGAGCAGCACCACGGGAACATCTCGCGCGTGGCGCGGGCGCTGGGGCTCTCGCGCACCGCGCTGTACCGGCGCCTGGAGCGGCACGGACTGGCGGGCCATGTGCCGGCCGGCGAGGCTGAATGAGGCTCGGGCTGCGCGGGCGGCTGCTGGGGTATCTGGCCACGCTGCATCTGGTGCTGCTGGGGTTCTCGGTGGCGCTGCTCATCGGCACGCCGATTCTGTTCGTGATGGTGGAGGCGGGTCTGGTCGCGAGCTTCGTGGTCGGATTGCGGCTGGTCCGGCGCGGCCTGGAGCCGCTCGGCTACACTCAGCGTTTCCATGAACTGCTGCAGGACCAGGACTATGCGGCGCGCCTGCAGCACGGCGCGTCGGCGGAACTCAATGGCCTGGTCGATACCTTCAACGCCATGCTGCACAAGCTGCACGCGGAGCGGTTGCGCATCGGCGAGCAGCAGGGATTCCTGGACCGGCTACTGGAGGCCACGCCGAGCGCGGTCGTGGTGTTCGACTTCGATGGCCGCATCTCGCTGATGAATGCGAGCGCCCACGGCATGCTGGAACTGGCGGGGCAGGGCGGCCGCACGCTGGCGGAGCTGGGCGTGGCCCATCCGCTGGCGGCGCAGCTGGACGCGGTGCCGTCCGGCGAGGCGCGCATGCTGACGGATGCGGGCGGACGGCGCCTGCGGGCGCAGCGTGGCCAGTTCTTCGACCGCGGCTTCCGGCGCGACTTCCTGCTGGTGGAGGAGCTTACCGCGGAGCTGGAGGAATCCGAGCGCGCCACCTACGAAAAGCTGATCCGCGTACTGGCCCATGAGGTCAATAACACGGTGGCGGCCACCGGGTCCGTGTTCGACTCGCTGCTGTTCTACAGCGCGCAGTTGCGGGACGAGGACCGGTCCGATTTCACCACGGCGGTGGATGCGGTCAAGCGGCGCAATGCCAGTCTCGGGGAATTCATCGAGCGCTTCACGCGGGTGGTCAAGATGCCCGCGCCGGAATTGCGGCCCGTGTCGCTGGCCGCGCTGGTGGACGACATCGCATGGCTGTACCGCGAACCCTGCCGCGCGCGCGGCATCGAGCTCGATTGGTCGGGCCGCACGGATGTTGGCGAATGGCCGCTGGACCGCCAGCTGATGGAGCAAGCCTTGGTGAATGTGCTGAAGAACGCGATGGAGGCGGTGGGCAGCGCTGGCCTGATTCGCCTGGAGCTGGCGCGCGAGCCCGATGGGGCGCGCCTGTCCGTGATCGACTCCGGCAACGGCCTCGCGGGCGTCGAAGTGCACCGCCTGTTCGAACCCTTCTTCACGACGAAAAAGAGCGGCCAGGGCATCGGCCTGCTGCTGGTCCGCGAAGTCCTGCTGCGCCACGGCCTCCGCTACCGCCTCGCCCCTACCGGCAGTGGCGAAACCCGCTTCGACATCTGGTTCACCAGAAACTAGCGCAGGGGTCAGGCCCCGGTTCATCCCAGGGGGCCTGACCCCGGTCCAGAGGCACTTAGCCGACAGAAGGCGAGAGGATGTTGAGGAAGGCGCGGACGACCGGGGCGTCGTCGAGGGCGGGGTAGGCGATGTATAAATTGGCTGAGGGAGCGTTGCTGCGGATCGGGACGAAGACCACCCCAGGCCAGCCGACCCGGCCCGTGGTCTCGGGCACCAGCGTCACGCCGAGGCCCGCGCCGACCATGGCCAGCAGCGTTTGCGGCTCGTTGGCCTCCTGGTACACACGCGGCTCGAAACCGGCCGCCACGCAGCATTGCAGCAGGTAGCGCGGGAACGCGGACTTGTCCAGGGCCAGCGTGAGGAAGGGCTCCTCGGCGAGGTCGGTCAGGTCGATATGCGCACGCGCGGCCAGCGGATGCCGCTCGTTCACCGCGACGCACACATTCTCGCGGAAGCATAGCTCCTGCCGCAGGTTGTCGTGCTTCAGTTCATCCGCATCCATCTTCGGCTCGCGCCAGAACCCTACATCGATCTGCTTCGCGCGCAAGGCTTCGTACTGCGCCGTCGGCCCCAGCTCGTGCAAGGTCCAGGTCACGCGCGGGAACTTGGTCTGGAACTCTTCCAGCATGCGCGGGATCGGCCCCCACATCGCCGAACCGACGATCCCCACGCGCAGGCGGCCCACTTCACCCCGGTCGATCTGCCGGATCGTATCGATGGTCATGCGCAGCCGTGCCAGCAGGTCCGCTGCCTCGCCCATCAAAGCCTTGCCCGCGACCGTGAGCTCGAACGTGCGCGTGGTGCGCGCAAACAGGCGCACGCCCAGTTCCGCCTCCAGCTTCATGATCTGTTGCGACAGGGGCGGCTGCGAAATGTGCAGGCGCTCGGCCGCGCGGCTGAAGCTTTTCTCCTCGGCCACGGCGAGGAAGTACTTGAGCTGCTTGATATCGATGGACATAGGGGAACAGCGGTCGGCAGCCGCTTATGCGTGTGGATAGGCGATATCGATGGACATGGGCGGCGCGCGGTCGGTGCTGGTCAGGCGTGGTGCATGGCGACGGCCAGTTGCGCACCCACCATGGCGTTGTGCTTGACCAGCGCGATGTTGGTGGCCAGGCTGCGCCCAGCCGTCAATTCCTTGATCCGGCCCAGCAGGAAGGGCGTGACCGCCTTGCCCGTAACGCTCTGCTGCGCCGCTTCATTCAGCGCCTGTGCGGTCATGCGGTCGATCTCCTCGCGCGGCATCGCCGCTTCCGCCGGCACGGGATTGGATACCACCACGCCGCCTTTCAGACCGAGCGACCACTTGGTGCGGATGAACGCGGCCTGCTCTTCTGCCGTATCAAGCTGGAAGTCGGCATTGAAACCGCTCTCGCGCGTGAAGAATGCCGGGAAGCCGCGCTGTCCCACGCTCACCACGGGCACGCCATGGGTCTCCAGGTATTCCAGCGTCAGGCCGATGTCGAGGATGGACTTCACGCCTGCGCACACCACGGCCACGCTGGTCTGCGCCAGTTCCTGCAGGTCGGCCGAGATGTCGAAGCTGGTCTCGGCGCCGCGGTGTACGCCGCCGATACCTCCGGTGACGAACACCTGGATATCGGCCATCTGCGCGCAGATCATGGTCGCGGCCACGGTGGTCGCGCCCAGCAAACTCTTGGACAGCACGTAGGCCATGTCGCGGCGGCTGACTTTCATCGCGTCCGGTGCGGTGCCCAGCAGCTCCAACTGCTCATCGGACAAACCGATGCAGATCTTCCCGCCGATGAGGGCAATCGTGGCCGGCACCGCACCCGCAGAGCGGATGATCTGCTCGACCTCGCGCGCCATCTGCACGTTCTGCGGATACGGCATGCCGTGCGAGATGATGGTCGATTCCAGCGCCACGATTGGCTTGCCCGCTGCGCGCGCGGCCGCCACTTCGGGCGAGAACAAAAGGTGATGGTGCATGATGATCAGTCCTGGTACAGCGGATTAAGAGGAGGAAGAGGAGACCCGAAATTGTGGATCTCATCGAGGCTGTCCGTGGCCAGCCACGGGCAGACCGTCTCTTCGCATTCGAGCGTCATGGCCGACAGCTGCAGGCCGCGGCGGCAGGCGAGGTTGAGGTCATCGCTGCCCTGGTACAGCGACCAGCACACCGCGGCGGCAAACGCATCGCCCGCGCCAGTCACGTCGACGACCTTCACTTCGCGCGCCGCCAGCTTCTCGATGCGCCCGTCCGGCGTGGTGTGGATCACGCCCGTGCTGCCGCGCGTGACGATCAGGTCGCGCGCGCCCTGGCCCTGCACTTCGCGGCAGGCGGCCAGCATGTCGGCATCGTTCGCGATCTTGCGGCCCACGCGCACTTCGAGCTCGCCCTGGTTGAGGATCAGCAGGCGCAGGCCGGTGAGGTCCGCGGGCAGCCGTTCCATCTTCGGTTCGGACACCGCCACCAGCACCATCGGCACCGCGTAGCGCTGCGCATCGTCGAGCAGGGCGCGGATGGTGTCGCGCGGCAGGTTCAAGTCCGCCACCGTGAGCGCTGCGGCGGCGCGCTGCGGCTGGCGGCTCACCACGAATTCCGGGGTGATCTGGTCGTACAATGCCATGTCGGCCAGGGCCAGCATCATTTCGCCATGATCGTCCAGGACGGCCGTGTAAGTGCCGCTGCAGCTGCCCGCCACGCGCAGGGTGCCGCGCGTGTCGATGCCGAGCGACGCCGCATGCTCCAGCAACGCCTTGCCTGAGGAATCGGTGCCGATCGCCGTGATCAGCGCGACCGGGGCACCCAGGCGGGCCAGGTTCTCGGCGATGTTGCGGGCGACGCCGCCGAACGATTCGTCCTGCCGCGCCGGATTGGAGGTGCCCTTGACGAGGGTGGCGATGGAACGCAGCTTGCGGTCCAGGTTGGCCGCGCCGATGCACATGATGGGCCGGTTGTCCGGCAGCACGTAGGCGCGCCCGAGCAGGCGCCGTTCGCGGATCAGGCCGGCGATATAGCCGGCCACGGCCGAGCGCGACAGCCGCAGCTGCACGGCGAGGTCTTGCTGGGAGATGAACGGGTTGGCTTTGATCAGCTCGTAAAGCTGGTCTTTTTTGGACAGTTCGGTCACGATGGGCGATACCCGTTATGGACAATTGTTTGTGATGCTAAACATTTGTCATATTGATGTCAATCAAGAAATGCGACCATGTGTCATTTATAGCAGATTGCTATAAATTGGCAAGAAAAACGGTATTTGCCTTTCATAATCGCCGTCGTGCATAGTTATAATATTCAATTCCGCCAAGCGGACCCATCCGCGGTCCCACGCTCACCCTATAAAAATCATTCGAACGAGGAATTCCATGTCCACGAACACCCCCTTTGAAGCCGCCGATATCATCAAGGCGCGTGCCCCCGGCTTCGCGCCGCGCGTGGCGCTGATCCTGGGCTCCGGCCTGGGCGTGCTGGCCGAGCAGATGGCGGACGCCGTCACCATCGGCTTCGACGAGCTGCCCGGCTTCCCGATCAGCACTGTGCATGGCCACGCTGGCCAGCTGGTCCTGGGGACGCTGGCGGGGGTGCCGGTGGCGTGCATGAAGGGCCGCGGCCACTTCTACGAAGGCTATGGCATGGGCGTGATGACCAGCGCGATCCGCACCCTGAAGCTGATCGGCTGCGAACTGCTGTTCGTGACCAATGCCGCCGGCTCGCTGCGCAACGAAGTGGATGCAGGCTCGCTGGTCGCGATCTCGGACCATATCAACTTCCTGCCGGGCACCCCGATGATCGGCCCGAACGACGACCGTTTCGGCCCGCGCTTCTTCAGCATGGCCAACGCCTACGACAAGGAGACGCGCGAGTTCATCAAGACCATCGCGGCAGAGCAGGACATCACGCTGCACGAAGGTGTGTTCATCGCCTACGCAGGTCCGAACTTTGAAACCGCCGCTGAAATCCGCGCCTTCAAGACGCTCGGTGCGGACACCGTCGGCATGTCCGTGGTGCCGGAAGTCGTCTCCGCGCGCCACTGCGGCCTGAAGGTCACGGGCGTCTCCGTGATCACCAACCTGGCCGAGGGCATGTCCCCGTTCCCACTGTCGCACGAGCAGACGCTCAAGTACGCGGCGGTGGGCGCGGAGTCGCTGGTGAAACTGATCCTCGCCTTCCTCGAGCGCTACTCCGCCAAGGCCTAATTCAAGGAACCAAAGGAGACTCTCATGTCCCGCGCATTCATCCTCCTGCTCGATTCGTTCGGCCTGGGCGAACTGCCCGACGCCGCGAAGTACGGCGACGCAGGCGCCGACACCTTCGGCCACATCGCGCAATGGGCCGCGCAGCAGGGCAAGCCGATGGCGCTGCCCAATCTCGAGAAGCTGGGCCTCGCGGCGGCCGCGCACATCGCCACCGGCAAGTGGGCCGACGGCTTCGCAAAGCGCGACGGCTTCACCGGTGCCTACGGCGTGGCGCGCGAAACCTCCACCGGCAAGGACACCCAGTCCGGCCACTGGGAGATCGCGGGCGTGCCCGTGACCTTCGACTGGGGCTACTTCCCCAAGACCGTGCCATCGTTCCCGGTCGAACTCACCGACGAACTGCAGAAGCGCTCCGGCGTACCCGGCTTCCTCGGCAACTGCCACGCCTCCGGCACGGAGATCATCAACCTGCATGGCGACGAGCATGTCGCCACCGGCAAGCCGATTCTCTACACCTCGGCCGACTCGGTGCTGCAGATCGCCGCGCACGAGGAGCACTTCGGCCTCGAGAAGCTGTATGCGCTGTGCGAGATCGCGTATGAACTGGTCAAGCCCTACAACATCGGCCGCGTGATCGCGCGCCCGTTCGTGGGCGCCAACGGTAACTACAAGCGCACCTCGAACCGCCACGACTATGCCGTGCCGCCGCCCAGCCCCACGCTGCTGGACCACGTGAAGAACGCGGGCGGCGAGGTGATCGCCCTCGGCAAGATTAGCGACATCTTCGCCGCGCAAGGCGTGACGAAGCTGGTCAAGGGCCCGGACAACATGGCCCTGTTCGACCGCTTGCTGGAAGCGGCGGATACCGCGCCGGACAAGTCGCTGACCTTCGTGAACTTCGTCGACTTCGACATGATGTTCGGCCATCGGCGCGACCTGCCGGGCTACTCCAACGCGCTGCACGAGCTGGATGCGCGCCTGCCGGACTTCATCGCGAAGATGAAAGAGGGCGACATCGCGGTGATTACCGCGGACCACGGCTGCGACCCGAGCTGGACGGGCTCGGACCACACCCGCGAACATATTCCGATGCTGTTCTTCGGCCCGGGCATCGCGCCACGCGCGCTGCCGGTCTCCAGCACCTTCTCCGATATCGGCGCGACCCTGGCCAAGCACCTGGGCGTCCAACCTCTTTCCCACGGAACCCCCGTCCTATGAGCTTCCCTTCCGAATTCAAACGCAACGAGGCCCAGGGCCTCGACCTGGGCTGGGTCAACCAGCTGAAGGTCAACCGCAATGCCGCCGACCGCCGCGCCGCCTCGCTGGGCGCACGCCGCACGGTCAAGAAGGAGTATCAGGCCGCGTGGCTGATCCGCGCCCTGCAGTGCATCGACCTGACCACGCTGGCCGGCGACGACACGCCGGGCCGCGTCGAGCGCCTGTGCATGAAGGCCCTGCGTCCGCTGCGTTCGGACCTGGTGCAGGCTCTTGGCATCGAACCCGTGACCACGGGTGCGGTCTGCGTGTACCACGAGATGATCGCCCCGGCCGCGCAGATCATCAACGGCCGCATCCCCATCGCCGCGGTGTCGACCGCGTTCCCGGCGGGCCTGTCCAGCCATGAGACCAAGGTCCGTGAGATCGAGCTGTCCGTGGCTGCCGGCGCCACCGAGATCGACATCGTCATCACCCGCAAGCACGTCCTCACCGGGAACTGGCAGGCGCTGTACGACGAGATGCTGGACTACCGCAAGGCCTGCGGCGAAGCGCACGTCAAGGCGATCCTCGCCACCGGCGACCTGCTCACGCTCGAAAACGTGGCCAAGGCCTCGTGGGTGTGCATGATGGCGGGCGCGGACTTCATCAAGACCTCCACCGGCAAGGAAGGCGTCAACGCGACCATCCCGGTCTCGCTGACCATGGTCCGCGCGATCCGCGAATACCACGAGCAGACGGGCTTCCAGGTCGGCTTCAAGCCGGCCGGCGGGGTCGCCACGTCCAAGTCCGCGCTGCAGTACCTGACGCTGATGAAAGAGGAACTGGGGAACGAGTGGCTGCAGCCGCACCTGTTCCGCATCGGTGCTTCCAGCCTGCTGACCGACATTGAACGCCAGCTCGAACACTACATCACCGGCAGCTACTCGGCGGCTCACCGCCACGCGCAGCCCTAAGCCGCACAGTCAGGAATCGTCATGCCCACTATTCAAGAGATCCTCCAAAACATGGACTACGGCCCAGCACCCGAAAGCACGAAGGAAGCCAACGCGTGGCTGGACCAGCATGAGCGCCGCTTCGGCCTGTTCATCGATAACGCCTGGACGGGTGCCGGTGCCGAGACCTTCGCCACCAACAATCCGGCCAACGGCAAGGAGCTGGCGCAGATCACGCAAGCGACGACCGATGACGTGAACCGCGCCGTCGACGCCGCGCGCCGCGCGCAGCCGGGCTGGGTCGCCCTCGGCGGCCATGGTCGCGCCAAGATCCTGTACGCGCTGGCCCGCCTGCTGCAAAAGCATTCGCGCCTGTTCGCGGTGCTGGAAACGCTCGACAACGGCAAGACCATCCGCGAGACGCGCGATGCCGACCTGCCGCTGGCCGCGCGCCACTTCTACCACCACGCCGGCTGGGCGCAGCTGCAGTCCGAAGAATTCGCGGACTACCGCGCCGTCGGCGTGGTCGGCCAGATCGTGCCGTGGAACTTCCCGCTGCTGATGCTCGCGTGGAAAATCGCGCCGGCCCTCGCCGCCGGGAACACCATCGTCTTCAAGCCCGCCGAATTCACGCCGCTGACCGCGCTGCTGTTCGCGGAGATCTGCCAGCAGGCGGGCGTGCCGGCCGGTGTGGTCAACATCGTCACCGGCGATGGCCGCACGGGCGAGGCGATCGTCAACCACCCGGGCATCGACAAGCTGGCCTTCACCGGCTCGACGGAAGTGGGCCGCATCATCCGCAAGGCCACTGCGGGCACGGGCAAGAAGCTGTCGCTGGAACTGGGCGGCAAGTCGCCGTTCATCGTGTTCGAAGATGCGGACCTCGACGCGGCCGTCGAAGGCCTGGTCGATTCGATCTGGTTCAACCAGGGCCAGGTCTGCTGCGCGGGCTCGCGCCTGCTGGTGCAGGAATCGGTCGAAGAGCGCTTCCTGGCCAAGCTGAAGGCACGCATGGACAACCTGCGCCTCGGCTCCCCGCTGGACAAGTCGATGGACGTGGGCGCGCTGGTCGACCCGGTCCAGCACCAGCGCATCACGGGTCTGGTGCAGTCGGCGCTGGCCGAAGGCTGCACGGTGTATCAACCGGCCTGCGAACTGCCGGCTGACGGCTCGTGGTATCCGCCGACCCTGATCATGGGCGCCTCCACCTCCGCCGGTGTGGCGCAGACCGAGATCTTCGGCCCGGTGCTGGTGGCGATGAGCTTCCGCACTCCGGTGGAAGCGGTGCAGCTGGCGAACAACACGGTGTATGGCCTGGCGGCCTGCGTGTGGAGCGAGTCCATCTCGCTGGCGCTGGACGTGGCGCCGCAGATCAAGGCCGGCGTGGTGTGGATCAACACCGCCAACCAGTTCGACGCAGCCTGCGGCTTCGGCGGCTACAAGGAATCCGGCTACGGCCGCGAAGGCGGCCGCGAAGGCATGCTCGAATACATGACGCACCTGTCGGAAGACGCGCGTCCCGCCGCACCGGTCATCGAGACGGGCAAGGCCAGGATCAAGGCGTCCGACGAGGGCAACCCGTTCGCCATCGACCGCACCGCGAAGCTCTACATCGGCGGCAAGCAGGCCCGCCCTGACGGCGCCTACTCGCGCGCCATCAACGGCGCCGGCGGCCAGTTCCTCGCCGACGTGGGCGAGGGCAACCGCAAGGACATCCGCAACGCCGTGGAAGCGGCGCACAAGGCCACCGGCTGGTCCAAGGCGTCCGCGCACAATCGCGCGCAGGTGCTGTACTACATCGCCGAGAACCTGGCCGCCCGGGCCGACGAATTCGCGGCCCGCATCGGCGCGATGACCGGTGCCAAGAATCCGGAGCGCGAAGTGCAGGCCTCCATCGACCGCTTGTTCACCTGGGCGGCATGGGCCGACAAGTACGACGGCCTGGCGCACCAGCCGCCGATGCACGGCATCACCGTGGCGCTGAACGAGCCGGTGGGCGTGGTGGGCATCATCTGCCCGAACGAGGCGCCGCTGCTGGGCTTCATCTCGCTGGTCGCGCCGGCGCTGGCGGTGGGCAACCGCGTGGTCGCGGTGCCGTCAGAAGCCTATCCGCTGTCCGCCACCGACCTGTACCAGGTGCTGGATACCTCCGACCTGCCGGGTGGTGCGCTCAACATCGTCACCGGTTCGGCGGACGAACTGGCGCGCACCCTGGCCTCGCACTACGACGTGGACGCCGTGTGGCGCCACGACGGCAAGGCGGAAGGCTGCGCGGAAGTGGAGCGCCTGTCGGCTGAATCGCTCAAGCGCACCTGGACCAGCGGCGGCAAAGGGCGCGACTGGTACGACAACAAGCAGGCCGCCGGCCGCGCGGTGCTGTACCACGCGACCCAGGTGAAGAACGTGTGGATTCCATACGGCGTCTGAATCCCCCGCTCCGCCTGCGGGCGGAGCAAACATAACTACAAAGCCATGGCATTCCTCCCACAAGAAATCATCCGCAAGAAGCGCGATGGACAGCCGCTGACGGCCGAAGAGATCCAGTTCTTCGTCCGCGGCATCACGGATAACTCGGTCAGCGAAGGGCAGATCGCCGCGCTGGCGATGGCCGTCTACTTCAACGACATGAGCATGGACGAGCGCGTCGCCTTCACCCTGGCGATGCGCGACAGCGGCCAGGTCATGGAGTGGAAGTCGCTCAACCTGCCGGGCCCCGTGGTCGACAAGCACTCCACCGGCGGCGTGGGCGACGTGGTCTCGCTGATGCTCGGCCCGATGATCGCGGCCACCGGCGGCTTCGTGCCGATGATCTCGGGCCGTGGCCTCGGCCACACCGGCGGTACGCTCGATAAATTCGATTCGATCCCGGGCTACTGCACGGTGCCGGACCCGGAGCTGTTCCGCAAGGTGGTGAAAGAGGTGGGTGTGGCCATCATCGGCCAGACCGCGCAGCTGGCACCGTCGGACAAGCGCTTCTACAGCATTCGCGACGTGACGGCAACGGTGGAATCGGTGGCCATGATCACCGGTTCGATCCTGTCCAAGAAGCTGTCCGCAGGCCTCGATGCCCTCGTGATGGACGTGAAGGTCGGCACCGGCGCCTTCATGCCGACTTATGAGAAATCGGTGGAGCTGGCGCAGTCCATCGTCACCGTCGGCAACGGCGCGGGCACCCGCACGTCGGCGCTGCTGACGGAGATGAACGAGTCGCTCGGTCCCGTGGCCGGCAACGCGCTGGAAGTGCGCCTGGCGCTGGACTACCTGACCGGTGCCTCGCGCCCGGCGCGCCTGCACGAGGTCACGATGGCGCTGTGCGCCGAGATGCTGGTGCTGTCCGGTGTCGAGAGCACGCACGACGCGGCGCGCGCCAAGCTGCAGGCCGCGCTGGATTCCGGCGAAGCCGCGCAGCGTTTCGCGCGCATGGTGTCCGCCCTTGGCGGCCCGGCCGACCTGCTGGAAAACCGCGACAAGTACCTGGAGCAGGCGCCCATCGTGGTCCCGGTGCCGGCACCGAGTGCAGGCTACGTGTCGCAAGTCGACACACGTGGCCTCGGCCTGTCGGTGGTCAGCCTCGGTGGTGGCCGCCGCCGCCCGACCGATACGATCGACTTCGCCGTCGGCCTCACCGGCCTCGTGGAACTCGGCGACCGCATTGAAGCCGGCCAGCCACTGGCCATGGTCCACGCCCGCACCCAGCAGGCCGCCGAGCAGGCGGTACGCGAAGTGCAGGCTGCGTATGCGCTGGGCGAGTCCAAGCCCGCGCCGAACCCCATCATCTACAAGACCATCCGCCCATGACCACCAAGTACACCAAGCTGGTCGACGAGGCCCGCGCCGCGCGCGAACTGGCCTATGTGCCGTACTCGCACTTCAAGGTCGGCGCGGCGCTGGAGTGCAAGGACGGCCGCATCTTCCGCGGCTGTAATGTGGAGAACGCGAGCTATGGCCTGTGCAACTGCGCCGAGCGCACCGCCTTCTTCAGCGCCATCGCGCATGGCTACAAGCCGGGCGACTTCACCGCGCTGGCCGTGATCGGCGACACCGACGGTCCCATCGCCCCCTGCGGCGCGTGCCGCCAGGTGACCCTGGAACTGGGCGGGAACGAGCTGCCGGTGGTTCTCTCCAACCTAAAGGGCGACACGCTGGAGACCACCGCGGCCGCCCAGCTCCCCAACGCCTTCGGCGGCTGGGACCTGAAGAAGTAAACACGGCGTCAACGGAGCGACGCAGCCGCACAACGCTTCTTTGCTGAACTGGAAAGCTTTCGGGCTGGGCCGCGCTGTCGGGCTGTACGCTGAAATCGCGCTGTCATATCCTTGTGGGAAAGTATGCTCTTCTTCAGGAGAATTGAATGTTGAACGGACTCACGATCAGGCTGCGTCTGATTGTCGTGCTGGGCCTGCTGTCCGCCATGCTCGTGGTCGGCGCAGTGGTCGGTCTCACCGCGCTCAGCCGCGCCAATGCGTCGATGGAGACGATGTACAAGGACCGGCTGGTCGCGCTGGCGCAGCTGCATGACGTGGTGGTCGGTCTGAACCAGTCGCAGCTGAACCTGGCCGAAGCCGTGATCAGCAATGCCGAAGTCGCCACCAAGATGACCGACACGGTGCAGGAAGACACCAAGAAGCTGAGGGCCGCGCTGGAACAGTACAAGGCGACCAAGCTGACCCCGCGCGAGGCCGAACTGGCCAAGGACTTCGAAGCGCGCTTCGCCACCTACCTGTCCCAGGCCCAGGCGCCCATGATCGAGCATCTGCGCGCAGGCATGATCTCCGACGCGGGCACCACGCTGCACGAGCAGGTGGTGCCGCTGTTCGCGCCCATCCGCAAGGACATGGCGGACCTGGTCAAGCTGCAGCTGGACGTCTCGCAGGATGCGTACACCGGCTCGCGTACCGAATACCATTTCGTGTTCGTGAGCTGCATCGTGGCGCTTCTCGGCGGTCTTGCGATCGCCGGCTTCATGGGCGTGCTGCTGGTGCGCGCCATCGTGCGCCCGCTGAACTATGCGGTGAAGGTGTCCGAAGCGATCGCCGGGGGCAACCTGACCCACACCATCAACACTGAGAGCAACGACGAGATGGGCCGCCTGATGACGGCCCTGCGCGCGATGCAGGATTCGCTGTCCGGCATCGTCTCCAAGGTGCGCGGCGGGACCGATCTGATCGCGACGGCATCGCAGGAAATCGCGAGCGGGAACATGGACCTGTCGGCGCGCACCGAGAGCCAGGCGTCCTCGCTGGAAGAGACGGCGTCCTCGATGGAGGAGCTGACGTCCACCGTGCGCCAGAACGCGGACAACGCCAGGCAGGCCAACACGCTGGCCCAGGCGGCCTCCGAACTGGCGGGCCGTGGCGGCGTGGTGGTGGCGGACGTGGTGACGACCATGGAGTCGATCAATACCTCGTCCAACAAGATCGTGGACATCATCTCCGTCATCGACGGCATCGCCTTCCAGACCAATATCCTGGCGCTGAATGCGGCCGTGGAAGCGGCGCGCGCGGGCGAGCAGGGACGCGGCTTTGCCGTGGTGGCCTCCGAAGTGCGCAACCTGGCGCAGCGCTCGGCGGCGGCGGCCAAGGAAATCAAGACCCTGATCGACGACTCGGTCGGCAAGGTGGAAAACGGCACCCGCCTGGTGGGCGAGGCCGGGTCCACGATGAAGCAGATCGTGGACGGCATCCAGCGCGTGGCGGACATCATGGGCGAGATCTCGTCGGCCAGCGGCGAGCAGACTTCCGGCATCGAACAGGTGAAGGAAGCGATCGAGCAGATGGATACCGCGACCCAGCAGAATGCTTCGCTGGTCGAGGAAGCGGCTGCGGCGGCGGCGTCGATGCAGGAGCAGGCGGCGGAACTGGCGCGCCTGGTCGGCATCTTCCAGGTCAACGCAACCCCTGCGGTCCAGGCGCCCGTGCGGCGGCCGGCGCTGGCCCTGCGCCGCGAACGGCTCGCAGCCTGAAGGCTGGGGCGCGCCAGCCGGCATCCGGGCCCCGGCGCGCCGGGGCGTCAAGCGCCTTGGCGCCTCAACGGCTCAACACCTCAGCGCTTCAGCGCTTGAGGTGTAGCCGGTCGATGATCTTGTTACCCAGGTTGGTTCCCATCTGCTCGGAGCGCGCCTTGTTCTGCGCCTCGATCTGAGCCTTCTGCTGCGGCGTAAGCTGAGCCTCGCGGCAAGCTGCAGAAAACTTCCCGTTCAACAGGCAGCGCGTCCCCAGCGCCATCCGGTCCCAGTCGGAGCGGCTGCTCAGGTAGAAAGCCAGCAGGTCCGGCCACGCCCGCGGCGGCTCGCCCAAGGCCCGGTACTGCTCTTCCAAATAAGCTTTCGCCAGTTGCTGCTGCTTCTCCGGCGGGATCAGGGTCGCGGCCAGGTACAGCGCCGCCCATGCCTTTTCCGGCCAGTCCCGGTTGCGCAGCAGCGCGCCAATCCGGTCATCCGCCGAAAAGCCGGTACGCCGCATCACCTCCTGCAGCTGGAGCACCATCGATCCATCGCCCAGCGTGGCGCCGGAGCTGGCCTGCTGCGCCAGTTCCAGGGCCAGCCGGGGCTGGCCACGGCGCAGGGCCTCGTCGATCCGCAGTGTCAGCGCGTAATGAGCCAGGACTTCCGCCGTTTGCGGATCAGCCAGAGCAGCATGCCAGGGCGCGCTGCGGGGTTGCGGCCGGGGACGCGGCAGCAGCGGCAGCACCTGCGCCGTCAGGCTGGCTTCGCGCGTGGCGGCGTCGGCGTGCGTGGCGGCGCTGCCATCGACGCTTGGGGCGCTGGCCGCTTCGCGCTGCTCGATGGTCGCCAGCCGTTCGAGGAAGGTTTTGAACCCGGCCGCGTACGAGTAATTCAGCTTGAGCAGGAGCGTGGCGCCAACGCGGTCCGCTTCCTCTTCCACGCTGCGCTGCCAGCGCGGCAGGATCGATGCGTGGGTCAGGGAGTTCGCCGCGCCGACGCTGTCGAATCCGGTCCAGGTGGCACCGCCCGACGGCAGGCGTCCGGTGGCGAGCATGGTCAGCTGCCCAAGGGTGCGCGCCGCTTCCGCCACGCCATGGGCGTCATACGCGGCCTGGTGGTTCAGGTAGACGTGCGCGAATTCATGCGCCAGTACCGCCACCACCTCGTCCTCGGTCTGGGCCGAACGGATCACCCCCATATTCAGATAGATGTTCCCGGCCGCCGAGGAGTGTGCGTTGAGTGTGGTGTCGGCGGTGATGTAGACCTGGCCGGGCCAGTCCGGCACCCCGGCCGCGGTCTTGAGCGCACCGAGCAGGCCATTCAGGTAGGCCTGCAGGTGCGGCATCAGCACCAGTCCATTGCCGTACACGCGGTTGTCGTTGACATCGGCGGACAGGTCCGCCCAGGTGCGCGTCAGTGCTGGGGGCAGGATGCCGACGGCGGCCGGGTCCGCGCCGGACGCGGCCGCGGACAACAGCGC
>NZ_SPVF01000135.1 GCF_004614185.1 Zemynaea arenosa | reverse complement strand
GATCTTCACCTTCGGCAGGAAGTCCACCACATACTCGGCCCCGCGGTAAAGCTCCGTGTGCCCTTTCTGCCGCCCAAAGCCTTTGACTTCCGTGACGGTCAGCCCGGTCACGTTCACATCGGCCAGCGCCTCGCGCACTTCATCCAGCTTGAATGGCTTGATGATGCAGGTGATTTTTTTCATGTCTCTCTCCGGTCTTATGAATTCATGATTGATCGGGGATGCGTTCCAGGTCGCGCACCCACACCGCGCTCTCCGAGTCCGACGGCGCCCGCCAGTCCCCGCGCGGCGACAGCGATCCGCCCGTTCCCACCTTCGGCCCATTCGGCACGCACGAGCGCTTGAACTGCGAGCCCTTGAAGAAGCGCTTCACAAAGATGCCGAGAATCCGCTTGATGTCAGAAAGCGGATACTCATTGCGCTGCACATGCGGCGCATTCGGCCACACCCCGCGCGTGCGGTCATGCCACGCCGACCACGCAAGGAAGGCCACCTTCGACGGCGTGAACCCATACCGGATCAGGTAGAACAGGTTGAAGTCCTGCAGCTCATACGGCCCGATGATGGACTCCGTATGCTGTTCCGGCTTCTCGTTCGCGTCCCCCGGCACCAGCTCAGGACTGATCTGCGTATTCAACACGTCCAGAAGCACATCCGACCCCAGCTCCCCGATCTGCTTCGTATCCGCCACCCAGCGCACCAGGTGCGAAATCAGCGTCTTCGGCACGCTCGCATTCACGTTGTAGTGCGACATATGATCGCCCACCCCGTAGGTACACCACCCCAGCGCCAGCTCGGACAGGTCCCCGGTGCCGATCACGATCCCGCCCAGATGGTTCGCGAGCCGGAACAGATGCGAGGTCCGCTCCCCCGCCTGCACATTCTCGAACGTGACGTCATACACCTTCTCGCCGCGCGCGAACGGATGCCCCAGGTCCTTCAACATCTGCATGCAGCTCGGCCGGATGTCGATCTCATTCGCAGACGCACCCACGACGGACATCAGCTTGCGCGCCTGCTCCAGCGTCCGCGTGGATGTCGCAAACCCCGGCATCGTGTACGCCAGGATGTTCGTGCGCGGCAGCCCGAGACGGTCCATCACCTTCGCGCACACCAGCAGCGCGTGCGTGGAATCGAGCCCGCCCGAAATCCCGATGACGACTTTCTCGATCCCCGCCGACCGCATGCGCTGCTCCAGCGCCTGCACCTGGATGTTGTAGACCTCCGTGCAGCGCTCATCGCGCAGCGCCGCATTCGCGGGCACGAACGGATAGCGCTGGATCATGCGCGTCAGCGGCAGCCGCGCGGACGTATCGACCGGCACCTCGAAGCGCGTCACCGCAAACCGGGACACCTGCTCCGCATGCGTCCGCACGCAATGCCCGAACGTCGAAAGCCGCATCCGCTCGCGCGACAGCCGCTCCAGATCCACATCGCCCACGATCATGTGCGACTGGTCCACGAAGCGCTTGGCCTCCGCGATCAGCTCCCCGTTTTCATAGATGACGGCCTGCCCGTCCCACGCCATATCGGTGGACGACTCGCCCATCCCCGCGGAGGTATAAATATAGGCCGCCAGGCAGCGCGCCGACTGCTGCCCCACCAGCTGGTGCCGGTAAGAAGATTTACCGACCAGCGCATTCGACGCCGAGAGATTAACGAGCACCGTCGCCCCGGCCATCGCCGCAAACGACGACGGCGGCACCGGCACCCACACGTCCTCGCAGATCTCCACATGGAAGCGCAGGTCGCGCACATTGGAGACCTCAAACAGCTGCCCCGGCCCGAACGGCACCTCGGCACCCAGCAAGGACACCGACGACGATGTCGCCGCATCCGCCGCATTGAACTGCCGCGCCTCATAAAATTCGCCGTAATTGGGCAGGTACGACTTCGGGACCACCCCATGAATACGCCCGCCGCTGACGACGACTGCACAATTGAACAGCCGATGATCGACCCGCAGCGGCATCCCCACCACCAGCGCCGCCGGAATCGTCACGGACGCCGCCACCACTTCACCGAGAGCCTCAAGACACGCATCGAGCAGCGCCCGCTGATGAAACAGGTCCTCGCAGGTGTAGGCCGACAGCCCCAACTCCGGAAACGCCACCAGCACCGCTCCCTGCGCCGCCGCGTCGCGCGCCAGCGTGATGGTCTGCTGCGCGTTGAACGCCGGATCGGCTACGCGGCACTCCGGAATTCCGACCGCCACACGGGCAAACCCGTGCGAATACAGATTGAAAAATTCGCTCATCGGTTTTTTGCGTAGAATGTCTTCGAGATGCACCTTCGACAATGATGAATTATCGCACGCATATCGTTTCTTCTCTGGCCGAGGTCGGCGAATGGCAATGGAATGGCCTGGTCGGAAAACAGGAGAAACCAAACCCCTTCCTGTCCTACGCCTTCCTCCACGCCCTGCATGAATCCGGCAGCGCCAGCGCGGACAGCGGCTGGCAGCCCCAGTTCCTCTGCCTGTACGACGCCCAGGACCAGCTGGCCGCCGCCATGCCGCTCTACGTCAAGTACCACTCCTACGGCGAGTACGTGTTCGACTGGGCCTGGGCCGAGGCCTACCAGCGCCACGGCCTGGAGTATTACCCAAAGCTGCTGAGCGCGATTCCCTTCACGCCCGTCACCGGCCCGCGCCTGCTGGCCATCAGCGAACACGCCAGGACAGAGCTCATCAAGGTGCTGCAGATCCAGCAGAAAGCCTCGGGCGTCTCCTCCACCCACATCCTCTACCCGCCGGAGCAGCATGTCCAGCAGTTGCAGGACGCGGGCTACCTGCTGCGCAGCGGCGTGCAATTCCACTGGCTCAACCAGGGCTACGCCAGTTTCGACGACTTCCTCGCCACCCTGGACCGCAAGAAAGCCAAGAACATCCGCGCCGAACGCCGCAAGGTGCGCGATGCGGGCGTCACCCTGCAGCGCATCCGCGGCCGCGACCTCACCGAGGACGACTGGCGCTTCTTCAACTGCTGCTACCGCCATACCTACAAGGACCACTTCAGCACGCCCTACCTGAACCTGGACTTCTTCCAGCGGATTGGCGCGACGATGCCGGACAACATCCTGCTGGTGGTCGCGCAGCGCGCCGGCCAGCGCATCGCCGCTTCCCTGGTCATCCACAGCGAAGACACCCTGTACGGCCGCTACTGGGGTGAGCTGGAGCACGTCCCCTGCCTGCATTTCGAGACAGCCTACTACCAGCCGCTGGAGTTCTGCATCGAACAGGGGATCAGCACCTTCGAAGGCGGCGCCCAGGGCGAGCACAAGATGGCGCGCGGCTTCCTGCCCACGCGGACGTGGTCGGCCCATTGGCTGGCCCACCCCGCGTTCGCCGACGCCGTCGAAACCTTCCTGGCACGCGAAGCGGGCGGCATCGACAATTACATCGACGAGCTGACCGACCGCTCCCCCTTCCGCCAGCCCGCCCGTGCCTGACCCGACGACCGCCATGCCGCCGGCTTCCCAGGCCCAGCCCCGGCCGGACTTCGTGCTCGCCGAACTGCGCGCCCTGCTCGCCTTCCTGGCCCGGCCCACCCGCGCCCGCCGCCTGGCCCGCGACCGCTCGCACCCGGTCCTGCGCACCGGCCTGATGCTGCTGTTGACCATGGCCCTGGTCGTGCTGATCTCGTTTCCGCTCGACCACTACATGAGCCAGGTGCCCGGCATTTCCGAGCGCCCTCCCACGCGCTGGTTCCTTGTCTTCGCCCTGCTCGTCGCGCCTTTGCTGGAAGAGCTGATCTTCCGCGCCGGATTGCGCAGCGCCCGCTTCACCCTGGGCGTCGGCCTGCCTCTTCTGGTCTTCTGGGCGGACGACCGCTGGGTACTGGGCACCATGGCGCTGGCCGCCCTCGGCGCCTGGCTCTACAAGCGGCTGCACAGCCCGCCCGGCGCGGCCTTTGCCCGCGGCCGCCAGTACCTGCGCCGCTATCCCTGGGTCTTCTGGACCTGGACCGCGGGCTTCGCCTGCGCCCACGTGACCAACTTTGTCACCGAAGGCTGGAGCAGCCTCTACGTCATCGGATTCCTGACCCCGCAATGGATGGCCGGCGCCATCCTCAGCTACCTGCGCCTGCGCCAGGGCCTGCTCGCGGCCATGGCCATGCATGGCCTGTACAACGCGATCCTGACCTTCGTCCCTCCCCTGTCAGGCTGAGCGGGCGCGTAGCCCAGCGGTGAGCAGGCCGCCGCAGCGATCGGCTATGATGACGCCACCTGTGCCGAACCCACTGAAGGAGCCCCCATGCTGGACCGCCTGTTCAACCTGCGCGCAAGCGGCACGGACGTCCGCACGGAAGTGCTGGCCGGGATCACCACCTTCCTGACGATGGCCTACATCATCTTCGTCAACCCCACCATCTTGGGCGACGCGGGCATGCCGAAGGAAGCGGTGTTCGTCGCCACCTGCTGCGCCGCCGCGCTCGGCACAGCGATCATGGGCCTGTACGCCAACTACCCGATCGGCATGGCCCCCGGAATGGGCCTGAACGCCTACTTCGCCTACGCCGTGGTGCTCGGCATGCACGTGTCCTGGCAGGCCGCGCTCGGCGCCGTGTTCATTTCCGGCTGCCTGTTCATCCTGGTCAGCCTGGTGGGCCTGCGCGAGATGATCGTCAACGGCATCCCCAAGTCCCTGCGCATCGGGATCACGGTCGGCATCGGCCTCTTCCTGGCCCTGATCGCCCTGAAGAACGCCGGCCTCGTCACCGGCAACCCGGCCACCCTGGTCACCATCGGCGACCTGCACCAGGCCCCGCCCCTGCTCGCCATCGTCGGCTTCTTCATCATTGTCGCGCTGGACCGGCTGAAGGTGCGCGGCGCCATCCTGCTCGGCATCCTCGCCGTGACCGTGCTCGGCTTCAGCTTCGGCGGCCAGCAGTTCAACGGCATCGTTTCCCTGCCGCCGTCGATCGCGCCCACCCTGCTGCAGCTGGACATCCCCGGCGCCTTCTCCATCGGCATCCTCAACGTGGTGCTGGTGTTCTTCCTGGTCGAACTGTTCGACGCCACCGGCACCCTGATGGGCGTGGCCCAGCGCGCCGGCCTGCTGGTGGAAGGCAAGATGAACCGCCTGAACCGCGCCCTGCTGGCCGACAGCACCGCCATCGTCGCCGGCTCGCTGATGGGCACCTCCAGCACCACCGCCTACATCGAGAGCGCGGCCGGCGTGCAGGCCGGCGGCCGCACCGGCCTCACCGCGGTCACCATCGCCGTCCTCTTCCTCCTGAGTCTGTTCTTCGCCCCGCTGGCCGGCGCCGTGCCGGCCTACGCCACCGCCCCCGCCCTGCTGTTCGTCGCCTGCCTGATGCTGCATGACCTCGGCGACATCGACTGGGCCGAATCCACCGAAGCCATCCCCGCCGCCGTGTGCGCGCTGATGATGCCCTTCACCTACTCCATCGCCAACGGCATCGCCTTCGGCTTCGTCTCCTACGCCGTGCTCAAGCTGCTCACCGGCCGCGTCCGCGACGTGCGCGCCATCGTGTGGGTGATCGCGGTCGTCTTTCTGTTCCGCTTCGCCTGGCTGAACGCGGGCTGAGACCGCGGGCTGAGCCCCCGTCTTACGCCGAAAAGCAACACCCGTTTCGCCGTCTGCGCACGCCACGCCCAACAAAAGCGTGGTGTTGTGCAATTTTGCACACAGACCGTGCAAGCCTCTGTCTTTTATTCAATTCGCAATTTGGGCACACTCCGTGCCGATACGTGGCAGACCGCGTGCGAAAGAACAACCTTAGGAGACACACAGATGCGCTTGACGAATAAGCAAGAGGCCCTGCTGCGCAAGTCCGCCGCAGTCATGATCGCCCTTCCCGCTGCCCTGGCAGTCCAATCCGCCTACGCCCAGACGGCTGCCGCCGACGGCGTGGCCGCCGCGCCCGCGGAGATGGAAAAGGTCATCGTGACCGCCCGCCGCCGCGCGGAGCTGATCCAGGACGTGCCGGGCTCCGTCACCGCCTTCTCCGGCGCCGATCTGGAAAAGAATGCCACCCCGGACCTGACCGCGATTGCTGACGTCACGCCCAACACCACCCTCAAGACCTCGCGCGGCACCAACACCACGCTGACCGCCTTCATCCGCGGCATCGGCCAGCAGGACCCGGTGGCCGGCTACGAGCAGGGCGTCGGCATCTACCTCGACGACGTCTACCTGGCCCGCCCGCAAGGCGCCCTCACCGACATCTACGACCTCGAGCGCATCGAGGTACTGCGCGGCCCGCAGGGCACCCTGTACGGCCGCAACACCATCGGCGGCGCGGTCAAGTACGTGACCCGCAAGCTGTCCAACAAGCCGACCTTCGGCGCCAAGTTCACCCTCGGTAACTACCACGAGAAGGACGTGGTCCTGAAGGCCAGCACCCCGGTCAACGAATGGATCCGCATCGGCGGCACCATCGGCACCTTCCAGCGCGACGGTTACGGCAAGAACGTGGTCAATGGCCGCGACAACTACAACAAGGACGTCGTGGCCGGCCGGGTGAGCATCGAAGCCACCCCGACGCCCGAGCTGTTCATCCGCGTCTCCGCCGACCGCACCGTCGACGATTCCGAGGCGCGCCAGGGCTACCGCCTGACCGCGGGCCCGGCCCCGGGCAACGAGCAGCCGCTCGCCGGCGACTACGACACCCGCGCCGACCTGTACGCGGTTAATGGCCACGGCCAGAACGTCAAGAACTCGGGCCAGACCCTGCTGGTCGACTATGCGATCACGCCGGAACTGTCGTTCAAGTCCATCACCGCGCACCGCCAGTCCAAGTCCTTCGCGCCGATCGACTTCGACTCGCTCAACACCCCGCTGTTCGAAGCCCCGTCCATCTACTCGGACAAGCAGGACAGCCAGGAATTCCAGCTCACCTACACCGGCAGCAAATGGCAGGCCGTGGGCGGCGTGTTCTACATGAAGGCCAACGCCTTCAATGAATTCGATGTGCTGTACAACGCCGCCGGCGGCCTCTCGCTGCTGACCCGCGACGACATCAATTCCAAGACCTGGGCCGCGTTCGCGGACGTGAGCTACAACCTCACCGACACCTTCAACATCGACATCGGTGGCCGCTACACCGACGACCAGCGCACCGCCGCGATCTACAAGCGCACCTACCTCGGCCTGGCCGGTTCGCCCAACCTGGGCAACCCGGCCGCCGTCGGCCTGCCGGCCAACACCGACCTGGGCCCGAACGACCTGCACCGCACCGACACCAAGTTCACCCCGAAGCTGGGCTTCGGCTGGAAGTTCGCGCCGGAGCATAACCTGTACGGTACCTACTCGCAGGGCTTCAAGGGCGGCATGTTCGACCCGCGCATGGACCTGGGCGGCAACCCGAACACCGCCGTCTCGCTGGAGAAGCGCAAGGGCGTGAATCCGGAAGAAGTCTCGACGATCGAATTCGGCGTCAAGTCGAACATGAACGGCGGTACCCTGCAGACCAATGCGGCCGTGTTCTACACTGACTACAAGAACGTGCAGATCCCGGGCTCGATCCCGACCACCAACGCGCAGGGCCAGGTCACCGGCTTCGCAGGCTCCCTGACCAACGCCGGCAAGGCCAAGATCAAGGGCCTGGAGCTGGAAGCGATCGCCCGCCTGACCAGCCAGTTCTCCGTGACCGGTACCTACGGCTACATCGACGCCAAGTACAAGGAATGGATGGTGGCGAATGCGACCGGCACCGGCCTGGTGAACGTTGCCGGTTCGGCCGAGTTCCAGAATACGCCGAAGCACACCGCCAGCCTGACCGGCAGCTACGACTGGCCGCTGGCCGTCATGGGCCGCACCGGCACCATGAGCGTGACCGGCACCGCCTCGTACAAGTCGAAGATCTACATGACCGAGATCTCGCGCCCCACCGGCCTGGCGGCCACCGACGCCACCATCCCGGGCAACCTGATGCTGGCGCAGAACGGCTACTCGCTGATCGACATGGGCCTCGTGTGGACCAGCGCGGACCGCAAGATCCAGGTCGGCCTGCATGGCCGCAACCTGACCGACAAGCGTTACAAGGTCGCAGGCTACAACTTCAGTGGCTTCTTCAACTCGGTGACCACGTTCTACGGCGATCCGCGCCGCATCCTGGCCACCGTCGACGTCAAGTTCTAAGTGAGTGCCAGGGCGCCGGCCGGCGCCCTGTTCAACGGCTCGTGTACCGTGCTTCGGGGCGCTTCGGCGCCCCGTTTTTTTGCCTCTGGCACATGGGTGCCCGAAACTCCTTGCACGCGTTTATTTGGCGCGCGCGATCTTCTTGCGCGGGGCTGGCATATCGCCGAGGGAGAACAGTTCGGGCTGGGACTCGGCATAGTCGCGCAGCAGGTTCCACACGGCGCGCACGCGCGGGAGGCGGAACAAGTCCACCGGCGCCACCAGATAGTAGTTCCGGTCCGCGTACACCTCGTTCGGCAGCACCGGCACCAGCCGCCCGTCGTCCGGGATCACGTACGGGGGCGCCATCATCAGGCCCAGGCCCGCCATCGCCGCTTCGGCCTGCGCCATCATGCCAGTGCAGCACAGGCGCCGGTTGGGCACAAATCCCAGTTCATGCAGGAAGTTGAGCTCATTGGAGGCCAGCCGGTCCTGCACGTAGTCGACGAAGTCGTGCCCCGCGAGATCCGCCTTGGTGCGGATCGGTGGGTGTTTGGCCAGGTAGTCGGGCGACGCGTAAAGACTCATGCGGAACGACACCAGCCGCGTCACCATATAGCGCCCCGTGGCCGGTGCATCGAGCGTCACGCCGAGGTCCGCCTCGCGGTTGGCGAGGTTCGCAAAGCGCGGCTGCACCAGCAGGTCGATCGACAGCTCGGGATGGTCGGCCAGGAAGCGTGCCAGCAGCGGCGTGATCACTTTCACGCCCAGCACCTCCGGCACGCCGAGGCGCACCACGCCGCGAATCGCCACCTGATTCCCCGAGAGCTGATCGTGCGCCGCCAGCGCCGCACTCTCCATCGCCTCCGCATGCGGCAGCAGGGCCGCGCCCATCTCGGTCAGTTCATAACCCTCGCGCGAACGGTCGAACAGCGCGGCGCCCAACTGCTGCTCCAGCCGGTCGATGCGGCGTGCCACGGTGGTGTGCTCGACTTCCAGCCGCCGCGAGGCACCGGACAGCGTGCCCGCCCGCGCCAGTTCGAGGAAGAAGCGCAGGTCGGTCCATTCGGGGAGGGTATTCATGAGCCCATTGTGCCCGAAGTGTGCGTGTGCGCACAACGGGTCTGCAGAAGGCGCCGTGTATGGACTGCGGCGCACTGCCAGGGAGCAGTGTGCATAAACGCACATCGGGTGGGCGCCCCCGCCATTTTCGGCGGCGATGGTTTCCCGCACACTGCCGCATATTCAGTAGTTGAAATCGGGCCACCACTCCAGGGCATAACTGTGACCTACACCGAACGATACTTCCAGAGCGCGGACGGCCTGCGCCTGTACGCACGCGACTACGCCGCCACCAGCGGCCCCGCGCGCCTGCCCGTCATCTGCATCCACGGCCTGACCCGCAACTCGGCCGACTTCGACGAAGTCGCGCCCTGGATCGCGCAGCAGAACCGGCGCGTGCTCGCGGTGGACGTGCGCGGCCGCGGCCACTCGCAGTACGACGCCAATCCCGATAACTACAACCCGCTCGTGTACGCGGAGGACGTCGCCAAGCTGGCGCACGACCTGGGCATCGCGCGCGCCGTCTTTATCGGCACTTCGATGGGCGGCATCATCACCATGACGTTGGCACTCAAGCACTCGAAATTAATCGCCGCCGCGGTGCTGAACGATACCGGTCCCACGCTGTCGCAGCGCGGCCTCTCGCGCATCGCCGGCTACGCGGGTTCGGTCCGCAGCATGGCCTCGTGGACCGAAGCCGCCGACGCGGTCCGCACCATCAACGAATCGGCCTTCCCATCGAATCCGCCGGAAGAGTGGATGAAGTGGGCGCGCCGCGCCTTCGCCGACAACGGCCAGGGCGAACTGGTGATGCGCTACGACCCCAATATCGCGCTGCCGATCAAGACCGGCAAGCTGAAAGCCACGTCGGTGGCCGCGCGCCACGCCTTCCGCAAGCTGGCACGCAAGCGCCCCACCCTGCTGGTGCGCGGCGGCCTGTCGGACCTGATCGAACCGGAGCAGTCGGACTGGATGCGCAAGGCCGCACCGGAGATGCAATACGCCGAAGTGCCGGACGTCGGCCACGCGCCCATGCTCACCGAGCCGGCCGCGCAGGCCGCGCTGCGGGACTTCCTGGCGCGGGTCGATTAAACTCGGCCGCTGCAGCTCATACGAATCCAAGCTCGTACGCACATACAAAGAATTGAAGGAGACCTCATGAAACGCTTCACTCTCGCCGCCGGCGCCCTCGCCGTCTACGCCGCCACCGGCCTCGCGTCGGCCTACGCCGCTGGCCCGGACATCAAGATCGCCCTCATCGCGGGCAAGACCGGCATCCTGGAGACCTACGCCAAGGAGACCGAGACCGGCTTCATGATGGGTCTCGAATACCTCACCGGCGGCAAGATGGAAATCAACGGCCGCAAGATCAAGGTGATCGTCAAGGACGACCAGTCCAAGCCGGACTTGGCCCGCACCCTGCTGGCCGAAGCCTACGGCGACGACAAGGCCGACATCGCGGTCGGCACCAGCAACTCCGGCGCCGCGCTGGCGATGCTGCCGGTGGCCGCCGAGTACAAGAAGATCCTGGTGGTCGAACCTGCGGTTGCGGACAGCATCACCGGCGACAAGTGGAACCGCTACATCTTCCGCACCGCGCGCAGCTCGATGCAGGAATCGATTTCCGCCGCCACCACCTTCAAGAACGGCAGCATCGGCTTCCTGGCGCAGGACTACGCCTTCGGCAAGGACACCGTCAAGGCCTTCAAGGAAGCCCTGGGCGTGGTGGGCAGCAAGGCCAAGGTCGTGGCCGAGGAATACGCCTCGCCTGCCACCACCGACTTCACCGCTCCGGCCCAGCGCCTGTTCGACAAACTGAAAGATGCACCGCAGCCGCGCGTGCTCTCCATTGTGTGGGCCGGCCCCCACCCAATGAACAAGATCGCCGAGATGCACCCGGAACGCTACGGCATCTCGATCGCCCCGAACGGGAACATCCTGCCGGTGCTGAAGACCTGGAAGAACTACGCCGGCACCGAAGGCACCATCTTCTACTACTACGACTTCCCGAAGAATAAGATGAACGACTGGTTCGTGGCCGAGCACCGCAAGCGCTTCAAGTCGCCGCCGGACATGTTCAGTGCGGGCGGCTTCGCGGCGGCCAGCGCGGTCGTCACGGCGCTGACCAAATCGGGCGGCGACACCAATACCGAAAAGCTGATCAAGACCATGGAAGGCATGGACTTCGAGACCCCGAAGGGCAAGATGAACTTCCGCGCCCAGGACCACCAGGCCATGCAGTCCATGTACCACTTCCGCATCAAGAAGGCGCAGAAGGACGAGTGGGACCTGCTGGAACTGGTGCGCGAGATTCCGGCGTCCGAGCTGCCGGTCCCCGTGAAAAACAAGAAGTGATGTGTTGATGACGTCCGCAGTCACGCCGTCGCTGTCGGTCCGCGACCTGACCATCCGTTTCGGCGGTCATGTCGCGGTCAACGCGGTGACGGCCGATTTCTACCCCGGCCAGCTGACGGTGATCGTCGGCCCCAATGGCGCGGGCAAGACCACCTGCTTCAACCTGATGTCCGGCCAGCTCCCGGCCACCTCCGGCCAGGTGCTGCTGTACGGGCAGGACATCACGAAGTTCGGCCCCGCCAAGCGCACCCGCCTGGGCATCGGCCGCGCCTTCCAGTTGACCAACCTGTTCCCGCACCTGACGGTGCTGGAGAACGTGCGCCTGGTGGTGCAGAGCCACGCGGGCCAGGGCCTGAACATGTGGTCCGTCTGGTTCCGGCATAAGGAACTGCTGGCGCGCGCCGAGCATTACCTGGAGCGTGTCTCCATGCAGGACCGCCGCCACACCATCGTCGCGGCGCTCTCGCACGGCGACAAGCGCAAGCTGGAAGTCGCCCTGCTGCTGGCCCTCGAACCGGACGTGCTGATGTTCGACGAACCCACCGCCGGCATGAGCGTCGACGAAGTGCCCGTGGTGCTGGACCTGATCCATCAAGTGAAAACCGATACCGACAAGACCGTGCTGCTGGTCGAGCACAAGATGGACGTGGTGCGCTCGCTGGCAGACCGCATCGTCGTGCTGCACAACGGGACCCTCGTCGCGGACGGGGAACCGGCGGAGGTGATGGCGTCAAGCATCGTGCAGGAAGCCTATCTCGGAGTACCCGCCCATGCGTGAAGCGCCTGATTCCTTGCTGTCCCTGTCGGGCGTCCACACCCACATCGGCGAATACCACATCCTGCAGGGCGTGGACCTGGAGGTGCCGCGGGGCGGCATCACCGTCCTCCTCGGCCGC
This sequence comes from Zemynaea arenosa, assembly GCF_004614185.1. Taxonomy (GTDB): domain Bacteria; phylum Pseudomonadota; class Gammaproteobacteria; order Burkholderiales; family Burkholderiaceae_D; genus Telluria; species Telluria arenosa. The sequence goes on along the minus strand of NZ_SPVF01000135.1, from coordinate 9,039 downwards.
AACGGCGCCGGCAAGACCACCACCCTGCGCACCATCATGGGCCTGTGGAAGGCCAGCCAAGGCCGCGTCGTCTTCGCAGGCCAGGATATCGCCGGCAAGGCCACGCCGGACATCGCGCGCCGCGGCATCGCCTATGTGCCGGAGTCGATGGCCGTGTTTTCCGACCTCACCGTGCGCGAGAACCTGCACCTCGCGGCCATCAGCGGTCCGATGGACACCGCGCGGCTGGAATGGATCTTCGGCTTCTTCCCGGCACTGAAGAAGTTCTGGAATTACCCGGCCGGGAACCTCTCCGGAGGCCAGAAGCAGATGGTCGCCATCGCACGCGCCATCGTCGAACAGCGCCAGCTCCTGCTGGTGGACGAGCCGACCAAGGGCCTCGCCCCGGCCATCGTGCAAAACCTGATCGAGGCCTTCCGCCAGGTGAAAGAAAATTCCACCACGATCCTTCTGGTGGAACAAAATTTCAACTTCGTCCGGCAGCTCGGCGACACCGTGGCCGTGATGGACGATGGCCGCATCGTCCACACGGGGACCATGGCGGAGCTGGCGGCGGACGACGCCCTGCAGCAGCGCCTCCTCGGCCTCTCGCTCGCCGCGCATCAATGAGGCACCTCACGCAATGACCGATACGACTCTCCCTTCCGTCCCGCGCGACCTGGTGCCACACCTGCTGGTGCCCGTGCTCGCGCTGGCGATGCTGCCGCTGGTCGGCAGCTTCTCGACCTGGGCCACTCTCACCGTGGCGGGCCTGGCGATGGGCATGATGATCTTCCTGATGGCGAGCGGCCTGACCCTCGTCTTCGGCCTGATGAACGTGCTGAATTTCGGCCACGGCGCCTTCGTCGCCGTCGGCGCCTACACCGCCACCATGGTCCTGCTGCCAATGCGCGGCTGGCTGGAGGCGGAATCCTTGATGCAGAACCTCGGCGCCCTCGGCATGGCCATCGTCGCTGCGATGGTGGTCACCGCCCTCCTCGGCTGGGTGTTCGAGCGCGTGATCATCAAGCCGGTGTACGGCCAGCACCTCAAGCAGATCCTCGTCACCATGGGCGGCATGATCGTGGCGGAGCAGCTGATCGCCGTCGTCTGGGGCGCGGACCAGATCGCGCTGCCGATGCCGGCCACCCTGCGCGGCTCCATCCTGCTGGGCGACGCGGCCATCGACCGGTACCGGCTGGTGGCCGTGGTGGTGGGTGTGCTGGTGTTCGTCGGCCTGCTACTGGTCCTCAACCGCACCAAGATCGGCCTCCTGATCCGCGCGGGCGTGGAGAATGGCGAGATGGTCGAGGCGCTCGGCTACCGCATCCGCCGCGTGTTCGTCGGCGTGTTCGCGGCTGGTTCCGCGCTGGCGGGGCTGGGCGGCGTGATGTGGGGGCTGTACAAGGAAACGCTCACGCCCTCGATGGGCGCGGACGTGGTGGTGTCGGTCTTCATCGCCATCATCATCGGCGGGCTCGGATCGGTCAGCGGCTGCTTCATCGGCGCCCTGCTGATGGCGCTCGTCTCCAACTACGCCGGATTCCTGGCGCCCAAGTTCGCGCTGGTGTCGACCATCGTGCTGATGATGGCCGTGCTGCTGTGGCGCCCTTACGGCCTGGCGAGGAAGTGACCATGACCAAACTGTTTTCCGGCCTGTTCTCGGGTCTCCTCTCCGGCGATTTCCCGCGCAGCCGCGTGCTCACGCTGCTCCTGCTGGTGGTCTTCCTGGCGCTGGCCAACGCGCCTTTCCTGACCACGGGCGCGCGCGCGCTCAACACCGCGGCCACCATCTGTATCTACATCGTGCTGGTGGCCTCGTACGACCTGCTGCTCGGTTATACGGGCATCGTCTCGTTCGCGCACACCATGTTCTTCGGTATTGGCGCCTATGGCGTGGGCCTCGCACTGGCTGGCGATGGCGATGCCACCTGGGGCATGGTGTTTCGCGGCGTGGCGCTGGCGGTGGTGGTCTCGCTGGTGCTGGCCTTCATCATCGGCCTGTTCGCGCTGCGCGTGCGCGCCATCTTCTACGCCATGATCACGCTGGCCGTGGCCTCCTCGTTCGCGGTGCTGGCGCAGCAGTTCTCTGACTTCACCGGCGGCGAGGACGGCAAGACCTTCAGCGTGCCGGAGCTGCTCTCGCCGGGCTACCAGATGTTCGAGCGCGAGATCCTGGGCCGCGCCATCGACGGCAAGGTGATCACGTATTACATCGTGTTCTTCGGCTGCCTGCTGCTGTTCCTGTTCCTGCTGCGGATCGTGAATTCCCCGTTCGGGCGCGTCCTGCAGGCCATCCGCGAGAATGAGTTCCGCGCGGAGGCGATCGGCTATCGCACTGTGGTCTACCGGATCTGGGCCAACTGCCTGGCGGCGCTGGTCGCCACCTTGGCCGGGGCACTGATGGCGCTGTGGTTGCGCTACGTGGGGCCCAAGACGACGCTGGGCTTCGAGATCATGACCGACATCCTGCTGATCGTCGTCATCGGCGGCATGGGGACCATGTACGGCGCAGTGATCGGCGCCGCCTTGTTCATCCTGGCGCAGAACTATCTCAAGACCCTGATGGAACAGGCCTCCGGGGCCGCCGAAGGCCTGCCTTGGCTCGCCGTCCTGGTCCACCCGGACCGCTGGCTGCTGTGGCTCGGCGTCCTGTTCATCCTCTCCGTCTACTTCTTCCCCACCGGCATCGTCGGCAAACTCCGCTCCCGCCGCGCCGCGCCTCACTGAGCGCAGCGCGCCCCCAAGATGATCACGACGTAGGGCTGCGTCTGCACCGCAGGCGCAGCCACTGTCGCGCCGCGCTCCAGCTCCGCCCGCTCTCGCACATACCAGCAGACGAGCGGCGATATCGCAGTCAATCCCCACGCCACGCTCAAGATCGCGATGATGATTCGTCTCATCCGACGCAGGGGTTCAGCCACCCAATTGCCTAAGTGGTCCGCACGCGCCGCAACCGCTTCGGCTCGCCGATCTTCAACGCACATCAAAAGCCCCCTCCCGCCTGCTTCCTATGCTTGAGAACGCAAGCCCCCGCTGCGTGTCGAGCGGGTTTTCCCACGCAGTCCAGTTCGAGAGCGATTCCATGAAAAAGTTCACCGCACTGCTCGCTGCCGCCGCGTTCGCGCTGTCCTCCGCTGCCCGGGCCGATACGCCAGCCAGTTCCCTGACCGAACATTTCGACAACATCAACCAGCTCCCCGGCTGGTCCCTCCTGAACTCAAGCATGCCACCCGGCGTGGGCTGGTTCCAGGGGAACGACGGCATCTTTCCCGCACAAGCCGGCGCTGCCAACGCCTACATCGCCGCCAACTTCCTCGGCGCCAGCAACGGCAGCGGCACCCTCGACATGTGGCTGCTCACCCCCGCGCTACACCTGACCGGCCCGACCAGCTTCAGCTTCCGGGCCCGCTCCGCCCTCGCCCCCGGCTTCAGCGACAACCTCGAAGTGCGCATCGGCAGCGGCACCGATCCCGCCACCTACGCGGTCCTGCAAACCCTCGGCGCCGTCCCCGGCGACTGGACCCTTTACCAGCCGACGCTCGACATGACCGGCGACCTGCGCATCGCCTTCCACTACACCGGCGCCGCCGCCCAGTCCAACTACCTCGGCCTCGACACCGTCAACGTGATGCCGGTGCCGGAACCGGCCACCTGGGTCCTGCTGTGCATCGGCCTGGCCGCCATCCTCGGCTACCGCCACAAGCGCGCCCTGGTCAGCTTTGGAGCCATTGCCGTCAGCACCGCCGCCTTCTCCGGCGAGGCTCCGCAAACGCCCGGCATGATCGCCGTGAAGGACCCGCAAACCGGCCAGCTGCGTCCCCCGACTCCAAACGAAGCCAAGGCCCTGCAGCAGGCCGCCGCCGCCCTGCAGCCCGTGCGTCCGGCCAAGCCAGCCACCATCAAGCGCCCCGACGGCACCCTGCAGCGCCACCTCGGCGACGCCGGCCAGACCTACAGCGTGATCTCCCGCACCCCGGACGGCAAACTCGCCATCGAATGCGTGAACGGCGACCAAGCCGCGGACGAAGCGCTGCACAGCGAAGGGGACCGCCATGACGCCCGCTAAATTCCTGGCCGGCCTCGCCGCCTGCGCTACCATCGGCTCCGCGCAAGCCGCCGCCACCATCACCATCATCAACGCCAACGCCCCCGGCGTCGGCTTCAACGACACGACCGCGGTGGCACCGGTCGGCGGCAACCCCGGCACCACGCTCGGCGCCCAGCGCCTGTTCGCGTTCACCTACGCCGCCAACCTGTGGGCCGCGAACATCGACAGCCCGATCGAGATCCGCATCCAGGCCTCGTTCGAGCCACTGTCCTGCACCGCCAGCGCCGCCGTGCTGGGCTCCGCCGGCACCGCCGACATTTTCGCCAACTTCACCGGCGCACCCAAGCCCAACACCTGGTACCCGAGCGCGCTGGCGAGCAAGCTCGCGAACGCCGACCTGGCCGGCCCGCCCGCCCCGCACATCGTGGCCCGCTTCAACTCGCGCCTCGGCCTGTTCGCGGACTGCCTGCCCGGCACCCAGTTCTATCTCGGCGTCGACAACAACCATGGTGCCAACATCGACCTGGTGACGGTGCTGCTGCACGAGATGGCGCATGGCCTGGGCTTCCAGTCCTTCACCAGCGGCCAGACCGGCGAGCAGCCGGACGGCCTGGCCTCGATCTGGGACTACTTCCTGCTCGACGACCGCACCGGCAAGCACTGGATCGACATGACCAACGCCGAACGCGTGTCCTCGGCCGTCAGCGGCAACCAGACCTCGTGGGACGGCCCGAACGTCAGCGCCGCCGTGCCGGATGTGCTGGCTCCGCGCTCCAACCTCGCCGTCAGCGGCCCCGCCGCCGATGACGCCGCGGGCAACTACGAAGTCGGCGACGCCTCCTTCGGCCCGCCGCTCGGCAGCCCGGCCGTCACCGGCCAGATCATGCCGGTGGTGGACCAGCCGGGCGGCACCGGCCTCGCTTGCGATCCGCTCAACGCCGTCAACGCGCTGGCAGTCAACGGCAATATCGCGCTGGTGGACCGCGGGACCTGCAACTTCACGGTCAAGGCCAGGAATGTGCAGGACGCGGGCGCGATCGGCATGATCGTAGTGGACAACGCCCCCGGCCCGGTGACGGGCCTCGGCGGCACCGATCCCACGGTCACGATTCCGGCGGTGCGCATCAGCCAAGCCGACGGCAACCACATCAAGCTCAAGCTGCTCAAGCGCTCGCGCACCGCGTCCGGCGTAATCGGCGCTCTGGGTGTCGACCCGACCCGCCTCGCCGGTGCCGATGCCGCCCTGCGCGCGCTGATGTACACGCCGGTGGTGTACGAACCTGGTTCGTCGGTGTCGCACTACACCACCGACATGAAGCCGAACCAGCTGATGGAGCCGAGCATCAACGGCGACCTGTCGCACGAGGTCAAGCCGCCGCGCGACCTCACGCTGCCGCTGTTGAAGGACATCGGCTGGTAAACGCTTGGTGATGGAAAGAGGTGCGGCCGGTCAGTGTCCGCCGGCCGCACCGAGCAGCCAGGACACCCAGAACAGCAGCAATCCCACGCATCCCCCGACGAGCGTCCCGTTGATGCGGATGTACTGCAGGTCCTTCCCGATATTCAGTTCCACCTGCCGCGACAAGTCCTGCGGGTCCCAGCGCTTGACCGTATCGCTGATATGCCGCGTCAGGAAGTCCGCGAAGTCCGGCGCCATCGAACGCGCGGCATCTTCCATGTGGTCGTTGAGCGACCGGCGCAGGTCGGGATTGGCGGCCAGCTCGCGCCCGATCCACGCGCCCATCGCCACCACGTTCCGGTGCAGGCTCGAATCCTCGCTCGCGATGTCCTGGCGCAGCCAGTCGCGCAGGTCGGTCCACAGGGTCACAGCGTAGTCGCGCGCGGCCTCGCTATCGCGCAGCCAGGCCTTCAGCTCCTCGGCCTTGGCGATCGTCGCTGGGTCGGTCTTCAGCTTCTCGATCAGGCGCGCCATCAGGCCATCGAAGCCCTTTCGCAGCTCATGCTCCGGGTCCGCGCTGACCCGCTGCAGCATGCCATCCAGTGCCTGCGCCACCGCGTCCGCCGCCTTCTCGCCGAGGTATTCGGTGGGCAGCAGCTTCTCCCACTTCGGATAGTCGGTGCGGATCCATTCCACGATCTGGCGCGCGATGAAGGCGCGGCTCTCCTCCGTGCGCAGCAGCGTCACCACCTGTTCGATGGCGCCGTCCAGCAGTTGCTGGTGGCGGCCATCGCGCGTGAGCGTGTCCAGGATGGCGGCGCTGGCGGGCGCCAGGTCCACCTTGTCGATCACCGCACGGAAGGATTGGCGCAGGAAGCCCTGGATGCGCTGGTCGTCGACCACATCGAGCACGCCGCTGACGATGCGCAGCACGTAGTGGCCGAGAGTGGCCGTGTGGGCCGGGGAGGACAGCCATTCGGTGAGCTTGCCCGCCGGGTCATGGCGCCGGATCAGCTCCACCAGCGAGCGCTGGTCCAGGAACTTCTCCTGCACGAACACCGCGAGGTTATCCGCAATGCGCTCCTGGTTCTGCGGAATGATGGCCGTATGGCGCGACACCAGCGGCAGCGGCACGCGCCGGAACAACGCCACCACCGCAAACCAGTCCGCCAGCGCGCCGACCATCGCCGCTTCCGCCGTCGTGCGCACGCAATCCACCGCCAGCCCGCGCGGCATCAGCGACGCGCCGATGAACACCAGCGCCGCGCCAGCCAGCAGCAGCAGCGGATACCGCTTGGCCCTTTTGAGTTCCTCCATCTTGTCCATGTCCGCCAGCTTACCGCGTCAGGTGCCACGGCGGCGCTGCCTATCCCGGCCGTGGGCCCGCCCGAAGGATCGCACTCCAGGACTCAGCCTATAATCGCGTATCGCTCGCGGAGGACATCCATGCATCGATCGCTCTTGCTCGCCCCATTGTTCGTCGCCACGCACGCCGGCGCGGCATCCCTGCCCGCGCCGATGGTCGATGGCGACTGCGCCGAGTTCCGCCCGCTGGGCGCGCGCATGATCGCACTGTCTCCGCAGGTCCAGCTGTTCGTCTACGAAGACGAGCATTACGTGTGGATGTGCTACACCCTCCCGCCAGGCAGCATGGGGCAGCTGGACATGGTCCTCGCGACACCTGCGCTGCCGGCGGCGCTCAACCTGCACGTCTCCGCGCAGCTGGGTGAATGGCCCGCGGGACGACCGGAACTCGTCCCGAAGAACGCCGAAAGCGACGCCTGGTGGCAGGTACAGGGATGGACCGCCAACACCTTGCACGTCAACGGCATGGACACCAGCGGCCAGCAGCCCCGCTACCGCTGGAAGGAGACGCCGGGCCGCGAGCTCCAGCTCAGCAAGGCGCGCTTCGGCCACGGCACGTGGACCGTGTCCATGACGATCTACGGCATCGGCGACGGCCATGGACGCCGGGCCGACCTGCACTTCCCCGCCCAAGGCTCCGTCTACAGCCTGCCCGTCAAATGAAAAAGCGCACCAAGGTGCGCTTTCGTTTGCCCTGCCGTGCCGCCGGCGCGGCAAGACGGCTTAGCCCTGTTGCGACTTCTTGTACTGCTCCACGCCGTGCAGGATTTCGGCCTTGGCTTCGTCCGGGCCGCCCCAGCCTTCGACCTTGACCCACTTGCCCTTTTCGAGGTCCTTGTAGTGCTCGAAGAAGTGCTGGATCTGCTGCAGGCGCAGGTCCTGCAGGTCTTCCGGCTTCTGCCAGTGGCTGTAGATCGGCAGGATCTTGTCGACCGGGACCGCCAGCAGCTTGGCGTCGCCGCCCGCTTCGTCGGTCATCTTCAGCACGCCGATCGCGCGGCAGCGCACCACCACGCCCGGGATCAGCGGGAACGGGGTGATCACCAGCACGTCGCACGGGTCGCCGTCGTCGGACAGGGTCTGCGGAATGTAGCCGTAGTTGCACGGATAGTGCATCGCGGTGCCCATGAAGCGGTCGACGAAGATCGCGCCGGTGTCCTTGTCCACTTCGTACTTGATCGGGTCCGCGTTCATCGGGATCTCGATCACGACATTGAAATCGTTCGGCACATCGCGGCCGGCGTTGACTTTGTTGAGGCTCATGCTAAATCCTTCGGGGTTTTCGAATTGGTGAAATCGGTGAAATCGGTGAAATCTGGGATGTCAAACTGACAGATTATAGCGGACCCCGGCGCACGTTTGTGCATTGCACAACCGTGCCACCACCGGGGCCGGACGATGGGCTACAGGATCGAGGCCAGTGCGCACTGGCGGTAGTGCGCGGCCGCTTCCTCGGTCTGGCCGAGCGCTTCGTGCATCTGCGCCAGCTTGAGATGGGTCTCGCGCACCATGCGCGGTTCGGTGGCGTCGGACAGCGCCAGCTCCAGGTAGCGCTGCGCCTTGCCCCACAGTTTCTGCTTGAGGCACAGGGAGCCGAGGGTCAGCGCCAGTTCCGGGTCGTTCGGCCGGTCCTTGATCCAGGCCTCGCACTTTTCGATCTGCGCCAGCAGCGTGGGGGAGCCAGCGGAAGCGGCGGAGTCGCGGTAAGCACGCACCACGCGGTCGTCCCACTCGGCGTTCAGGGCTTCCTCAGCCGTCAGGCGGGCTTCGTCGTGCAGCCCGCGCGCATTCATGGCCCCCGCGGCGCAGGCCGCGATGTAGGGCTTGACGCGGTCGGCGGCCGGCACCTGCGACCACACCCGCTGCAGCGATTCCGCATCGTGCGACTTATCGGCCAACAAGGCGTCGTACGCCAGTTCGCGCAGGCGCGAGGACAGCGCCGGGTGCAGCGCCTTGTGCTTGTCCAGCAGTCGCACCAGGCGCAGGACTTCCGGCCAGTTCTTGGCCTGCTGGTTGGCCTTGAGCGCCCATTGCAGCGCGTGGATGTGGCGCTGGCCGCTGGCATTGAGCTCGGCCACCGCATCCAGTGCGGCTTCCGGCTGGTGCTCGTCGACCAGCAGCTCGGTCACCGTCATCAGGCGCGCGGTCTTGAGCGCGCTGTCATGTTCGACGCTCGCCAGCCACGCATCGCGGCGCGCGTGCTGGCGCATGCGGTGGGCGGCGCGGGCGCCGATCAGCGCGGCCA
>NZ_SPVF01000068.1 GCF_004614185.1 Zemynaea arenosa | reverse complement strand
TTCCTGGTCGTCCCCCGGCCCGGCCAGCGCGGCCGAGGTGCCGGCCACCAGGACCAAGCTCACCGCCAGCGCGCGGGCCAGCACGCTACGGCGGGCGGGCCCGGCGGCGACTGCGGCGTTTTGGAAGGGAGCGTTTCGCATGGGGTTTCTCTTTCGCGGTGCCAGATAAACGGATAAGCTTTGCTACAGCGTTGAGGCCAGTTTAGGGCCAAACCCGGACACGTCGTAGACCGATTCGGGTAAGGTTTGTAACATAGTGTAATGGCTCGCACGCAATATGTCGTCGCAAGGGATAAGAAGTTACCATAGCGACATGGATATGACAAACTTGACAGTCTCATGAGCACAACCAATCCGGGCACTCCCGGCGCCGACAAAGCCCATGGCGCCAAGATCATGGTGGTGGACGATGACGTCCGCCTGCGCGACCTGCTGCGCCGCTATCTCACCGAGCAGGGCTTCACGGTGGTGACGGCGGAAAGCGCGCCGGCCATGAACAAGCTGTGGCTGCGCGAACGCTATGACCTGCTGGTGCTGGACCTGATGCTGCCCGGCGAAGACGGTCTGTCGATCTGCCGCCGGCTGCGCGGCGCCGGCGACAAGACCCCGATCATCATGCTGACCGCCAAGGGCGAGGACGTGGACCGGATCGTCGGCCTGGAAATGGGCGCGGACGACTACCTGCCCAAGCCCTTCAATCCGCGCGAGCTGGTGGCCCGCATCAACGCCGTCCTGCGCCGTAAGGGGCCGGACGAGATTCCGGGAGCGCCGTCCGAGACGCCGCAGACCTTCGAGTTCGGCGACTTCGTGCTGGACCTGGGCACGCGCACGCTGAAGAAGAACGGCGAGACCGTGCCGCTGACCACCGGCGAATTCTCGGTGCTCAAGGTATTCGCGCGCCATGCGCGCCAGCCGCTGTCGCGCGAAAAGCTGATGGAACTGGCGCGCGGCCGCGAATACGAGGTGTTCGACCGCAGCCTGGACGTACAGATCTCGCGCCTGCGCAAGCTGATCGAGCCCGATCCGTCCAGCCCCCTCTACATCCAGACCGTGTGGGGCCTGGGCTATGTGTTCATTCCCGAAGGCCAGCCGCGCTAAGTGACTGCCGCCCCCCGTGTCTCGCGCGCGCTGGCAGCCCGCCTCGCGTGGGCCAAGAGTGGCCTGTTCTGGCGCACCTTCCTGCTGCTGGGGGTCCTCATCACGCTGTCGATGGCGTCCTGGGTCGGCATCGTCAGCTGGGTGCAGCGCGGGCCCCAGGCCCAGGCCATCGGCAACCAGGTGATCTCGATCGTCACCATCACCCACGCCGCCCTCACCCACTCCGCGCCCGAGCTGCGCAAGGAATTGCTGTTCGAGCTGGTGTCCAACGAGGGCATCCGCATCTTCCCGCTGGAGGTCACCGACAAGGTGGCGCCGCCGCCGGACACGCCGCTGATGGACGATATCGAGTCCATCGTCAAGAGCAAGCTGGGATCGGACACGCGCTTCTCGTCGCGCGTCAACGACCAGCCGGGCTTCTGGGTCAGCTTCAAGATCGACGATGACAAGTACTGGATGATGCTCGAGCGCGAGCGCATCACGGGCCTCACGCGGGTGCAATGGGCGGGGTGGGCGGCCGTGGTGGGTGTGCTCTCGCTGCTGGGCGCGGGCCTGATTTCGAGCCTCATCAACCTCCCGCTGTCGCGCCTCACTGCGGCGGCCCGCGACATCGCGCGCGGGCGCAAGCCTGATCCACTGCCGGAGAAAGGGCCGACCGAGATCGCGGAGGCCAACCACAGCTTCAACCAGATGGTGGAGGACTTGGCGCAGGTCGAGTCGGACCGCGCCGTGATCCTGGCCGGCATCTCGCACGACCTGCGCACGCCGCTGGCGCGCATGGGCCTGGAAGTCGAGATGGCGGACCTGTCGACCGAGGCGCGCGAAGGCATGCAGTCGGACATCGCGCAGATGGACGCCATCATCGGCCAGTTCCTCGACTACGCCAAGCCCACCGAGGCTGCCACCTTCGTCCCGGTCGACATCAGCGCGCTGCTGGAAGAGGTGGCGCGCGAAGCCGGGCGCACGGCCAGCCTGCGGGTCTCCACCGACATCGCGCCGGACCTGCACGTGATGGGCAATAGCACCGACCTGCGGCGCGTGATCAATAACCTAATCGAAAACGCGCGCCGCTACGGCACCACGCCCGGCACCGGCTACACCGAAGTGGACATCGCCTGCCATGCGCAAGGCCTCGGGCCGCTGCGCCGCGTGGTGATCGAAGTGCAGGACCACGGCGTGGGCGTGCCGGACGACCAGATCGAGCAGTTGCTCAAGCCCTTCACCCGGCTCGATACCGCGCGCGGCCAGGCCAACGGCTCAGGGCTGGGACTCGCTATTGTCGAACGGGCGGTCACACGCCACAATGCGGAGCTGCACGTGAAGAACCGCGACGGAGGTGGCCTGCAGATCCGCATCTCCATGCCGCCCGCCGCTTGAACCCAGCTTTCAGCTCAGGACCCTCATGACCGAATTGACCTACCGGGACGTCGAACAGGCGGCCCAGCGCATCGCCGGTGCCGCGCACCGCACGCCCGTCCTCACCTCGCGCACCGCGGATGCCAGGACCGGCGCCACCCTGTTCTTCAAGCCCGAGAACATGCAGCGCATGGGCGCCTTCAAGTTTCGCGGCGCCTACAACGCCATCGCCCAGTTCAGCGAGGAGCAGCGGCGCGCGGGGGTGCTGACCTACTCGTCCGGCAACCACGCGCAAGCGATCGCGCTGTCGGCGCGGCTGGCGGGAATCAAGGCCGTGATCATCATGCCGGAAGACGCGCCGGCGCTGAAGGTGAAGGCCACGCGCGAGTACGGTGCGGAAGTGATCACCTACGACCGCTACAAGGAAGACCGAGAGGCGATCGGCCGCAAGCTGGCGCAAGAGCGCGGCATGACCTTGATTCCGCCTTACGACCACCCGCACGTCATCGCGGGCCAGGGCACGGCGGCCAAGGAGCTGTTCGAAGACACCGGGCCGCTGGACCTGCTGCTGGTGCCGCTCGGCGGCGGCGGCCTGCTGGCCGGGTGCGCGCTGGCGGCGTCCGGCCTCTCGCCGGACTGCAAGGTGATCGGCGTGGAGCCGGAGGCAGGCAACGACGGGCAGCAGTCCTTCCGCAGTGGCCAGATCGTGGAGATCGCCGTGCCGCGCACCATCGCGGACGGGGCGCAGACGCTGCACCTGGGACAGCACAACTTCGCGGTCATCCAGAAGCACGTCTCCGACATCGTCACCGTGTCGGATGCACAGCTGATCGAGACCATGAAGTTCTTCGCGGAGCGCATGAAGATCATCGCCGAGCCGACCGGCTGTCTGGCCGCCGCGGCGGCGCTGTGCGGCGTCGTCCCGGTGCAGGGCAAGCGCGTGGGCATCGTGATCAGCGGCGGCAACGTCGACCTGTCGTCCTTCGCCCGCTTCGTCGGCGCCTGAATCGCGCTACTTGTTCAGCTCAGGGTAGTGGCGGAAGATGCCGTCCTCGTTGAACGGGATGCGGCGCTTCGAGCGCAGGTAGGTGGCAATGTTGGGACGTTCCGCCACGCGGTCGCGTAGCTCGACTAGCGGCTGGTACTGCGGTTCCAGCCGCGCCATCGCCTTGGGGAAGGCGTAGCGCAGGCCTTCGATCACCTGGAACAACGACAGGTCCACGTACGACGGCCTGGTGCCGACCATCCACCCCTTGCGGCCCGGCTGCGTCAGCACGTGCTGGAAGTATTCGAAAAACTTGGGGACGCGCTGCTCCACGAACTCCTTCGCACGCCGTTTGGCTTCCTTCTTCTGGTCCTCGTAGTACAGGCTCACCGCGATCGGGTGGTGGGTATCGTGCACCTCAGCCACCAGGTCCGCGATGGTGAGCTGCAGCTGGTGGGCGCGCAGGCGGCCCTCTTCGGCGCGCGGTGCCAGACCCAATCGGCCACCCAGGAACAGCAGGATCGCCGGGGTCTGGCCGACCCAGACCTCGCCCGCCTTCAGGAATGGCGGCGCATACGACGGGAAGCCCAGCGCCGGGTCCTGCATGGCTTTCATCATCGCCTCCATGCCCTTGCGGGTGCGCGCCACGTCAACGTAGTCGGCGCCCGCATCTTCCAGCGCCAGGCGCACGAATTCGCCGCGCCCCTGGATCGTGGGCCAGTAAAAAAGCTCATAGACCATTTCAACCTCCCGGTCACAAAATGCGGTAGCCTGTGCGCTCCAAAAACTGGAGGAGACAACACATGAAAAAAATCGGCCTCGTACTGCTGGCAGTGATCGCGATCATCCTGGTCATCGCGGCCACCAAGCCCAATGAATTCTCCGTGTCGCGCACCGCCACCATCAAGGCGCCGGCCGCCAAGGTCTATCCGCTGGTGGCCGACTTCCGCAACTGGCCCGCGTGGTCGCCCTGGGAGCGGCTCGACCCTAACATGAAGCGCACCCTCACCGGCGCGCCGATGGGCACCGGCGCCGTCTACGCGTGGGACGGCAACAAGGACGTCGGCGCGGGGCGGATGGAGATCCTGTCCGCCACCGAGCCGTCGGCGGTCGACATCAAGCTCGATTTCATCCGCCCCTTCGAGTCGGCCAGCACCACCCGCTTCGACTTCGCGCCCGCCGCCAATCCAGCCGATGGTACGCAGGTCACGTGGACCATGAAAGGCCCGATGCCCTTCGTCTCCAAGCTCATGTCGGTGTTTGTCAGCATGGATAGCATGATTGGCAAGGACTTCGAAAAGGGCCTGTCCCAGCTGAAGGCCGCCGCCGAGAAGTAGGAAGTTCCGGCCGCCGCGCAAATGCTGCGCGGTTGAGCTGCATCACTTTGCGCTGCGCCCCCTTGCGACAAGATGCATCGTCGCCAAAGGGAGCGCATCGTGATACTCACATCCATCGCCAACCACGTGATCGCGCGGCGCAAGACCTACGGCGTCGCCTCCTGGCTCCTCTGCATCATGCGCACTGCGCGGGTGCTGCTGTACTTCCGGGAGCACCAGGACCTGTGCCGCCTTCCGGTCTACCGCAACTACGTCGCCCAGCCGGGCAACGACGACCTGTTCCACCACCTGAGCCACCGCCACTACCTGGCCAAGACCTTCGGCACCGCGGAGCGCGTGCGCATGGTCCTCACCCACTACCGCTACGAGGACACCAGCTTCGACGACATCTACAAGCGCCACGTCTACCTCAAGGGCGGCCTGCGCCTGTGGCAGCAGTCGGTCAACGGCGTGGATGCCGACATCGTGCTCACCATGGCGACACGCAACAACGCCGAGGGCGACCTCACCGTCAGCCTGCGCATGGACGGCCACAAGCTGCACCGCGTGAGCTTCAGCTGGGTGGACGGCGCACTGGCCGGTCACCCCGGCACCATCATGCCCTACATCTCGCGCAACCAGGGCCACGGCCCCGAGGAGGAAGCCGCCTTCGCCCGCTTCAACCAGGCCTTCCCCAACAACTCCCCCAGCTACTTCTGCATCGCGGCCATGCAGGGCATCGCGGAAGGCATCGGCGCCACCCACTTCGTCGCCGTCTCCAATGATGCCCAGGTGGCCTCCCGCCTCGATGAAGGCAAGCAGTTCGCCAATGCCTACGACGGCTTCTGGACCATCCTCGGTGGCGCCCCGCTGCCGGGCGGCCAGGCCTTCGCCGTGCCGGTGCCGTTCTACGTCAAGCCGCTGTCGGGACTGGCCAGCAAGCACCGCAAGCGCGCCGCCATGCGCCGCGAGCACTGGCGCGACATCGGCGACACGGTCAGCGCCACCATCTACTCGCACCGGGTGTTCCAGCAGGCCGCCATCGCCCGCACCCCGGCCGCAACGAGCGCGGAAGAAGCCAGCAGCGAAGCCTGAAGCACAGCACCAACGGCCGCCGCATGGGCGTGGTAGGATGCCGCTCCCATGTTGCAACCGCAGGTGTCCTTCGTGCTGAATTTCGATTTCCAAAACCCGACCCGCGTCCTGTTCGGCGCGGGCCAGATCGCCTCCCTCGCCACCCTCGTCCCCGCCAACGCGCGCGTCTTGATGCTGTACGGCGGCGGCAGTATCAAGACCAACGGCGTGCATGCCGAAGTGACGCAGGCCCTGGCTGGCCACACCGTGATTGAATTCGCGGGCATCGAGCCGAATCCCTCCTACGAGACCCTGACCCGCGCCATCGAACTGGTGAAGCGCGAAAAGATCGACTTCCTGCTCGCCGTCGGCGGCGGTTCCGTCATCGACGGCACCAAGTTCGTCGCCGCCGCGGCGCGCTACGAGGGCGACGCCTGGGACCTGATCGCCAAGCGCATCGCCATCGAGGATCCCCTGCACTTTGGCACCGTGCTGACGCTTCCCGCCACTGGCTCGGAGATGAACGCAGGCGGCGTGGTGACGCGCAAGGCGACGCACGAGAAACGCTCCTTCCACAACCGCCGTCTGTTCCCGCAGTTCTCGGTGCTCGACCCCACCAAGACCTTCACCCTGCCCGCGCGCCAGATCGGCAACGGCGTGGTGGACGCCTTCGTGCACATCGTCGAGCAGTACCTCACCTACCCGGTCGGTGCCAAAGTGCAGGACCGCTTCGCCGAAGGCCTGCTGCTCACGCTGATCGAGGAAGGTCCGAAGACCCTGGCCGACCCGCAGGACTACGACAGCCGCGCCAACATGATGTGGTGCGCCACCATGGCCCTGAATGGCCTGATCGGCGCGGGCGTGCCCTCCGACTGGGCCACCCACATGGTCGGGCACGAGCTGACCGCCCTGTATGGCCTGGACCATGCGCAGACGCTGGCGGTCGTCCTGCCCGGCATGCTCCGCGTGCGCAAGGATGCCAAGCGCGCCAAGCTGCTGCAGTACGCGGCGCGCGTCTGGAACCTCACCGAAGGGGATGAGGACGCGCGTATTGAAGCCGCCATCGCCCGCACCGCACAGTTCTTCGAGCAGATGGGTGTGCCCACCACGCTCACCGGCTACGGCCTGACCGCGGACGCCATCGAGCCGGTCATCAAGGCGCTCGAAGAGCACCGCATGACGAAGCTCGGCGAGCACCGCGATGTCACGCTGGAGGTCAGCCGCCAAGCCCTCTCCTTGTGCGTTTGATACGCACATCGCCGCTTGGTGTTATCATCTCGCCTTCGCTAGGGGTCCTGGGCTCGCATACATCGCGCAGCCCGGGTGAGAAATACCCTTCGTACCTGATCTGGATAATGCCAGCGAAGGAAAGCGCAAAAGCACCCCCGCAGTTTCCCGCCTTTTGAGTTCTCCCCCGTTGGCTCAGGTTTTTGATAACAACGAGCTGACTCATGTCCCACACAAAACTGCAGTACACCGCCGCCGCCCTCGCGCTGGCCCAGGCCTTCTCCGTCCACGCCCAGGAATCGGACGCGGTTCCTTCCGTCGTCGTCACCGCCAGCCGCGGTGCCATCAACAGCATCGGCGGCTTTGCCCAGGTGCCGGTGCTGGAAACGCCCGCCTCGCTCTCGACCTTCTCCCGTTCCCAGCTGGATGAACTCCAGGTCCGCACCGTCACCGACGTCACGCGCTACGACGCCAGCGTGAGCGACAGCTACAACGCGGTCGGCTACGCGGAGCAGTTCTCGATTCGCGGCTTCGCGCTCGATAACACGACCAGCTACCGCAAGGACGGTTTCGCGATCCCGGGCGACACCCAGATCCCCTTGGAGAACAAGGAGCGCGTCGAAATCCTGAAGGGCCTTTCGGGCCTGCAGGCGGGCGTCTCGGCGCCGGGTGGCTTGGTGAACTTCGTGGTCAAGCGTCCGACCAACACCCCGCTGCGTAGCGCCACCGTCGGCGTGAGCGAGCGTGGCACCCTGTATGCCGCCGGTGACCTGGGCGGACGCTTCGAGGACCGCCGCTTCGGCTACCGCATCAACGCCGCCGCCGAACGCCTGCGCTCGTATGTGCGCGGGGCGGACGGCGAACGCGCGTTCGTCTCCGGCGCCTTCGACTGGCAGATCGCGCCCAATGCGCTGCTGCAGCTCGACCTGGACTATCAGCACAAGTCGCAGGTCACCGCGCCGGGCTACCAGCTGTTCGATGGTCTGTACCTGCCCACCGGCGTCTCCAACAAGATGCTGCTGAACGATCAGCCCTGGGTCAAGCCGGTGGACACGAAGAGCACCAACCTGGGTTTGCGCTTCGAATACCGCTTCAACGACGCCTGGCACGCGACCCTGGCCGCCAACAAGCACTGGTTCAAGCGCGACGACTACACCGCGTTCCCGTACGGGTACACGCCGCCGGAAGGCGCCACCAATATACCCGTGGCCTGCGCCAACGGCCTATATCCCGGCTACTGCTCGAACGGCGACTACGACGTCTACGACTACCAGAGCGAAGGCGAGAAGAAGACGCCGCTCGGTGTCGACGCGCTGGTGCAAGGCCGCGTCGATGCCGCCGGCGTGCGCCATGACCTGACCTTCGGCGCCTCCCTGTTCGAGCGCCATGACTTTTACGGCGACTACGTCTACGACTACGCTGGCACCAGCAACGTGTGGCACAACGTGATCGTGCCGCCCGCCCCGGGCAACCCGAAGACCGGTCCGGTCTCCGAGCGCAATACCGAAAACGAGCGCTCCCTGTTCGCGCAGGACGTGATGGCGCTGGCGAACCGCGTCTCGGTCCACGCAGGCCTGCGCTACGTGCACGTGCGCCGCAACGGCGGGGCCGAGCACTTCCTGCTGCCGAATGCCGCGCTGGTGCTCACGCCATCCAGAGACTGGACGGTCTACGGAAGCATCGCCCACGGCATGGAGCATGGCGGCGCCGCGCCGATCGAAACCGAGAACGCCAATGAAGTGCTGGGCCCGAGCCGCAGCAAGCAGGTGGAAATCGGCACCAAGACCCTGCTGGCCAACGGCAGCACGCTGTCCGCCGCGCTCTTCGACATCCGCAAGGGCCTGGAATACACGGACGTGGCGTCCAACACCTACGTGCGCAACGGCCGCGAGATCCACCGTGGCATCGAGCTGCAGGCCGAAGGCCGCGCCAGCACGCAACTGCGCTACCTGGTCTCGCTGATGGCGCTGAACACGAAGCAGGAAGGCACCGGCCAGCAAGAGCTGGAAGGCAAGCGCGTCACCGACGTCCCGGCCTTCAAGTCCACCGCGTGGCTGGAGTACAGCGTGCCGCAGGTGCCGGCGCTGAAAGTCAGCGGCTCGTGGCAGTACACTGGCAAGAAGGCGTTCGACGTGGCCAACCAGGTCTTCGTCCCGGGTTACCACGTGTTCAACCTGGGCGCGTCGTATGGCCTGAATGCGGGCGGCACCAAGGTCACGCTGCGCGGCGCCGTGGACAACGTCTTCGACAAGTTTTACTGGCGCGACGTCACGCCGGCGCTGGGCGGCTACCTGCTGCCGGGCGCACCGCGCGTGTTCCGCCTGTCGGCGCAGTTCGAGTTCTGAGGACCGGAAAAGTCTAGCGGAATACGTACTGCAGGCGCAGCGTCACGCTCCTGGCGCTTCGTCCCGAGTTCTTCCCGATCAGGTAGGCCGCGTCGTAGCGGATCTCCTGGTTGGGCCCCGTGTCGATGCTGCCGAAGATCGCAGGCCCGGCGCGGTGCGATTGCTCGCGGCGCGGCAGCCAGTCAGTGGCCGGGCCAACTTCGCCAAAGCCCTGCAGGCCGACCTGGAACCAGCGCAGCCCGTGCTGGCGCACCTGCCACTGGTACACCAGCTCGGTCTTCTGCGCCTCCTCGGTGCGGAATTCACGCTGCAGGAAGACGTTGAGATTCAGCTGCGTTTTCCCGATCTCGGTCTGGAACACCGGGCCGATCTCGAAACCGAGTGCATGGTCGCCCTCTTCCCGTTCAATGGTGGTGTGCAGCGCGAGGTCGTGGTCGTATTGGCCCTGGGTCAGCATCACGTCGTTCTGCCACTCCCACGCGGCCAGCTTCTGGGAACCGGGGCTGAGTTGGAACCACACTGCCGACACCTCCGTGAACCAGCGCGAATTCACGTTGTAGCCAAAGCCCAGCTCCGGCGAGCTGCGGGGCGGGAGGCCACGCGGCTTGGCATTCCAGTACTTGAAGTCGACGGTCTTCTCGCCCGGCGTGGGATAGGTGGTGACGAGGTAGTAGCCGGTGGAGGCAGCCGCAAATGGTGCGGCCAGGGACAGGGACAGCAGGGCGATGAGTTTTCTCATGCGCCCGATTCTGACACCGCCCCCGCAGGTGGACAAGCCCCCATGTCGCTCAGGAGCCGCACCACGTGGTCCACCCGCTCCTGCACCGAGCCCTCGACGAGGTGCCAGCCGATGCCACGCACGTCCAGCGTGTGCAGCACCTGCTGGTGGATATGTGCGCGCACCTGGGCCGACTCGCGCTGCAGGCCATCAGGCTCCCACGGTGTGTCCGGCGCTGTCACGACAGTCAGGTCATAGCGGTGCGGTTCGGCCAGCGAGGCCACCGCCTCGTCCACCCGGTGCCAGTAGAAACGGCTGTAGATGGCCGTCATGAGCGGGGTGGTGTCGCAGAACAGGATGCGGATCGCACGGCGCGCTGCTTCGTCCTCGCGCTCCATCTGCATCCCTGCGATGAAGGCCTGGTCGGCTTCGAAGGGCACGCGCTGGCGCGTTTCGACGAATTCGCGCAGGTATTCGGGCACCCAGCGCGTCGCATAACGCTCCGCCAGGGCCGCGGCCAGGGTGGACTTGCCGGTCGACTCGGCGCCGAGGATGGCGACTCGCAGTATCGGTGGCGCCGTCACAGGGCCCTCTTCCACGTGCGCAGGCCCTGCGCGGCAAGGACCACGAAGATCGCGTACAGCACCGCGGTCAGGTACAGGTTCTTGTAGGCGTACAGGCCCACGTACAGCACGTCCACGATGATCCAGGTGTGCCAGTTCTCGAGCTTCTTGCGGGCCAGAAGCAGCTGGCCGACCAGGCTCCCGGCGGTGAGGAAGCCGTCCGCATGCGGCACATCGGTGTCCGTGTAGTGACGCAGGAACTGCGACAGCACGAGAAAGCCAGCGGCCCACGCGAGCACGCCCAGCGCCAGCTGCCGGCCATTCAGCCGCGACACCGCAACCCCGGCATGCTGCTCGCCGCCGCGCAGCCACTGGTACCAGCCCCACACCGAAGCGGCAATGAAGACCAGCTGCAGCGACATGTCCCCGTACAGGCGCGCATCGAAGAACACCACGCCATAGGTGGCCGAGGCCAGGATCGAAAACAGCCACGCCCAGTGGTTCTGGCGGATGTTGAGCCACACCGTCAGCACGGACAGCAGGAAGGAGATCAGCTCCAGCGGCGTGGTGGCGACGCTAAACAGCGTTAGGGATTCGTTCATGCAGCCGGATAGTGAATGGGTGAGGCGGCGGGCCAAGTCCCGCCGATGGCAACCCGGAATTATGCGGGCTTTCCCCCGAAAGCGCAAAGCGCGTGCCGACCTTGGGTCGGTCCGATGCGCCAGAGCCCAAACAAAAAGGGCCGCATCGCTGCGGCCCTGGCACGGTTCTCGCGCGGCGATTACTTGCGCGGATACTTGATGGTCATCTCCTTGAGAAGATTGTCCGCATGGTCGATCTCCTTCATCACCCACAGCATGTAGCGGATGTCCACGTGGATGGCGCGGGTGATCACCGGGTCGAAGTACCAGTCCTTGGTGATCGACTCATAGGTGGAGTCGAAGTTCAGCCCCACCAGCTCCCCGCGCTTGTTCATCACGGCGGAACCGGAGTTGCCACCGGTGGTGTCGGCCGAGGACAGGAAGTCCACCGGCACGGTGCCCAGCACCGGATCCTTGAACACGCCATAGCGCTTGGCCTTGATCGCATCGCGCAGGTTCTGCGGCGCGTCGAACGGCTCCTTGCCGGTGTGCTTCTCAAGGATGCCTTCCACGGTCGTGAACGGGCCCTTGGTGATGCCGTCCTTCGGCGAATACGAGTCCACGGTGCCGTAGGTGACACGCAGGGTCGAATTGGCGTCCGGGTAGACCGGTTTGCCCTGCGCCTTCTTCCACGCGATCACGGCGGCCATGTACTGCGGCACCGCGCGTTCCAGGTTGCCGTCGATCTCATTGCGGCGCTCTTCCAGTGCCATCGAGGTCGGCATCATGCGCACGGCCAGCTTGATGAACGGGTCGTTCGACGTTTCAAACGCGGCGGCGTCCTTGTCCATCCAGGCCAGGCGCTTGGCGGTGTCCGCGAGTTCGGTCTGCTGGAACATCACCGGGATCGCTTCGGCGGCCGGCAGCAGCACGTCGACGCCCTGCGGGTGCATGGACGGCGCCATCTTGGCGTAGCGCTGCATGGACGCGGTCCAGCGGGCCTGGTCCACGCTCGGCTCGAACGACTGCTCCAGGCGGGTCAGGCGCGCCTTGATGAAGGAGAGGTCGCGGTCCTGGTAGCCCGACTCACGCTCGGCGTTGGGCTTCTTGCGCTCCAGCGCGAGGCGGTACAGCAGTCGGGCGCTCTTCAGCAGGTCGCTGTTGGTGGCCACCGCGTAGCCCAGCTCCTCGTCCTGCAGCACCATGTCCTGCTTGATCAGGGCATTCATGTCGGCCACGATGGTTTTCGGCGCGGCGGACGGGTTCTTGTCCATCCAGGCGCGGAAGTCCGCTTCCTGCTCGTCCTTGATGGCCGCGATGTCCTTGCGTGCGAAGCCGTCCAGCAGGCCCTGGGTCTTCTTCATCACGTTGTTCAGGCTCTTGACCACGCTGGCGTAGCGCACTTCGTTGGCCTTGCTGTCCTTCGTGGAGGCGCCGATGGTGTCCAGGTCCGCGCGCAGTTCGGCCACGCGGGCCGGGTAATTCACGTCGCGCGCATAGCGGATCTCGGAGGCGAGCTTGTAGCGGCTGGTGCGGCCCGGGTAGCCCGCCAGCAGGATCGGATCGCCCTTCTTCAGGCCTTCGGCCGAGACGACCAGGAAGTCCTTGGTCTTGAGCGGCACGTTGTCCGGCGAGTAGTCGGCCGGGCGGCCGTCCTTGCCGACGTAGGCGCGCAGGAACGAGAAGTCGCCCACATGGCGCGGGAATTCGTAGTTGTCGATGTCGCCGCCAAAGTCGCCGACCGAGTTGGCCGGTGCATACACCAGGCGCACATCGCGGATCATCATCTGGCGGATGCGGTAGTACTCCAGGCCGCGGTGGAAGGCTGGGACCGAGCAGCGGTAGGCCTTGTCGGTCTCGCACTCGGCGACCAGCTGCTTGATGCGGCTTTCGACGGCGGCGTGATAGGCCTTGCCGGTCATGCTGGGGGACAGGCCCTTGAGCACGCGGTCGGTCACGTTTTCCACCTTGTCGGTCACGTACACGTTCAGCGTCGGGCCGCCCGGCAGTTCGGAGGCGCGGTCCTTGGCCAGGTAGCCATTGGCGATGTAGTTGTGCTCCGGCGTGGAGTTGCGCTGGATCGCTGCGTAGCCGCAGTGGTGGTTGGTCACGATCAGGCCATCCGGCGAGACGAAGGATGCCGAGCAGCCGCCGGTGGAGACGATCGCGGACATCGGGTGCTTCGACAGGTCGGCCAGTTTTTCGGCCGGGATGGTGATGCCGATCTTCTTGAGTTCAGCCTTCAGTTGCGGCAGCTGGTGCGGCTGCCACTGGCCTTCGTTGGCGCTGGCGCTCGTGGCGATAGCAGCGGCAAAGGCACCCATCAGGGCGATGGGCATTGCGCGTGATTTGAGCAAGGTGGTCCCCTCTGTTTTTTAGGAGTGAAAAACAGAAAGAGTATATCTGATGCGACGTGCTTACAGCCCCTGCCAGCCCCCACCCAAAGACTGGATGAGCGCCACGGCGGTGCTCTGGCGGCTGGACTGGGACTGCACCAGCGCGCGCCGCGCTGCCAGGGCGGTGGCCTGGGCCTGCACCACCTCCGTATAGCTCACCTGCCCGGCCTTGTACCGGTTGAGCATCTGCTGCTCCACCTGGTCCGCCGCGGCCGAGGCCTGGCGCTGCAGCTCCTCCTGCTGCGCCAGGATACGGGCAGCGGACAACTGATCCTCCACGTCCGCGAAGGCTGTCAATACGGTCTGGCGGTAGCGGGCGGCCGCTTCTTCCTGCGCGGCGCGGGCTCCCGCCACGCGGGCGCGCGTCTCCCCTGCGTCGAAGATCAGCTGCGCCGCCGAGAGGCCGAGCGACCACACGGCTGTCGAGGCCTTGAACAGGTCCGATACCGCCGTCCCGCCGGTGCCGTAGGACGCGGTCAAACCGATGTTGGGATAGTACCCGGCGCGGGCGATCCCGATCTGCTCATTGGCCGCGGCCACGCGGCGTTCTGCGGAGGCGATATCCGGCCGCCGCTGCAGCAGCGTGGACGGCACGCCGACCGGCACCGCGGGCACACTGCCACGCCAGGCCGGGTCGGGTGCCAGCGCGAAGTCGGCGGGCGCCTTCCCGACCAGCACCGCGATCGCATGTTCGAGCTGCGCGCGCTGGCGGTCCAGCGTCAAAGCGTCACTTTGCGCGTTGGCGAGCTGGGTCTGGGCCTGCAGCACGTCCGACTTGGCGGCGATGCCGGCATTGAAGCGATTCTGCGTGATCTGCAGCACCCGCTGGTAGCCTTCGATGGTGGTGCCGAGCAGCGCGCGCTGGGCGTCGGCAGCGCGCAGCGAGAAGTAGTTGGCAGCCAGTTCGCCCTGGGCGGACAGGCGGGCCGAGGCCAGGTCCGCCGCACTGGCCTGGGCGCTGGCCGATGCCGCATTGGAGCTCGCCCGCAGACGGCCCCACACGTCCGGCTCCCAGGTGCCGCCCAGCGAAAGGCGGTAGCTGCTGCCATTGCTGTTGCTGCCCCCACCCCCGCTGCGGTTGGCGCTGCCGTTCAGGCTTACCGCCGGGAAGAAGGCGGCACGTGCTTCCTGCACCAGCGCGCGCGCCTGCTCGTACGAGGCCACCGCCGCGGCCACGTTCTGGTTGCTCACGTCCACCTGGGCCATCAGGCTGTCCAGCGTGGGATCGTTGAAGAGGCGCCACCAGGGGCCGCGTTCCAGCGCATCCGCCGGCGCGGCGGGCACCCAGTCGCCTGCTTCCTTGAAGGCAGCCGGTTGCGGAGTCGTGGGTGTGTGGTACGTGGGCGTGAGCGAGCACGCGGACGTGAGCGCGGCAGTGGCGAGCAGCGCGGCCTGGGCGAGCGGAGTCAATCGGTGGCGGTTCTTCATGTGTGGGCTGGCTCAGGTTCGTCCTGGGCGTGGTGGCGGCTGAGGGTATGTTCGTCCGGGCTGCGGGTGCGCAGCTTGTCGAGCAGGACGTAGACGACCGGCGTGGTCAAGAGCGTGAGCAACTGGCTGGCAATCAGGCCACCGATGATGGCGATGCCGAGCGGCTGGCGCAGTTCCGAGCCCTCGCCAAACCCAATCGCCAGCGGCAGCGCACCGAGGGCAGCGGCCAGAGTCGTCATGAGGATGGGGCGGAAGCGCAGCAGGCAGGCCTCGCGCACGGCTTCCACGGCGCCGATGCCGCGCGAGCGCTCGGCTTCCAGCGCAAAGTCGATGATCAGGATCGCGTTCTTCTTGACGATGCCGATCAGGAGGAATACGCCGATCAGGGCGATGATCGAAAAGTCCATCTTGAAGATTAACAGCGCCAGCACCGCGCCCACGCCCGCGGAGGGCAGCGTAGACAGAACTGTGATCGGGTGGATCAGGCTTTCGTACAGGACGCCCAGCACGATGTAGATGACGACGATGGCCGCCGCGATCAGGAGCGGCTGCTGCTGGTTGCTTTCCTGCGCCTGGCGCGCCTGGCCCTGGAAGCTGCCGCGCACATTGTTCGGCATGCCGATTTCCGCTTCCGCCGCCTTGACCGCGGCCTCGCCGTCGGACAGGCTCGATCCCTGCGCAAGGTTGAAGGAGACCGTGGTCGCCAGCTCGCCGTCCTGGTGGTTCACCGAGGCCGGTGTCGAGCGCTCGGCGAACGAAGCGATGGCGGACAGCGGCACCATCGTGGTCGGCGTCGTGGACAGCGTCGCGCCGCTGGACGGATCCCGCGCCGCCGTGAGGTTGGACGTGGAGCCGCCTGGCACGCCGGTGGCCGCAGCGCCGGTCGCGCCGGCGGTGGGGCTGGTGGTGCCACTGCCCTGAGCCCCGGTAGAGAGCCCGGCCGGGGTTGCGCCGCTGCCCTTGGTGCCCGAAGACACGCTGCCGGCGTTGGTGGCGGCGGTCGCGCCGCTGCCGCCCGCCCCCTTGGCGGGCACATAAACATCCTTCAGCGCCTCCGGACTTTGCGCGTAGCTCTTCTTCACGCCCAGGATCACGTGGTACTGGTTCAGCTCATCGTAGATCGTCGCGACCTGGCGCTGGCCGAACGCGTTGTAGAGAGCATTGTCCACATCCTTGGCCGACAGTCCAAGCCGCGCCGCACTGTCCTTGTCGATGTTCACGTAGGTCTCGACACCGTTCTCC
Organism: Zemynaea arenosa; assembly: GCF_004614185.1. Lineage (GTDB taxonomy): Bacteria > Pseudomonadota > Gammaproteobacteria > Burkholderiales > Burkholderiaceae_D > Telluria > Telluria arenosa. The sequence continues at coordinate 5,383 of NZ_SPVF01000068.1, read as the reverse complement.
GCCTGGTCGGTGTCCACATCCGTCAACGCCGGCTGGCGCTTCATCGCATCCGCCAGGCGCCCCGCCCACTCCTTCAAGTCCGCGCGGTTGTCGCTCTTGAGCGTGTACTGGTAGGTGGAGTTGGACTGCCGCCCGCCCATCCGCAGGTCCTGCACCGGATTGAGGAACAGCGAGATGCCCGTGACCTGCGCGATCTTCGGCCGCAGCCGCGCAATCACTGCCTGCCCGGTGTCGCCCTTGGCCCGCTGGCTGACCGGCTTGAGCGTGACGAACATGAAGCCACCGCCTGCGCGCGAACCGCCCGTGAACCCGACCACCGTCTCCACCGCCGGATCGCGCTTGATGATGTTGACTAGCTGCTTGAGCTTCTGCTGCATGGCCTGGAACGAGATGCTCTGGTCCGCCCGCATGCCACCATTAAGCTGCCCGGCGTCCTGCTGCGGGAAGAAGCCCTTGGGCGCGGCCGAGAACAGGTACACGTTCAGGCCCACGACGAAAACCAGGATCAGCATCACCAGCCAGAGGCTCGACAGCGCCCAGTCCAGCGAATGCTCGTAGATCGACAGGATCTTGTTGAAGCCACGTTCGGCCAAGCGCGACAGACGGCCCGGCTGGCGCTGCGGCTTATCCCCGGACTTGAGCAGCCAGGCGCACATCATCGGCGTGGTGGTAAGCGAGATCACCAGCGAAATCAGCACCGCGGCGGACAGCGTGACCGCGAACTCGCGGAACAGCCGCCCCACCTGCCCGCCCATGAACAGCAGCGGAATGAACACGGCAACCAGCGAGAGGCTGATCGAGAGGACCGTGAAGCCGACTTCGCGCGCGCCCAGCAGCGCCGCCTTCATGCGGTCCATGCCCTCTTCGATATGGCGGCTAGTATTCTCCAGCACCACGATGGCGTCGTCCACCACAAAGCCGGTGGCCACAGTGATCGCCATCAGCGACAAGTTATTCAGGCTGAAGCCGAGCATGTACATGACGCCGAAAGTGCCCAGCAGCGACACCACGGTGGCCACGGCTGGCACGATGGTCGCGCGCACGCTGCGCAGGAACAGGCTAACCACCACGACCACCAGCGCCACCGAAATCATGAGCGTGATCTCGATCTCGCGCAGCGACGCGCGGATGGAGCTGGTGCGGTCGGACGCGACCTGCAGTTGCACGTCACCCGGCAACTGCGCCTGCAGTTGCGGCAGCAGCGCGCGCACCGAGTCCACGGTCTTGATCACGTTGGCGTCCGGCTGCTTGGTGATCAGGACGATGATGGCGGGCTGGCCGTTGAAGAGGCCCAGCGTATTCACATCCTCCACGCTGTCCGTCACCTCGGCCACGTCCTGCAGCCGCACCGGCGCGTTATTCCGCCACGCGACCACCAGGCCGCGGTAGTCGACCGCCTTGCGCCCGCCGGACGGCGTGTTCGCCTCCGAATAGATCTGCAGGCGCCGCCCGCTGCCTTCGATGGCGCCCTTGGGCCGGTTGGCATTGGTGGACTGGATCGCGGCGCGCACATCCTCCATGGACAGGCCGTGGGCATTAAGTGCATACGGGTTCATGTCCACCCGCACGGCGGGCAGCGAACCGCCGCCGATTTCCACGTCCCCGACGCCCTGCACTTGCGCGAGCTTCTGCTGCACGATGTTGGAAACGGTCTCGTAGATCTGGCCCGGAGAGCGGGTCGGGGAGGTCAGCGCCAGGATCAGCACCGGCGCGTCCGACGGATTGGCCTTGCGGTAGGTGGGGTTGCTGCGCAGGGTGGACGGCAGGTCCGCGCGTGAGGCGTTGATCGCGGCCTGCACTTCGCGGGCGGCGGAGTCGATCTTGCGGTTCAGGTCAAACTGCAGGCTGACGCGCGTCGAGCCATTGCCGCTCGACGAGGTCATCTCGTTCACGCCCGCGATGATGCCCAGCCTTCGTTCCAGCGGCGTGGCCACGCTGGTGGCCATGGTGTCCGGGCTCGCGCCGGGCAGGCTGGCGCTGACCGAAATGGTCGGGTAGTCCACCTGCGGCAACGGCGACACCGGCAGCACGAAGAACGCCGCGATGCCCGCCAGCGCGATGCCGATGGTAAGCAGCACCGTGGCAATCGGCCGGCGGACGAAGGGCTGGGAGAGATTCACGGCGCCGCCTCGGGTGCCGGCCGCTGGCCAAAGCGCTGGCGCCAGCGCTGGCCCATGCGGTCGAAGGCCAGGTAGATCACCGGCGTGGTGAAGAGCGTGAGCAGCTGGCTGACGATCAGGCCACCGAAGATCGCGAGGCCCAGCGGGCGGCGCAGCTCAGCGCCCTCGCCCCAGCCGAACATCAGTGGCACGGCGGCGAACAGCGCGGCCAGCGTGGTCATGATGATGGGGCGGAAGCGCAGCATCGCGGCCTGATGGATGGCTTCGCGCGGCGGCTTGTGCTCGTCCCGCTCGGCCTCGATGGCGAAGTCGATCATCATGATCGCGTTCTTCTTGACGATGCCGATCAGGAGGATGATGCCGATAATGCCGATCACCCCCAGGTCCTGCCCCGTCACCCACAGCGCCAGCAGCGCGCCCACGCCTGCGGAGGGCAGCGTGGACAGGATGGTCAGCGGGTGGACGTAGCTCTCGTACAGCACCCCGAGCACGATGTACACGCACACCACGGCGGCCAGGATGAGCCACAGCTGGTTGGTCAGGGAGGCCTGGTAGGCACCCGCTGCGCCGAGGAAGGTCATCGAGACGGAGCTGGGCATCGCGATATCCTTGGCCGCCGCCTTGATGGCGTTGACGGAGGTACCCAGCGAGACGCCGGGCGCCGTGTCGAAGCCGATGGTGGTGGCCGGGTACTGGGCCACATGGGTAATCTGCAGCGGCGCGCGCTCCTCGGTCACCTCGGCGATGGCGGAGAGCGGCGTCGGCTGGCCGGAACCGGTCTTGATCTGCAGGTCGTTCAAAGTCTGTACCGTCAGGTCCGGGTCCTGCTTCGCTTCCAGGATCACGCGGTACTGGTTGGTCTCGGTGAAGATGGTGGAAACGATGCGCTGGCCGAAGGCGCTGTAGAGCGCATCGTCCACGTTGGCGGCGGTGATGGAAAGGCGCGAGGCTGTGTCGCGGTCGATGCGCACCATCGCGGCTTCGCCGGTGGCCCCGGCATCGGTGACGACGTTGCGCACGTCCTTTTCGTTCTGCAGGCGCGCGGCCAGCTTGCCGGCCCACTCGTTGACGGTGGCGCTGTCCGCGCCTTCGATGGAGACGCGGTACTGGGTCGGGCCGCTTTCCGCATCAATGGTCAGGTCCTGGGTCGGCTGGAGGTAGATGGTGAGGCCCGCCACCTGCGCCACCCGGTTGCGCAGGCGGGTCATGATGTCCTGCTGGTCATCGTGGCTGGGTTTCAGGTTGATCAGCATCGTGCCCGTGTGGAGCATGGTGTTGTTGGCGGCATCCACGCCGACGATGGAGCTGAGCGATGCGACGTCCTTGTCCGCCAAAATCTCGCGCGCGGCGTCCTGCTGCAGCTCGGCCATGCGGGCGTAGGAAATGGCGTTGCGGGACTCGATGCGGGCCTGGAGCTGGCCGGTGTCCTGCGTCGGGAACAGGCCTTTCGGGATCCATAGATAGAGCAGCGCGGTCAGGATCAGGGTGGCCAGGGCGACAATCAGGGTCCAGCCCTGGCGGTCCAGAACCCAGGTCAGGCTGGTGTTGTACTTGTTGATGACGCGGTCGAAGAACGCCTGCGACTTGATGGCGAAGCGGCTCGGCTTCTGTTCCCGCTCGCTGCGCAGCCAGCGGCCGGACATCATCGGCACCAGCGTCAGGGACACCACCGCCGAGATCAGGATGGTGATGGCCAGCGTGACGGCGAATTCGCGGAACAGGCGCCCGATCACGTCGCCCATGAACAGCAGCGGGATCAGGACGGCGATCAGTGAAACCGTCAGCGAGATGATGGTGAAGCCGATCTGGGTGGCGCCCTTCAGCGCCGCGTCCATCGGCCGCTCGCCTTCTTCGATGTAGCGCGAGATGTTCTCGATCATGACGATGGCGTCGTCCACCACGAAGCCGGTGGCGATGGTGAGTGCCATGAGGCTGAGGTTATTCAGGCTGTAGCCCAGCAGGTACATGGCGCCGAAGGTGCCGACCAGTGAGATCGGGACGGACAGGCTGGCGATCAGGGTCGCGCGGCCACTGTGCAGGAAGCAGAAGATCACCAGCACCACCAGCACCACGGCGAGCACCAGCTCTTCTTCCACGTGCGTGACGGAGGCGCGGATGCCGGTGGTGCGGTCCACCAGCACATCCACATGCAAGGCGCCGGGCAGGCCTGCCTGCAGCTCGGGGAGGCGCTGCTTGATGGCGTCCACGGTGGCGATGACGTTGGCGCCGGGCTGGCGCTGCACGTTGAGGATGATCGCGGGTTTCATTCCGGCCCAGGCGCCGAGCTTCACGTTTTCGGCGCTGTCCACCACCTGGGCCACGTTCGAGAGGCGCACGGGGGCGCCGTTGCGGTAAGCGATGATCAGGTTCTGGTAGTCCTGCACTGTCACCAGCTGATCGTTGGCATTGATGCTATAGGAACGCTGCGGGCCGTCGAATGAGCCCTTCGCGCTGTTGGCGTTGGCGGAGGCGATGGCGGTGCGCAGGCTGTCCAGGCCCAGGCCATAGGAGGCGAGCAGGCGGTTGTCGGCCTGGATCCGCACCGCCGGGCGCTGGCCGCCGGACAGGGTCACGAGGCCGACGCCGCTCACCTGGCTGATTTTCAGGGCGAGGCGGGTGTTGACGATGTTCTGCACTTCGGTCAGCGGCATCGTGTCGCTGGTGATGGCGAGCGTCAGCACGGGGGCGTCGGCGGGGTTGACCTTGGCGTACACCGGGGGGGCTGGCAGGTCGGTCGGCAGCAGGGAGCCGCCAGCATTGATCGCGGCCTGGACTTCCTGTTCGGCGACGTCGAGGGTTTGGCCAAGGCCGAACTGCAAGGTGATGATGGACGCGCCAGCGGCACTGGTGGAGCTCATGCGCGTGAGGCCCGCCATTTGGCCGAACTGGCGCTCCAGGGGGGCGGTCACGGTGCGGGACATGACCTCGGGGCTGGCGCCGGGGTACAGGGTTTGCACCTGGATGGTGGGGAAGTCGACCTGTGGGAGGGCGGACAGCGGCAGGAACTTGAAGCCCACCAGGCCCGCCAGCACGATCGCCAGCATCAGCAGCGAGGTGGCGACAGGCCTTCTGATGAATGGTCCGGAAGGACTCATCGTCCGCCTCCGCCGCTAGCGCCACCGCCACCTGCGCCCCCAGCGCCCGCGCCACCAGACCCACCGGCTGCAGCACCTCCGCCTGTGCCACCTGCGCCGCCAGCAGCGCCACCTGATCCGCTGCCAGCACCGCCCGACGTTCCCGCGCCTGCACCACCCGGCCCGCCC
>NZ_SPVF01000030.1 GCF_004614185.1 Zemynaea arenosa | reverse complement strand
GCACGCGGCGCCGCGCGCCTTCGAAGCGTTGAAGCTGGCCGGGTCCGCCTACATGGTCTGGCTCGGCCTGCGCCAGTGGCGCGCGGCGTGGCGTGGCGGGGCACCGGTGGCGCTGCGGCACGGCGGGCGCGCCCTGTTCCGCGAAGGCCTGCTGGTGGCGCTCAGCAACCCGAAGAGCATCGTGTTCTCCTGCGCCCTGTTCGCCCAGTTTACGGGGCAAGGCGGCGTCGGGCCCGTGCTGTTCCTGCAACTGGCCGGCACCTTTGCCGCGTGCACGGTGCTGGCGCACGTGAGCTATGTGGCGCTGGCGGTGCGCTCGCGGGCCCTGCTGTCGGCGGCGCTGGCCACCCGCGTGCTGCCTGCCGTGAGCGGCACCTTCTTCATGGTGCTGGGCGCGGGCATGCTGGCGGTGCGGCCGGTGCTGGCCGGCCCCTGAGCGGTCAGGCCAGCCGCTCGACCAGTTCGACGCGATTGCCAAATGGGTCGTACACCATCCAGCGGTCGACACCTTCCAGTGCTTCGCCCGGCTCCAGCTGGCAGCCGGCGCCCTGCAGCCGGGCGCGCAGCGCCGCCAGGCCGCGCACCAGCAGGGCCGGATGGGCCTTGCGGGCGGCGTGGAAATCTTTGTCAGCGCCGATGTGCAGCTGCTGCATGCCGCACTGGAACCAGCAGCCGCCGCGCACCGCCAGCACCGACGGCTTCGGGATTTCGGTCATGCCCAGCAGTCCGCCGTAGAAGGCGCGCGCCTCCTCTTCCGCGCCAGCGGGGATCGCCACTTGCACGTGGTCCAGCCCCAGTATCTCGGTCATGTTGCGCTCCTCGTTCAGGGTCAGCCCAGCAGGGCCAGAGTGCCGGACAGCCCAAGGCCGATCCAGCCGGGGTGGCGGCCGCGCGTGCCGATCGCGACCAGGGCGCTGCTGCCCAGGAAGGCCAGCGCCAACATCCGCACCAGCCAGGCTTCCTGCGGCCCGCCGTGCCAGTCGCGCCCGAGGAGGATCAGCGCCACGCCGATGCCGGCCGCCAGCACGCTGGCCAAATGCCAGGTGGCCCACAGGATACCGCGGAAGCGCCGCAGTGCGGCCAGGCTGGGGTCCTTGCGGTCCCACGCGCGGAAGATCATGCGCTGGCCGAACACGCTGTGCACCAGCGCGACCGGCAGAATCAGCAGCCCTGCAGCGGCGACGGTGGCATTCAGCGCCGTGCTCATTCGCTGGCGCCCAGCTGGAGGGCGCGGGCGCGGCCGGTCTCGGCGTCGCGCTGGCGCTCGGCGCGTTGGGCCGGGGTTTGGATGGTCGGCCAGCCGATCAGGTGCTGCTCGGCGATTTCCGCCAGCCCGGTGATCCACCCCGGTCCATCGTTCAGGCAGGGGATGTAGCTGAAGCGCTGGCCGCCGTGCGATTCGAACGCGTGGCGCACCTCCATGTTGATCTCCTCCAGCGTCTCCAGGCAGTCGCTGATGAAGCCGGGGCACAGGATGTCGATGGCCTTCACGCCCTCGCGCGCCAGCTGCTCGACGGTCGGCTGCGTGTACGGCTGCAGCCACTCCGCCTTGCCGAAGCGGGACTGGAAGGTGACCAGATAGTCGTCCTCGCGCAGGCGCAGGCGCTTGGCCAGCAGGCGCGCGGTCTTGTGGCACTCGCAGTGGTAGGGATCGCCCAGCAGCAGCGTGCGTTTCGGCACGCCGTGGAAGCTCAGCACCAGCTTCTCGCCGCGGCCATGGCTCTCCCAATGCGTCTGCACGCTGGCGGCCAGCGCATCGATGTAGGCATCGTGATCGTGGTAGCCGCGCACCAGCCGCAGTTCGGGCACGTTGCGGATCTGCTGGTAGTGCGCGAACACGGCGTCGAAGATCGAGGCGGTGGTGGTGCCGGAGTACTGCGGGTAGGCGGGCAGGATCGCGACGCGGTCATGGCCCTCGGCCTTGAGCTGGTCCAGCACGTCGGGCAGGGACGGTGAGCCGTAGCGCATCGCCATCGCCACCGTCACCTCATGGCCGCGCTCCGCCAGCGTGCTGCGCAGCTGGGCCGCCTGCCGCTCGGTATAGACCTTGAGCGGCGAACCGTCCTTCATCCAGATGGTCTGGTACTTGCCCGCCGACTGTCCCGAACGGAACGGCAGGATGATCAGGTGCAGGATGAACCACCACACGGCGCGCGGGATCTCCACCACGCGCCGGTCCGACAGGAACTCCTTCAGGTAGCGCCGGACCGCGCCACGCGTGGGCTCGTCCGGCGTGCCCAGGTTGACCAGCACAACGGCACTGCGCGCCACGCGGCCATGCGCGTGGGGTGGTTCGCGGCGAAAAAACATGGGATCCGATTCGAAGGTGGTGGAAACGGTCAATTATAGATTTAGCACAATGACTTGGCGAATCCGCGCTTGAAGCTTTCAGGCGCCTGCGCGCTGTCCCGTGCCACCTTCAGCCCCAGAGTCCGGGCCGGGGGTACACCTTCGAAACAACGGTGAGCTCCTCGCCCGCACTCTTTCGCACTCTTTTGCACTCTTCCGAGATCAGAACGCTCTCTTTTGCGTGCAAACGAGGCATCTCTCCCATTTTTTGAGTGCGTTTAAGATGCGCAGGAGTGCATTCGGGTGCATACCACCCGAAGAAAGAGTTTGAACAAGATGGAAGAGCGACCATTCAAGTGCCGGGCGCAGCCATCGCCGACCGAGCCCTGCAGGGGGCCTGGTGCGCCAGGCCGAACGATCTTGTTCACACTCTCTTCCATCTCTTCTGCACTCTTCGGAGATTCACGACAGTCTCTAATCCACTCGTCTGAATCTTGTTCAAACTCTTTTTGCTGACACGAGGTCGCAAACGCGCGCAAAACAGTGCGAGCTGCACTCGTTTGAGGAGAAAAGAGTGCAAAAGAGTGGTGCGGAGAAGGAAACGGGAAAAAGAGGACCACGTGGGGTCGGACCTGTCCGGGGCCTGGTGCCGGGCGCGGGGCAGAAAAAGACGCGCCGGCCCGGGTAGGGCGGCGCGTTGAGGGCTGATACGTCGACTGAAACCGGCGCGGACGCGCCGGGGTATTACCAAGGAATCATTGGGCGTAGGGCACGTACTCGACGCCGTTGGCATAGCCGGCGGCCACGTTCTTGCGGTTCTCGGTGTCTTCCGAGAAGCCGATCAGCACGTCGACCCGCGCGGCGCCCGAGTCCAGCTTGGCCACCCACCATGCCAGGCCGTCCGCATCCGGGGCGCGGTGCAGCACGTTCTGGTACACGGTGCGCAGCCAGGCCTCGTTGGACACGCCCGCGCCATACAGCTTCTGAAACTCCGGGCTCTCCTGGAATGACGACGAGACGCCCTGCAGCGACAGGCCCTGCTGCATGCGGCCCAGCCAGTAGCCCAGGCCTTCCGCGTCCGGCTTGCGGTTGAAAGTGGCCTGGTAGAGGCGGTACAGCTGGCCGGCCGCGCCGTCGATGTCGAACGACACCTTGCGGTCGAGGAAGCCGATGTCCTGCGCCACCGAATACTGCATCACCTTGCCATCCGACTTGCGCGTCACGGTGACCACGCCGCCCTGCATGCTGAGCGTGTAGTTGTCGCGGTAGTCCGCCAGCATGCTTTCCGCCGCCGCGGACCCATTGCTGAAAGTGTGCACCAGCGCGGTCTGCTTCCTCGCGACCGCATCGGCCAGCGAGGCGCCGTAGGCCACCACGATCTGCGCGTTGGCCGGCATGGTGTACGAGTTCAGGTTGCGCACTACGTCGAAGTTGGCGGCGCCCGGCGCGTTGAAGGAGAACAGCGCGTGCTCCTCCGGTGCCCAGCTGCCGTCCGCCTGGCGGTACAGGGTGGCACCGCCGGCGTAGGCCGCCACGAACACCTGCTGGGTGCCGCTGCGCGCGGTTTCCACGGTGGCGGACGCCGAGTAGGCCTGCAGGTTGCCGCTTTCGACCACGGCGATGCGATTGTCGGCCAGCTGGCCGGTGGTGCCGCCGAAGCTCAGGTAGCGCACCACGTCGGGCGTGTCCTGGGGGATGCACTGCGACGGCCGCGGCAGGTCCGACTTGCCCCACAGTTCGATCGTGCTCGGGCCCTTCGGCAGCAGGAAGTCAGAGGCGCTGGTCGCATGGTCGCCGTTCAGGTAGGTGTCCACGCGGGCCAGGCCCAGCTGGTCCAGGTGGGCGGTGCTGACATGTATACGGTCGCCCAGGACTTCCGCGATCAGCGCCATTTCCAGGAAGCGCTCATCCGGCGCGATGCCGCCATTGATGGTCTCGAACTTGAACTCCGCCGCCGGCTTGTCGCCCACGAAAGCCTGCAGGCGCCAATGGCCATTCACGGCGGGCAGGAAGTTGGACGACATGTTGCGAGCGGTCGGCAGCACAGTGGACATCCAGGTCATGCCGCTGTTCTGGATGACCTGCGCGCGGTCGGCCTCCAGCGAATAGTGCAAGGGGTCGACCAGGTCGCCGTTCGGCGCCACCAGGCGCCATTGGACCTGGGACGCGTCGGCGCCCTTCGGTGCGCGCAGCACCTTGTACAGCATGCGGTCCGGCACGGACAGGTCCAGCACCTCGATGGCCGGCGACTGCGGCTTGAGCGGATCGGGCATGCTGGTTTCAAAGGCCACCGAGATGCCGTAGGACGAGTCAGGCGTCACGTCCCCGCCGTAGTAGGGGCGCTCGACCAGGCCCTTGCTGCCGTACAGGTTGGCGCAGGTGGTGTAGTCCTCGCCGAACGGGTCGCTCTTCCAGCTGTTGATTCCGCCCGAGGTCTGGCCGTACATGATCGAATAGGGGTTCAGCGTGTGGCCCAGACCCAGCATGTGGCCAATTTCGTGCGTGAGCACCTCTTTAAAGGCTTCGCCGCGTTCCAGGTGCGTCCGGCCGATCGGATCGCCCATGTTGAGCGCCACCAGGCCCGAGGTGGCGAAGCCCTGCAGGGCGGGATTGGCGAGACCGCCGCGGCCCGCCACATTGTCGTTCACGAAGGGGAAGAAGCCGACCGTGACCTGGTTGCTCGGAATCCAGTTGCGTGGATCCGGCGCGACCGTCGTCAGGCCGCCGTATTCCACCTTGATATTGCAGCCCTTGGACCACTTGGCCATGGCCTCTTTGGTCGCAGCCAGGAAGTACTCGTCCCCGATCTCGGCCGGGGTGTACTGCGGGTTGTAGTACCAGGTGATCTTCCCGTCCTTCCACTTGGACAGCGGGGCGAGAAAGATGCCGGTGGCAGACGCGGCAGGCGCGAGGGTGGCCGCAATGCATGCCGCCAGCAGGGAACGGGTCAGGAATGTCATGGTCACGAGGGCTCTTATTGGAAAGCGCCCAAGTGTATGCATCGAGTTTCCTGAACTCAACTACATTTTCGGAAATGCAAGGACATTCCCCCCGGACAGGGGGCAGTGCTACAGCGCCAGCAGTTCGCGCGCGTGCTTGCGGGTGGTGGCGGTGATCTCCAGGCCGCCCAGCATGCGGGCGATTTCCTCGACCCGGTTCTTGGGGTCCAGCACCTCGATGCGGGACACGGTCTTGCCCGCGTCCGTGGTGGCCTTGGCGACCTGGAAGTGGGCGTTGCCCTGCGACGCCACCTGGGGCAGGTGGGTCACGCACAGCACCTGGCGCTGCTGGCCCAGGCGCTTGAGCAAACGCCCCACCACCTCGGCCACGCCGCCGCCGATGCCGCTGTCCACCTCGTCGAAGATCAGGGTCGGGACCGTGGTGGCGTTCGACGTGATCACCGAGATCGCCAGCGAGATGCGCGCCAGTTCGCCGCCCGAGGCCACCTTGGCCAGCGGGCGCGGGGCCACGCCCGCGTGGCCGGCGACCAGAAATTCGACCTGCTCCACGCCATGCGCGGCCGGTTCGGACGGATTCAGGGCGACCGCGAACGAGCCCCCCGTCATGTTCAAATCCTGCATCGCCAGCGTGACCTGCTCGCCGAGGTTCTTCGCTGCGGCGGCGCGGGTCTGCGACACCTGCGCGGCCAGCGCGAGATAGGCCTGGTGCGCCTTCTCTTCCTGCTTCTTGAGGCCCTCGATGTCGCTGGCATCGGCCAGCTGGCGCAGCTCCTCGGCCAGGCGGGTATGCTCGGCGGGCAGCTCCTCCGGCGTCACGCGGAACTTGCGCGCGGTGCTGTGCAGCGCTTCCATGCGGCCTTCGACTTCCTGCAGGCGGGCCGGGTCCAGCTCCACGCGGCCCAGGTAGTCGTTCAGCGCATACACCGCCTCCTGGAGCTGGATGCGCGCGGGCTCCATGCACTCCAGGACCGGCTTGAGCGCGGCATCGATGTCAACCAGCTTGGACAGCTTGGTGTTCAAGGCATTGAGCTGCGAAAGGATCGGATGCTCGTCTTCCGAGATCGCGTTGAGCGCTTCCTGCGCGCCTTCGATCAGGCTGGCGGCGTGCGACAGGCGGCTGTGCTCATTCGCCACCTCGGTCCATTCGCCCGGCTTGGCGGCCAGCTTGTCCAGCTCCGTCACCTGCCACTCCAGGCGCTCGCGCTCCATCAGCACATTGCGCGCGTTGGTCTCGAATTCCTCGCGCTGCTTCGCGATGGCGCGCCACACCCGGTACGCGGTAGATAAAGGCTTGATGTCCAGACCCGCCACGCTGTCCAGCAGCAGGCGCTGGGCATCGAGCTTGAGCAGCGACTGGTGGGCGTGCTGGCCGTGGATGTCGACCAGCAGTTCGCCCAGGTCGCGCAACTGCGACGCCGTCGCCGCCACGCCGTTGATGAAGGCCTTGGAGCGGCCCGCGTTGTCGATCACGCGGCGCAGCAGCGCGCCGCCTTCATCGGCCGTGAACTCGTGTTCGGCCAGCCAGGCGGCAGCGGCGTCATTGACGGCGAAATCGGCGGTGATGTCAGCCTTGGCTGCGCCTTCGCGCACCACGCTGGCGTCGCCGCGGCCGCCCAGCGCCAGCTGCAGCGCGTCGATCAGGATGGACTTGCCCGCGCCGGTCTCGCCGGTGAAGACGGTGAAGCCATGGGTGAATTCGAGTTCGATCGCATCGACGATCACGAAATCGCGAATGGTCAGGGTACGCAGCATGGATAAGTTCGGGTGTCTCGTTATTTTGTGAGCTTGCCTTCGATCGAAGGGTACTCGTTCCAGTGAAGCTTCTCGCGCAAGGTGTCGTAGTAGCTCCAGCCCGGCGGATGCAGGAAGGTGATGGTGTTGGGCGAGCGCTGGATCACGATGCGGTCCCCGTGCTGCAGGCTGGCGAAGGTCTGCATGTCGAAGTTCACCGAGATATCGCGCCCGCTCATGATCTCGATGACGATCACCGAGGTTTCGGGAATCACGATCGGCCGGTTGGACAGCGCGTGCGGCGCGATCGGCACCAGACCGATGCCGGGCAGGGTCGGGTGCAGCAGCGGGCCGCCCGCCGACAGCGCGTATGCGGTGGAGCCGGTCGGCGTGGTGACGATCAGGCCGTCGGAACGCTGGTTGTACATGAAGCAGTCGTCCACCGTAACCTTCAGCTCCGCCATGCCGGCGCCGGTGCCGCGCGAGACCACCACGTCGTTGACGGCCAGGCCGCTGGCGATCACCGCGTCCTCGCGCATCACGCGGCCTTCGAGCAGGGTGCGTTTTTCCGCGTTGGCCTTTCCACTCAGGATCTCCTCCAGCGCGGGCAGCATGCGTTCGATGGGAATGTCGGTGATGAAGCCAAGCCGCCCCTGGTTGATGCCGACCAGCGGCACCGCATACGGCGCCAGCTGGCGTGCGATGCCGAGCATGGTGCCGTCGCCGCCCATCACGATCACGAGGTCGGCCTGCTGGCCGATGTCGGCGATCGCCATCGCGGGCACCCCGTCCGCCTGCACGTGGGTCGCGGTCTCGCTTTCGAACACCACGCGGTGGCCGGCGTCCTGCAGATAGCGCACCACGCGCGTCACCGGGTCGTCGATGCCGGCCGTGTTGTGCCGCACGGCGAGCGCGATGGTTTTCTGCGAATCGGGCGTGGGCATGAAGTCAGCGCGGGCCAAAACTGTACGGATGCACAGTATAAATCATTCGTGCAGCAGCGCGTAGGAGAGGGCGCTCGCGATCGCCACCGCAATGCTGATCATGTGCAGGGTCCCGAGCACGAGCCAGCGCAGCGTGGTGGCCGACTTGCGCCCGCCATATACGTGCTGCATGGCCAGCGGCAGGTAGACCAGCAGCCAGGCACCCAGTGCCATCCGGACGGGGCCCCAAGGCAGCAGCACGGCCCACGCCAGGGCGAAGTAGGCGAAGGCATTGGTATGCAGGGCGAACAACAGGTGCTCGCCATAGCGCCGCCCGCTGCCCAGGTACAGTAGCTTGAGGTAGAGCGCGAACAGCGGCATCAGCAGGAACACGGCATACGGCACATAGGCGAAGAAGCCGCTGGTGGCGAGCTGGATCTTCTGCTCCGTCGGGAGGGCGTTGAAGCGGTCGACCCGCTGCAGCACCGACGGGAAGCGGGTGCCCCACAGCGTCTGCAGATGCACGTTCTCCTGCGCCACCGGGCGGCCCTGGGGACCGGTGCGCGGCTCCATGTGGCCGGCGTACTTCAGCACCGCGAAGAACAGGATTGAGAAAGTCAGGAACACCCGCAGCGGCAGCACGTAGCGCTGGCGCTGCCCCGCCAGGTAGGCCGCCGTGAGCGCGCCAGGCCGCAGGACCAGCAGCTTGAGCGTCTGCCACAGCTTGCCCTCCAGGGCGACGTAGTGGCTGATGAACTCGTGCACGAATTCGAACGCGGTCGGCACATGAAGGCGCGTCTCCTGCCCGCAGTGGGCGCAATAGTTGTCGGTCACGGCGGCGCCGCAGTTGCGGCAGGTGGCGGAAGCGTGCACGGTCGGCTCTCGGTCGCGGCGATGGCGCATGGTAGCTGGTCCATTGCATTTTTGCATCATCCAATTGGGCGACCGCCATCGTTCCCAGGCGATACCATTTCTTCAATATCGAAGGCAACAGGAGAACCTCATGGCACGGGAAACACCGGACCGCCGCATCAACACCGATGCGAAGATCGAGAACGACGGCATCAAGCGCCAGCCGCACGAACGCGACGAATCGCCCGACGGGCAGGAGCGCGGCCCGCGCGGCATCATCCGCCAGGCGCAGAGCGATGTCGAGCAGGGCCTGATCGACACCGACGCCCGCAACACGCCGGGCGTGGAAGCCGCCGTCACGCCCAAGGGCGACGGCACCGCCAAGCCGCAGCCGGACCGCGGCGAATCGATGCGCGAGACCACGCCCACGGGGCCGGACACGCGGGGCCGTCAATGAGGCCGCTCCGCCTGACCTTGGGCACGCTCGCGGCGGCGCTGGCCATGGTGCAGTCCGCGGGCTGTGCCGAGGCGCCCGCCGCCCCCGCCGCCGCCCCTGCAAGCCCTGCCAGCCAGGGCTACCCGACCGGCTTCGGCCCCCATCCGGTCTTGCCGGAGCCGCAGAAAAAGCTGATCCCGGTGCTGAACATCGCGCCCGCCGACCCGTGGCCTGCGGGCGGCAAACCGGTCGCCGTGGCGGGCCTGCAAGTGCTGGCCTATGCTAACGGCCTGGATCACCCGCGCTGGCTGTACGTGCTGCCCAACGGCGACGTACTGGTGGCCGAGACCAACGCCCCGCCCAAGCCGGAGGACGCCAAGGGCATCAAGGGCGCGATCATGAAGAGCGCCATGAAGCGGGCCGGTTCCGCGGCGCCGTCGGCCAACCGCATCACCCTGCTGCGCGGCCTCGGCGCCAACGGCATGGCGGTGCAGAAGACGGTGTTCCTGTCCGGCCTGAACTCGCCGTTCGGCATGGCCCTGGTGGGCAATGAGCTGTATGTCGCCGATTCCGACGCGCTGCTGCGCTTCCCGTACCAGGAAGGGGCGACCCAGATCGCCGAAAAGGGCACCAAGGTAATCGACCTGCCGGGCGGCCCGATCAACCATCACTGGACCAAGAACGTCATCGCCAGCCCGGACGGCAGCAAGCTGTACGTGACGGTCGGCTCCAACAGCAACGTCGGCGAGAACGGCCTGGCCGCCGAGGAAGGCCGCGCTGCGATCTGGGAAGTCGACCGGGCCAGCGGCAAGGCGCGCGTGTACGCCTCCGGCCTGCGCAATCCGAATGGGATGGGCTTCGTGGGCAAGCAGCTGTGGACCGTGGTGAACGAGCGCGACGAAATCGGCAACGACCTGCCGCCCGACTATCTGACGTCGGTGCAGGACGGCGGCTTCTACGGCTGGCCGTTCAGCTACTACGGCCAGCACGTGGACGCGCGCGTGAAGGAACAAAAGCCGGAGCTGGTGGCCAAAGCCATCGTGCCCGACTACGCGCTGGGCGGGCACACCGCCTCGCTCGGGCTCGCGTTCTACGACGCGGCGCTGATCCCGCAGTTCAAGGGCGGCGCGCTGGTCGGCCAGCACGGTTCATGGAACCGCAATCCGCGCGCAGGCTACAAGGTGATCTTCGTGCCTTTCGCTGGGGGCCAGCCGAGCGGCCCGCCGCAGGACGTGCTGACCGGCTTCCTCACCCAGCAGGGCAAGGCCAATGGGCGGCCGGTGGGCGTGGCGGTCGACAAGCAGGGCGCCATCCTGGTCGCGGACGATGTGGGCAACACGATGTGGCGCATCACGCCCACCTCTCAACAAGGAGCTGCCAAATGATCAAACGCTGGGCCACCGCCGAATGGAGCGGCGCCATCAAGGACGGCAAGGGCAACATCACCACGCAGAGCACGGTGCTGGACCACACGCAGTACGGCTTCAACGCGCGCTTTGCCGAAGGGCCGGGCACGAACCCCGAAGAACTGATCGCGGCGGCCCATGCAGGCTGCTTCACGATGGCGCTGTCGGGCAAGCTGGGCGAAGCGGGCCTCACCGCCGAGCGCATGCAAACGAAGGCCACGGTCTCGCTGGACAAGACAGACGACGGCTTCACCATCTCCGCCGTGCACCTGGAACTGACCGCGAAAATCCCCGGCGCCAGCCAGGAAGCCTTCAACGACGCGGCTCAAAGGGCCAAGGCGGGCTGCCCGGTCTCCAAGCTGCTGAACGCGCAGATCACGCTGGAAGCAAAGCTGGAAAGCTGACGCTAAAATCGCTGGTCTGATTCCACCACAACGAAAGACCACGATGCGAATCCTGCATACGATGCTGCGGGTCGGTGACCTGCAGCGTTCCATCGACTTCTACACCCGCGTGCTCGGCATGAAGCTGCTGCGCACCTCCGACAACCCCGAGTACAAGTACACCCTGGCTTTCCTCGGCTACGGCAGCAACCCGGACCATGCGGAGCTGGAGCTGACCTACAACTACGGCGTGGACCAGTACGACATGGGCTCGGCCTACGGCCACATCGCCATCTCGGCCGACGACGTCTACCAGGCCTGCGAGGCCGTGCGCGCCGCGGGCGGCAACGTCACGCGCGAGCCGGGCCCGGTCAAGGGTGGCACCACGGTGATCGCCTTCATCACCGACCCGGACGGCTACAAGGTGGAGCTCATCCAGCGCAAGGACGAGGAGATGGGCGCCGGCCTGCGCTAAATCGGACTTGCATGCCGCCGCCGGGCGGGCGTACCCTTGCTGGACTCACAACTCATCAGGGGACATCCATGGCACAGGTACTCGGCGTCGGCGGCATCTTCTTCAAATCGAAAGACCCCAAGGCCCTGATGGACTGGTACCAGCGGGCCTTGGGCGTGCCGGGGGAACATGGCTATGCGGTGCTGCGCCCGGAGCAGATTCCGCCGGGCGGCGCGACCGTGTTCAGCCCCTTCAAGCAGGACTCGGACAAGTTCGCACCGGGCCGCGACTTCATGTTCAATCTGATGGTGGACGACCTGGACGGCGCGCTGCGCCAAGTGCAGGAGGCGGGCGGGCAGCTCGTGGGCGAGCGCGAGGACTACGGCGACTTCGGCCTGTTCGGCTGGTTCATGGACCCGGACGGGAACAAGGTGGAGCTGTGGCAGCCGAAGGCGAAGGGGGCGGAGAAAGACTGACCCTCCGCCTCGGCAGGGTGACGGTCAGGTCGGAACGGCCTGGCCCGATGCGGAGTAGCGGTTGGCTTTGCCTTCCTGCGCCAGCAGGACCAGCAGCGCGATCCAGCCCAGCACCGGGATGAAGACCAGCAGCTGAAGCCAGCCGCTGCGGTCAGTGTCGTGCAGGCGGCGCGCACCGGCGGCCAGGCTTGGCACCAGAATCGCGAGCGAGAAGATCATCGACAGGAAAAAGCTACTGAGGACGACGTTCAGTGCGAACGAGACGAGCCAGCAGAACAGCGCGAACCACCAGAATTCGGGGCGGGAGGCCGTGCCGCTGAAGTCGGCGTACTTCTTGAAGCAGGTTTGAATGGACTCGGTGAAATTCATCGCGGGGCGTCTCTCCATGGTTGACTAAGGGCGCTCCCGGGCCGGCCGGAAGCGTGCAGGGCGGAGTCTACGCTGTCCAGGCCAAAGAAAAAGCCACCCAGCTGGGTGGCTTTTTGCTTGGAGCGGCCGCAGCGGCGCCGCGCGGCGCCACGCCGGTGGCCCTTACTGCGCGGTCTGCTGCAGCAGGGCGTTGATCGGCTCCAGATCCGCTTCCTTCAGCGTGCCGGCGGCCGCCTTCAGGCGCAGGCCGGCCATGATGGTGTTGTAGCGGGCGGCGGCCAGGTCGCGGCGGGTCGAATACAGCTGGCGCTGCGCGTTCAGCACGTCGATGTTGATGCGCACGCCGACCTGGTAGCCCAGCTTGTTCGATTCCAGCGCCGACTGGCTCGACACTTCGGCCGCTTCCAGCGCCTTCACCTGCGCCATGCCGCTGTTCACGCCCAGGAAAGCCTGGCGCGCGTTCTGCGCGGCCTGGCGGCGGGTCGCCTCCAGGTCGTTGCGGGCCTTGTCTTCCAGCGCGATCGACTCGCGCACCTTGCTGGTCACCGAGAAGCCCGAGAAGATCGGGATGTTCCAGGCCACGCCGATCGACTTGTCAGTGCTGGTGCCGGAACCGCTGTCCGAGCCAAACACCTTGGTGCGGCTGCTCTGGGCCTGCAGGTCCAGGGTCGGGTAGTGGCCGGCGCGGTTGCGCGAAATGTCGCGCTTGGCGATCTCGTAGTTCAGCTGGGCGGCGGTCACGGCGTAGTTCTGGTTCTCGGCGGACGACACCCACGGGTCGATCACGGCCGGCGCCGGTGCGGTCAGGGTCACGCCCGGCTTCAGGGTCGCCAGCGAGGCCGGGGCGGTGCCGATGATCTGCTGCAGCGCGGTGCGTTTGACTTCCAGGTCGTTGACCGCGGCGAATTCCTGCGCCACCACCAGGTCGTAGGCAGCCTGGGCTTCATGGGTGTCGGTGATGGTCTGGGTGCCGACCTCGAAGTTGCGCTTGGCCGAGGCGAGCTGCTCGGTGGTCGCGGTCTTCTGGGCGCGCACCGTTTCCAGCGTGTCCTGGGCGGCCAGCACGTCGAAGTAGGCCTGCGCCACACGGGTGATCAGGTCCTGCTGGGCCTGGGCGAAGGTGGCCTCGGCGATCGACTGCGACAGCTTGCTCTGCTGGTAGGTCTCCCAGCGGTCCCAGCGGAACAGCGGCTGGGTCAGGGTGATCGAGTAGGTGGCGGCCTTGCTGCTGCCGCTGGTGCCAGTCACGGTGTGGGTGACGCCGAATTCGTCCTTGAAGGTCGAGCCTTCGTTCCAGGGCGAGTTGTCCGAGTTGCTGCGGCCATAGTTACCGCTGGCGAAAATGTTCGGCAGCAGGCCGGCCCGTCCTTGCGTGGTGCGTTCCTGGCCGGCAGCCAGGGAGGCGCGCGCGCTCGCATACGTCGCGTCGTTGGCCAGAGCCTGGCGGTACACCTGGATCAGGTCGGCCGCGTTCGCGTGCAGCGAAAAGGCGCTGGCGATCAGCACGGCGAGGAGGGGTTTCTGCATTGCGGTCTCCGTTGGAGTATCAAAAGTTTTGGGCGGTTGATCGGACGTCGATTTTTTGTTCTGGACGGCTCTGCTGCTTCAATACGTCGGCATCGACGGGTCGACCTGCAGCGCCCACGCGTGGACGCCGCCGGTCAGGTTGGTCACATTGGTAAAGCCCTGCCGCTCGAGAAAGGCCGCGACCTGCATGCTGCGTCCGCCGTGGTGGCACACGCAGACGATCTCGGCGTCGTCATCGAGCTCCTGCAGGCGCGCGGGCACGCTTTGCATCGGCATCAGGGTCGAGCCCGCGATCGCGCAGGTGTTGAATTCCCACGGCTCGCGCACGTCCAGCAGGACCGGGCGCGCGCGGCTGTCGTCGGCCAGCCGTGCGGCCAGCTCGGGAGCGGACATGTGATTCACTGGTCCGCCACTCAGAACGTGAAGTGCGAGGGCACCGGGGCCGCGCGCAGGTAGGCGACGTTGGTCTCGAACACCTTGGCCGTGTCATAGGCGGTGTCGGAGACGCGCGTGATGATCTGGGCTTCCTGCACCGGCGCGTTGCCGACCAGGCAAGCCAGGCGGCCGCCGACTTTCAGCTGCTTCAGGAAGGCGTCCGGCAGCACTTCCAGCGCGCCGGAGATCACGATCACGTCGTAGGGCGCGCCCTGGGCCCAGCCCTCGGCGCCATTGCCCAGCTCGACCTTGACGTTGGCGATACCGGCCGCGGCCAGGTTCTTCTGCGCCTGTTCCTTGAGTTCCGGCTCGATCTCGACGGTGGTCACGTGCTGGCCGCGGGTGGCGAGCAGGGCCGCCATGTAACCGGAACCGCTCCCGATCTCCAGCACCTTCTCGTGCTTCTTGACCTGCAGTTCCTGCATCAGGCGGGCTTCAATCTTGGGGAAGAACATCGAGGCGCCATGACCCAGCGGGATCTCGGTGTCGGCAAAGGCCAGCGCCTTGTACGCGGCCGGGACGAACTGTTCGCGCTTGACGACGACCAGCAGGTCGAGCACATCCTGGTCCAGGACGTTCCACGGACGGATTTGCTGTTCGATCATGTTGAAGCGGGCTTGTTCGATATTCATTGCTAGGCTCGGTGGAAAGAAATAATCCGATATTTTATCTTGATCTGCCTCAGAACCCGCATCTTAACGGCGGGGTACGGCAGAGGACCCGAAATTGCGACAGTCTGCAATTTCGGGGGAATAAAGCAGCGAAATGCGCGAATCAGCGAGTATCAGCGCAGCCCCCACCGCCTTGTTCCGTTGTCAACAGGCCGTGCAGGACCATGTCGGTGAGCTGGGCCAGGTAGGCCTGGGGCTCCAGGATCCGCTGGTCGCAAGGACCGACCGAATGCTTCCACAGCATCAGCATCAAGACCGGGGCGATCAGGACCTGGGTCGCGACGTTGATGTCCATGGGCTTGAACTCGCCGCGCGCGACACCGCGTTCCAGCATGCTGGAGATCATGGCGCTGGCGCGGGAAATCACTTCATCGCGGTAAAACTGCGCAAGATCGGGGAAATTGCTGGCTTCCGCCATCAGCAGCTTGCTGATGCCGGAGGCCTTGCTGGCGCCGATGCGCTCCCACCAGGTGGCGATCACCCAGCGCAGCAGTTCGGCTGACGGGCCTTCGAAGCTGGCGATGTACTCTTCGGCGTCGCCGATGGCGGGCACGATGCTCTCGCGCACCACCGCCTTGAACAGCTCTTCCTTGTTCTCAAAATAGAGGTACAGAGTGCCCTTGGACACGCCGGCGCGGCGCGCCACGTCCTCCAGGCGTGTCGCCGCGTAGCCGTGCTCGACGAACAAATCGAGGGCAGCCGCCAGCAATTCCTGTGGGCGCGCATCCTTGCGGCGCTCCCAGCGGGGCTTGATACCAAACGGGCAATTCATGGGTTGATCCTGCTACTAACTCGCAAGTCATCAAATATAACAGCCCGGAAAATGCCGTCAAGCACTGTCAGAGGGGCTTTCCTCCCCCTGTTCCGCGTTCCAGTTCTGCCAGCCGCGGCCAAAAAACTCGATCGGGTGCTGGGTGCGGTCCGAGCCGTTGCCGCAGGCCATCTGGTCAGCCGGACAATATCTGTCGCAGCCCCAGCAGATACGTTCGGGGTGGGGAGGCTCGTCGGGGAATTTCTTGGACATGATGACACGCTTTGATCTGCATCTACAGCGTTCATCGTATGGAGTAGCATAGCGGCCCGTCTTTGATCTGGTTCAAGAACCCCGGCGTTGCCAAGCCGTTTGAGGAACTTATCCGCTCACTTTTCACGTGAGGACAAGCAAACCGAGGCAGGTCAGCAAGCGCACCATCGCACTCTTAGCCACAGTTACTGCTCGCATGGTCAACGGGAGGAAGAATGGACCGCGTGACTGCCAAGTGGTTTGCTGACGCCAGTGTCACAGTACACCGTGCACCATCCCTGGAAGGGTTCATGACGGACGCGCAGCTGGCCCGAATCGCGGGCGCGCCCCGAGATAGCATTGTTAACGTTTATCCCGACGGCGGCGGCATTGCCCTGCGAGTGGATAACCGGATTTTGGCCGAACCTATGTACCGCTACCTGTTCCAAAACCCAGGACCACCGTACAGCTTCCATCTGCGCAATGTCGTGCTGGTCCTGGCTGACGAATACACGCAGGCGGGTATTGGCACGCGTTGCGTTGTCCGGCAGATCATCGAAGCCGCCAGTTGGGCCCGCGCAGGCATTTACCTGACCGATGTGCGCGTGAGCGCGGTGGGAGACCTCGCCACATTCGGGTTGAAGCCCCACCCCATGCGCGGCTACTATGTATGGCCTGCCCTCGGATTCGACGCCTTCATCCCGGCGAGTTCGGCCGTCCGTCTGTGCCAGCCTTATCAAAATTGCACGCGCATCAGTGAACTCATGACCACTGCCGAGGGTCGCAAGACATGGCGGCTGATTGGCCAAAGCGTGGACCTGTCATTCGACCTGAAGCCCGGCTCGGCGAGCTGGCGGCAACTCTTGTCGTACATGCAAGCCAAAGGAATATCACTATGAACTCGAAAGCCTTATCGATTCTGAAGGAGCATACCCGGGCCCGGAGCGAGGCCGAGACCGAAGCATTCCTTCGGCTCCGGCATGGGACGCCGGGACGTGAAAACGCCAGTGCGGACGACTCCGCCCTGGACGCGCAGGCTCACGATCTGGCCCACCCGGCAGCGCCCGCCAAGAACCCGGTCCCGCCGCGCGTGAAGCGATGAATTGTCGCCCCATGTGCGGCGCCTGCTGTACCGCTCCCTCCATCTCCAGTCCGATCCCGGGCATGCCGCACGGAAAGCCGGCCGGCGTGCGCTGCGTGCAGCTGGACGAGGCCGACAGCTGTCGCATTTTCGGCCACCCGGACCGCCCGGAGGTGTGTGCCAGCCTGCTGCCGGCAGCCGACATGTGCGGCGACAATCGCGAACACGCGATCCGCTGGCTTGGCGATCTGGAGCACGCAACAGCGCCGCAGCCTTGAGCTATCGAGAAGCGATGTCGTGCGAATTGGATGTAGCGCGGCTGTAACTGGCATAAAACTCGGCCAGGCTCGCCGCCGCGGCCCACACACTGGCCACGTACTCGAATTCCTTCTCGAAAGGTTCCTCGAAGATTGGTATATCCAGCGCGTATTCGCAATTGCGGCTCAGCATAGTGAGCCATGGGGGGTATCCGAGGGTCGAGTACATCGCCGTGAACTTGATATCCAGTGACTCAACCGTTTCTTCTCCTAGACGATACGCGCGCCGCAGCGCGGCCACGTATTTGCCAGCCATATATTCATCGGAGGCGCGGTCAGCGCCGCAGTAGCGCTCCAGGATGGTAGCGACGAGAGGCGAAATCTCGTCGCGGCCGCGGGCACTGGCGAGCAGCACGACCTCCAGATCATCCCCCTCCTCGTCTTTGCTTAGCCGGGTCACGGCCCACTCCACACAGCCCGCTCCCGTCCCCCAAGCGTATCGAAGCAGGAAATACTCGTACTCAAGCGTTGCGATATCTTTCATACGTCTCCCGCCCCGTTGAAATGAGCATTGAACGTCAAGTCTTTTCGCTTGGCAAGCAACAATGGGCAGACGCCGAGCCAGCTTACCCTGTGGCTGAGTTCGCGCGCGTGGTAAGCTTCGGCACCCCACCGAATTCCAAGCAAACCACATCCCGCCTCCAACAATGGATCTGATTCTCGCGCTCAAGGCCATCATCATGGGCCTGGTCGAAGGCTTTACCGAGTTCCTCCCGATTTCCTCCACCGGCCACCTGATCGTGGCGGGCAGCCTGATCGGATTCACGGGCGAAATCGCCAAAGTGTTCGAGATCGCCATCCAGGCCGGCGCCATCTTCGCCGTGATCTGGGAATACCGGAAGCGCATCGGCGGCGTGCTGACCGGACTGGGCAGTGATCCGAAGGCGCAACGGCTCACCATCAACCTGATCGTCGCCTTCATTCCCGCCGCCGTGCTCGGCTTCGCGTTCAGCAAGGCCATCAAGGCCCACCTGTTCGCCCCGGTGCCGGTCGCGCTCGCCTTCATCCTCGGCGGCATCATCATCTGGGTGGTCGAGCGCAACGGCCCGCAGCGCGAGCGCACCGCCCGCATCCAGGACGTGGACGACATGACCCCGGTCGATGCCGCCAAGGTCGGCCTGGCCCAGTGCTTCGCCCTGATCCCGGGCACCAGCCGCTCCGGCGCCACCATCATCGGCGGCATGCTGCTGGGCCTGTCGCGCAAGGCGGCCACCGAGTTCTCGTTTTTCCTCGCCATCCCGACCCTGCTGGCCGCGACCGTCTATTCGGTGATCAAGGAGCGGGCCCTGCTGTCGGCCCACGACCTGCCGCTGTTCCTGGTCGGCGGCCTGGCCGCGTTCGTCTCGGCCTTCCTCTGCGTGCGCTGGCTTTTGCGCTACATCAGTTCGCACGATTTCACGGTGTTCGCCTGGTACCGTATCGTATTCGGGATCGTGATTCTCGTGACGGCCCATTACCAGCTGGTGAACTGGGCCGAATAACACCACCGGCAGGAATAACCCCAGGTTGCACAGCATGTCCTCGGAGCTCAGCGCCCGCGCGCTGCATTTGCTGCAGACGGTCTTCGGCTACCCCGCCTTCCGCGGGCAGCAGGCCGACATCGTCGAACACGTCGGCTCCGGCGGGGACGCCCTCGTCCTCATGCCCACCGGCGGCGGCAAATCGCTGTGCTACCAGATCCCGGCCCTGCTGCGCGACGGCGTCGGCGTGGTGGTCTCGCCGCTGATCGCGCTGATGCAGGACCAGGTCGACGCGCTGGCCGAAGTGGGCGTGCGCGCCGCCTTCCTCAACTCCACGCAGACGTTTGAAGAGTCCATGCGCATCGAGCGCCTGGTGCGCACCGGCGAGATCGACCTGGTCTACGTGGCCCCCGAGCGCCTGCTGACGCCGCGCTGCCTGGAGCTGTTCGAAGCCTCGCGCATCGCCCTCTTCGCCATCGACGAGGCGCACTGCGTGTCGCAATGGGGCCATGACTTCCGCCCCGAGTACATCCGGCTGTCGATCCTGCACGAGCGCTTTCCGGACGTGCCGCGCATCGCCCTCACCGCGACCGCCGACCAGCAGACCCGGGCCGAAATCGCGATGCGTCTGCAGCTGGAGGACGCGCGCCAGTTCGTCTCGTCGTTCGACCGCCCGAACATCCGCTACCTGGTGGTCGAAAAGACCAATGGCCGCAAGCAGCTGATCGACTTCATCACCAGCGAGCACGCGGGCGACTGCGGCATCGTCTACTGCCTGTCGCGCAAGAAGGTCGAGGAGACCGCCGAATTCCTGTGCGAGCACGGGATCCGCGCCCTGCCCTACCACGCAGGCATGGAGCACCCGGTGCGCGCCGCCAACCAGGCCCGCTTCCTGCGCGAAGAGAACATCGTCATGGTGGCGACCATCGCCTTCGGCATGGGCATCGACAAGCCGGACGTGCGCTTCGTGGCCCACCTGGACCTGCCCAAGTCCATCGAAGGCTACTACCAGGAGACCGGCCGCGCAGGCCGCGACGGCCTGCCCGCCACCGCGTGGATGGCCTACGGCCTGCAGGACGTGGTGCTCCAGCGCCGCATGATCGACGAGTCGGAGGCCGACGAGAATTTCAAGCGCGTACTGTCCACCAAGCTCGATGCGATGCTCGGCCTGTGCGAGACGCTGCATTGCCGCCGTACGCGCTTGCTGTCCTACTTCGGCGAGACCTCGGGCCCCTGTGGCAATTGCGACACCTGTTTGCTGCCGCCCGTGTCCTTCGACGGCACGGTACCGGTGCAAAAGCTGCTCTCCACCATCTACCGCGTCGACCAGCGCTTCGCCGCCGGCCACGTGATCGACGTGCTGCGCGGCGTCGAAGGAGAGCGCATCAAGCAGTGGCACCACGACTCGCTGTCCGTGTTCGGCATCGGGGCCGACCGCTCGGAGCAGGAATGGCGCGCCATTCTGCGCCAGGCCATCGCGCTCGGCCTCGTGACCGTGGACCACGAGCAGTTCAGCTCCTTGAAACTGACCGAGGCTGCGCGCCCGGTGCTCAAGGGCGGCCAGAAGGTGCAGCTGCGCCAGTACCAGAAGCCGGTCAAGCAGAAGAAGCCGTCGTCCACCCGCAGTGGCTTCGCCGAGATCGAACTCTCGTCCGCCGAGCAGGCCCTGTTCGACAAGCTGCGCTGGTGGCGCGTGGAGACGGCGCGCGCCCACAACGTACCCGCCTACGTGGTGTTCCAGGACGCGACCCTGCGCGAGATCGCCAAGGCCCGTCCGGCCTCGCTGGACGATCTGCGCTTCGTGTCCGGCGTCGGCGAAAAGAAGCTCGCCTCCTACGGCGACGAGATCATCGCCCTGATTGCCGACTTCGCCTGAAGGTCCGCACGTCCATCGAACGCATCGTGAGCCAGCGCCGCCGGCTGCGGCGTGTGCTGGACTACATGGAACAGCATCTCGACGGCCCCATCACGCTGGCCGCGCTGGCCGAACAAGCCTGCCTGTCGAAGTTCCATTTCGAACGCTTTTACTGCGAATCCCTCGGCGAGACGCCGCTAGCCACCGTGCGGCGCCTGCGCCTGGCGCGCGGCCGCGCTCTGCTGCTGGCCGGCGACAGCGTGTGGGCTGCATCCCTGTGCTGCGGCTATGGCTCCCCGCAAACCTTTGCCCGCGCGTTCCAGCGCGAGTACGGCATGGCGCCCACCCAGGCCCGGCGCGGCAGCGATGCCGGCGAGCCGCACTACCGCCTGGCCCTGGTCGACCTGGCGCCGCGCCCCGTGTACCAGCTGCCGTTCGCCGACTTCAGCCCTGCGCCCAGCGCCGCGTTCGACCAGCTGCTGGCGCGCGCCGCGTGGACCGTCTGGTCGCAGGTCGAGGGTGGCCTGGACGATGCGCAATCCGGCGCCTGCTTGGAACGCGCGGACGGCATGGCCACGCTGCGCGGGCTGCGCGCCGCTGCCCTTGGTGGCGGGCGCCATGTCCAGATACGGTGGCGAGGGCCTGACCGCCCCTCTTCCGCCGAGCTGCGTCAGCTGGCCGCACGGGCGGCAGGCGTACGCCGGTACCGGGCGGGTCCTGTGCCACTACCTCAACGATCCCGTGTTCACCGCGCCGCACGACCGGTTGGCCGACTATTACCTGCCGCTGCATCCGGGCGCGTAGACGCCGGCCACTTCCGCAATCCCGGCAACACCACCGCGTCCGTTCGCCGCTATCTTGGCGCCTTCACTGGCGGAGCACGGCTTTGTCCCCGTGCACGCCACACCCTGCCCCACCTGGAGAACGCCATGCTGCTTGACCGATTCATGCTCACCGCGGCCACGCTGGCCGCGCTGTGCGCCTGTGCCACGCCGGAGCGCGCACGGGAAGGCGCCGGCGAGCGCAGCGCTGGTGCCGCCTGCCAGGTGGGTACCCATTCCGTCCCTGCGGTCGCGCTGCGCGACGGCGTGCAGCCT
>NZ_SPVF01000208.1 GCF_004614185.1 Zemynaea arenosa | reverse complement strand
GGCGTGGCCAGCGTCCGCCGCATCCGATCCGGCCGCGCCCAATCGGACCGTGCAAGTTGCGGCCACGCTGCGGTGCTGCCGCGGCCCCAGCGCCCCCCCTGCCCCGCTGCCCCGCTGCCGCGCTGCCCTGTTCCTCGCGGCGTCCGCTCATCCGACGGTTTGGCTTGCCCCCATCAGTGCGACCCGCCCTCTTTTTGATCTGCGTCATTCAAGCGGCGCCTCAATCAGGCGTAGGATTTCCTTAGCGCAAGAAGCTTGCGCCGCAGCCGGACCGCCCCGATCCCTGCCAGTCTCACGCGCCCAAAAGGGCGCACCAAGGAACCCGCATCATGAATACCCTGCTCGCCGTCGCCGCCACCACCACCGTGCGCGCCACGCTCGCGATCGCCACTGCCTTCGTGGCGCTCGGCATCACCGTCCTGTCCGTCCTGCTCGCCAACCTGGCCCCCATCGCCGCCCTGTTCGCCTCGCTGCTGGGCTTCGGCACCCTGGTCTCGGCCTTCGCCATCGCCCGCAGCGGTCCGCGCCCGCAGCACTCCTACCGCTAAGCATCAGCACCGCCTTTCCTCGCGGTATGCGAACCGGGCCGCACCCACCCCGGTGCTAGAATTTTCGCGCCCTGAGGAGAGACCGTGTTCCAGTTCCAGCTACTCAACAATACGGCGGAAGAGTGGCTCCTCGCCGCCGCCATCGCCACCGTCGTCACCCTGGCCCTGTATCTGGTGCGCAGCGTCCTGATGCGCCACTTGGGCGCCATCGCCGCCCGCACCGAAACCCAGCTCGACGACATGCTCGTGTCCGGCATCAAGGCCACGCGCGTGCTGCTGATGGTGGTGCTCGGCATCTACGTCGGCACCACCGTGCTGGAGCTGAGTCCGCGCTGGGAGCAGTTCTTCACCCGCGCCGCGATCGCCGCCCTGCTGGTCCAGTGCGCCATCTGGGGCGACCGCGCCGTGCGCCGCTGGGTCAGGAACTACCGGGCCAGCAACACGCGCGACCCGGCCCGCACCACCTCCACCGCCGCCCTCGGCTTCATCCTGCGCATCCTGCTGTGGGTCGTCATCGTCCTGATGATCCTGGATAACCTCGGCTTCAACATCACCACCCTGGTGGCCTCGCTCGGCATCGGCGGCGTGGCCGTGGCGCTGGCCGTGCAGAACATCCTCGGCGACCTGTTCGCCTCGCTCTCCATCGTGATCGACAAGCCCTTCGTGATCGGCGACTTCATCAACGTGGAGGGCCAGGCCATGGGCACGGTGGAATATGTCGGCCTGAAGACCACCCGCGTGCGCGCCCTCGATGGCGAGCAAATCGTCTTCTCCAACAACAAGCTGTTGAACAGCCGCATCCACAACATCCAGCGCCTGCAGTCGCGCCGGGTCGCGTTCGTGATCGGCGTGGTGCAGAACACGCCCAAGGACCTGCTGGCCGAGGTGCCGCGCCTGATCGGCGACATCATCCGCGCGCGCCAGCCGCGGGCCGGCTTCGACCGCGCCCACTTCTTCCGCTTCGGGCCGTCCTCGCTGGATTTCGAGATCGTCTACTACTTCAATGATCCGGACTTCAACATGCATATGGACATGCAGCAGGAGATTTTCCTCGAGATTCACGGCGCCTTCCAGGAGCGCGGCATCAAGCTGGCGGTGCCGGTGCAGGCCGTGCGGGTCGATCCGGTCAGCCCGATGGAACTGGTCTCGCGCGACGAGGCGGAGCGCGTGCTGCGCCGCGACGCCGCGTAGCGCCATCAGTGCTAGAGTTGCGCCATGCTGATCCCCTTGATGTTCGTGCGCGATGTGACCGAAGCGATCGCGTTCTACACCGGCGTGCTGGACTTCCACCTGGCCGAGGCCATGCCGGAGGAGGCACCGTTCTACGCCGTCCTCGTGCGCAGCACGGATGAACTCCACCTGA
Organism: Zemynaea arenosa; assembly: GCF_004614185.1. GTDB lineage: Bacteria > Pseudomonadota > Gammaproteobacteria > Burkholderiales > Burkholderiaceae_D > Telluria > Telluria arenosa. The sequence goes on along the minus strand of NZ_SPVF01000208.1, from coordinate 20,017 downwards.
ACCGCACGCCGGGTGAGCACCGCCAGCCCGGGCATGGCTGCGCCATCGTGCTGTGCGACGATGTGGACAGCCTGTATGCGCAGTTCCGCTCACGCGGCCTGACCCCGGCGCGGCCCGGGTCGCCCGTCCACCAGGCGCCGCTCGACCAGACCTGGGGCACGCGCGAACTCTACGTGGACGACCCGGACGGCAACACCCTGGTCTTCCAGCAGCGCCGCTGAGTCAGTCCGCGGCCAGGCTCCGCCGCGCGCTCTCCGACACCACCAGCACCAGCTTCAGCTTGGCCCGCGTGAGCCCGACGAACAGCTTGCGGAACACCCGCTCGTCCAGCGCGTCAAAGTCGATCTCGGTGAAGATCACCGCTGGTGCCGACTGGCCCTTGAAGCGATAGACCGACTCCACCAGCAGCTCCCCCTCGCGCATGAGGGGGCTGCCGAACCAGTCGTACTGGCCGGTGAACGATTTCAGCGTGTGCGGCCCGATGCGGTCCAGCCCCAGCAAGGCCGAACGCTCCCGCCCGTGATAGGAAATCAGCGCGATGTCCGGCCGCGTGAAGCCTGCCTGCAGGCAGCGGGTGATGGCGTGCTTGGTCTGCTCCAGCATCTGCGCGGTGTCGCCGTCCGGGTAGCTGAAGATCTCGATGTCCGCGCCCAGGAACGGGCTGGCCGCATCGATGGCCGTGATGGTGCCGCTGGCCGCGGCCAGTCCGCGCAGCAGCTCGACCACCTGGCGCGGGCTGCGGTAGTTGGCGTCCGCGTGCAGCGTGACCCAGCCCTCCAGGCCCGCTGGCGCCCGGCCGTACAGGTTCTGCAGTGGGTCTTCCAGCCAGATGGCCCGGCCGTCGGGCTTCAGCAGGCGCAGCACCGCGTCACGCCAGGCGTCCGAGAAGTCCTGGCCCTCGTCGACCACCAGCACGTCGAACTGCCAGTCGGGCGGCAGCGGGTCGAATTGCAGGGCGTGCTCGATGCGCTGCCAGATGCCGGGATCGGAGTAGTCGGGCACCTTGCCGTTCTCGCGCATCAGGCTGTCGCACAGCGTATGGAAGGTCGTGACGCGGCCGGCGGGCGGCACCAGCTGGCGCACGTGATCAGCCAGTGGCCGGTTGTAGCAGACGTACAGTGGCCGTTCGCCGCGCTCGATGGCGGCGTGGACCTCGGCCAGCGCCAGCTGCGTCTTGCCGCTGCCGGCGGTGCCGACCACGCGCAGGCGGAACGGGCTGAATTCGAGCTGCCGCGCCCAGGTAGCCAGGCCACCGGACAAGCGGGTGACCATCTCGCCTGCGCTGCCGATCATCGCGGAGGCATCCGGGATCAGCTCCAGGATATTGCGCAGGAAGCGTTCGACCGCCTCGTGCTGCTTCGCGTCGGGCAGTCCGAGCGGCAGGATCTCGCGCACGATGGCCGCGAACTGCTGGCGCCGCGACGCATCCACGATGCGGGCCGGGTCCAGGCCGGCGCTGGCCGGGTCCTTCAGGTGATAGTCGGGGCAGTACAGCAGATACTCCACGGCCAGCGTGCCGCCGCCCTTCGCGAAGCGCAGGATCAGCGTCTGAACTGCTTCGGTCAGTTCGGTCGCCACATTGCGGGCCTTCCCCTGCACCTGCTTGACCAGCCCCTGCGCCGACTCGGCCAGGAAACCGGACTTCTGCTCGATGATCAGGATCCGTCCGTCGGGCGCGACGATGATGAAATCGATGTCCCCGAACACCGACACGCCCTGCTGGACGCGGGTCCAGTGCACCCCGTGGTAGACGGCATAGTCATCCGGCAGCGCCTCGGCCAGGACGGCCAGCGTGTCGATTTCGCGCTGGGCAGCGCCGGTGACGGCGACTTCGCGCCAGCCAGGGGGAATGATGAGGGCCATGTCGTCGATCGCAGTGGACAGGCCCTCATGATAATCGACAGTTCCACTACTCCACTTTCGTAGCGCTTCCCGCTACCGGGGTCTGGCACCAAGTTCCTGGAGGGGACAAAAGGTGCTGTCAGTGTTTGCGGAAAATCAAAAACAGGCCTGACCCCGGTAGCGGGTGGCGCTACCGGAATTGGCGATGGGAAGAATTACTTGAGGTTCTTGGACGCCTCGAGGTACTTGGCGGCGTTGGGGACGTTCTTCCACGTCGGGGCCACCGGGTCGTTGGCGATGTTACGCAGGGCGGTGGCAACCATGCGGTCGACCTTGGCCATGTTGTCGTAGTCGATCTTGTCCCAGTGGTCGTCTTTCCCGTGATAGTCGGGGAAGGCGTAGGCCACCGACAGGGTGTGCGCCGGCACGCCGACATCCGCCAGCGATTGATTGTCCGAGTGCGCGAAATACAGGTCGCTGTTCTTCTCGTGCTTCCACACCCGCACCCCATACTGCTGCCCCGCGCGCGCCAGTGCGTCGGTCACGGTCGAGAAGTCGAAGCCCGTCACGTTCGCGCCGTTCACATTGGCGCCTTCGCTGTCATCGGTGCGCCCGACCTGCTCCAGGTTCAGGTCCGCCACCGTGTCCTTGAACGGGAACACCGGGTGCTTGCCGTAGTAGCGCGAGCCCACCAGCCCCAGTTCCTCGCCAAAGAAGGTCATGAACACCATCGAACGCTTGGGCCGCTCCTTCTGCGCTGCCAGCGCGGACGCGATCTCGATCACGGACACCGTGCCGCTGCCATCGTCATTGGCACCGTTATAGATTTCGCCATTGCGGATGCCCAGGTGGTCGTAGTGCGACGTCAGCATCACATAGGTATTCTTCAACGCAGGATCCGACCCGCGCAGCACGCCCACCACATTGCGCAGCTTGACCTTGCTGATCGTGGGACCCGGCACATGCAGCGTCGCCACCGCGCCCGCGCTGCCCAGCGCCTGGATCGCGGCCGGGTCGTACACCATCACCACGCGCGGACCGGCATCCGTGCGCCGCGCCGCGTCGCCCTCCATGACCAGCCAGCTGTTGACGTCCCCGCCCTGCTTCTTGCTCGGGTCGAGCAGGACCAGCGCCGCAGGCTTGCCCTTGAACTTCTTCTGCAGGTCCCCGTACGCAACGCGCGGATCCTTCGGCATCGGCAGCACCAGGATCTGGCCATCGGCGCGCGAGGCATCGGCCATCGCCGCATCCCACGCCATCGACACCACCGGCGCCGACTTCACATCGAGCGCATCGCGCAGGCGCAGGTCGACCGCCTTGGCCGGCACCACGATGGTCTGCCCGCCCGCCTGCACCGAGAACACGAACTGCGACATGTCGCGCTGCGCGTAGTCCCAGGTGGAGGTCTGGAAGTAGCCATCGTCACCGGCCGGTTCCAGCCCCGCGCGGCGGAACTGCGCGGCGATGTATTCGGCCGCCAGATCCAGCCCGCGCGACGGCGTGCCACGCCCTTCCAGCAGGTCGGACGCGAGGAACGACAGGTGCCCTTTCAGCGACTGCGCGCTGATCGCGGCGGCGACAGGATCGTTGGACTGGGCGGAGACAGAAGTACAAATGCCCGCGGTGGCAAGGAAGGCGAGCGAGATGGAAGCGGCGAGAGAACGCATGCGGTGGCTTTCGTGACCTTAAGGAATGCTAAAGAGGCCACTATCGCACGCGTGCCGCGCCGGGGTCAACGCGCGGCGCAGCAAATCGTATGCATACGTCGCGGGCTAGGAACCCAGCGCTGCCAGGATCTCTTGCGTCGACCGTACATGTCCCATGAACGGGAAGATCTGGCGCACCGCAAAGTCATGCACCTCGGCCGAAAAGCTGGTCATCGCGTCCTCCGCAAACAGCAGGGAGTAGCCCTGGTCGTAGGCGATGCGCGCGGTGGACTCCACGCCAAAGTTGGTCGCGATCCCCGTCATCAAGAGCGTCTTGATATTCCGCCGCCGCAGATGCAGCTCCAGGTCCGTGCCATAGAACGCGCCCCACTGGCGCTTGGTGATCACGATGTCGCTGTGCTTCGGGCCCGTCTGCTCGACGAGCTCCGATGCATCAGGCGGTGGCGGCGGCGCGTCGGGCGCGCGCAGGGACTTGTCGGCCTCGCGCGGCACGATCTCGTGCACCAGCACGTGCACGTGGAAGATGGTGGCGCCATGGTGGCGGAAGGCATCCGCCAGCTTGCCGCAGTTGTCGAGCACCTGCTGCGCTGAATGCGGCGCCAGCTGGCGCGCCACGTTACTGCGCTGCAGGTCGATGTGGACCACGGCCGTGGTCTTGGGGTCGATGTGCATGGTCTGCTCCAATCACGAAAGCTCCTCATGATTAGAGCAGATCGCTCAAAGCGGTGGCGCCAGCTGCAGCCAGGTCAAGCGCCAGGTCCCGTCGCGGCGCCCGCCCGCTTCGAAGTACGGGGTGTAGGTGAGCGGCGCGCGATAGCCCAGGTCCAGCGTGATCGCAGGCCCCGCATAGCCATCCGGCGACGGGCCTACGCTCAGCGCCACAGCCTCCGGCAGGCGGATCGTCTCGTCGGTCTTGAAGCCGTCGATCAGCTCAGTCGCGTACACGAGCGGCCCGCGCGTGATGGCCACGTACTCGTAGCGCATCACCTGCTGCGCCACCGGCGAACCATCGGGCGCCAGCGACTCCTGCGTGTTCTGGTTGACGCGCCGGTGCAGCACCGGCTCCAGCGGCAGCTCCAGCACCACGACGTCGTTGGCCATCCACTCGCGCGCGATGCGCAGGTAGCCGTCAGCGTCCACGCTCACCGGCGCCAGGGTGTCGTTGACGGCCGCCTTCACGTTCCGCGCCCACGACGGAATGCGCAGCGCCAGCGTGTAGAGGCGCGCGTCGCCGTCGACCACGATGCGCACCGTGCCATCGAACGGGTACTCGGTGGACTGGGTCAGCTGCACCTGGCCCGCGGGCGTGTCGAGGGCCGCCTCGCTCGGCCCGTACAGGTTAACCTGCACCTCGGTCCCGCGCACGGCGTAGGCCACGCTGGTCAGCTCTTCCAGCGCCATCGAGCCGCTCGATTTGCAGCAGCGCCAGTAGGTCGTGTACAACCGCTTCCCGTTGGGGTAGATGTAGTAGCACCAGTTCTCGCCGTCCGGCGCCTGGGCGCCCAGCAGATCATTGTAGGCCGCGCGCTCGATCTCCTCCGCGTATTGCGCCTCGCCGGTGATGGCGAGCAGTTCGCGATTCAGCTGCAGCCACGAGAAGGTAGAGCAGGTTTCGATGTAACCGCGTGGGTCGAACCAGCCATGCCAGTTGAAGACTTCGCGCGAACGGTGCGCAATGCCGCCCCACGGCCCGCCGCCCAGCGACAGGTGGTAGGCGTGAATGCTCTTCCACACGTTCTGCACCGCGGTGAGATATTCGGGCTTGCCGGTGGCGCGATGCAGCTTCGCCAGGCCGACCATGTTCCAGCACAGCTGATAGGCCTTGCCGGTTGCGATCTCGCTCGCGTCCACGCCGGACAGGGCGCGCGGCAGCAGTTCCAGCTCCTTGCGGGCATTGGCCTGCGCCAGCACCAGCTCCGCGAGTTGCAGGTATTTGGGGTCGCGCGTCGCCAGGTACAGGTCCGCCGCCGGGTCGAGCAGGCAGGTGGCGGACATGCCGTGGTGGTTGCCGAGGTGGGTGATGTCGATACCGCCCTTGGTCAACGCGTGCAGGCACAGGTCGGCGATCCTCTTCGCGCACTCCAGGTAACGCGGCTCGGGGAAAAATTTGTACACCTCCAGCATCCCGAGAATCAGGTAGCTGTGCGTCCAGATGTCCCAGGTGCGCTTGGAGGGCGCGCCATCCCAGGTCCGCTGCGGCGGGTCCTGCGGGATGGTGAAGCGGCGCTCCGGTGCGTAGGTGCCCAGGTAGCCGTCCGGCTCCTGCTGCGCCACGAGGAAGTCCGCCACGCGCAGCAGGTTGCGCGTGAGCTCAGGGTCGCGGCTGCGGTTGGCCGCGCGCGCGGCGGCGGTCAGCCACTTGCCCGCATGCTCGCCGTACCAGTCGCCTTCGTGGTTACAGCATTTGTGGTCATGCCCAAAGAGCTCGATGGAGGGGCTGTGTTCATCGGTGATGAAGTGCGTCAGTCGGCCTTTGAGGTTGGCCGCGAGCGCATCGCCGAGCAGGCCGTAGAGACGGACCTGCGCCGGCGCGGGGAAAGTCGTTTCGGTCATATCACTCCGCGTCCACGACGCAGCGGAAGCCCAGCATGCCCGAACGGTCCTTGCACGGTGCCATGAGCAGGTATTTGCCATGCTGGTCCAGGCGGTGCGCCTGTGGGAAGTACCAGTGCGACGTTTGCGGGATGTACGAGCTGCCGCCGCGCAGGCAGGCCGCGCGCGTGTGCTCGTCGGTGTACTCGTCGGTCCACTGCCACACGTTGCCCACCAGGTCCATCACACCGAACGGGCTGGCGCCATCGGGGTGCGCGTCCACGTCGTCCGGCGGCGTGAGTTCGCGGCCCTTGTTCTGCACCGGCACGCGCGTGGCATCCCACTGGTCGCCCCACGGGTAGATGCGTTCATCGCCGCCCTGCGCGGCATACTGCCATTCCCACTCGTGCGGCAGGCGCTTGCCCGCCCAGGCGGCGTAGGCACGCGCGTCTTCGATCGAGACCCAGGTCACCGGCTTGTTTTCCCAGCCCGCACGCGGTGCGCCATCGACCCAGTCGCGCAGGAAGTTATGCGCATCCGCCGGTGCGTACTGAGTCGCATCCAGGAACTGCTTGAACTGCCCATTCGTCACCGGATATTTGTCGATGAAGTAAGGCTTCATCTCCATGCGGTGGCGGTGGTGGCGGCGGGCGATCGGCTCCCACGGGTACTGGAAGTCCATGCTCGCCCAGGTGTAGCCTTCCACCTCGATGCCGGTCACTTCAAAATTGAAGGACCCGGCCGGGATCGCGACCATGCCGTCCGGCGCGGTCTTGGCAGGCTTGGTCGGTGCGGTGTCTACGATCTGCTGCGGCAGCGGTTTCCACTCGCCCGAGAAGCTGCGCAGCGGCTTGGCGGCGAACTGCTTCATCTTGGCCAGGAAGCCTTCCAGTTGCGGGGTCTGTGCACCGGCATCGATGCCCAGCACCGCGCCAAAGCCACGCTTTTCCAGGTTCAGCGAGATGATCGCGCAATCACCCTCGATCAGCGGCTGCACCGGCACGCCGTTCCACGCATCGTAGTACTGGCGGCCTTCCGCGTGCACCACCTTCAGCATCTCGCCGCTGACCTCGTATTCGTTGCGGTTCACGACCGTCCACAGCGTGACGCCGTTGGCCGGGAATTTGGAGGCGAACACGTTCTGCTGCAGGGCCATCGAATACGGCTCCCACTGCGGGCTGACCACGGTCTCCGGGAAGGTGCGGTAAATCGTCGCGATGCGCTTCAAGGCCTCGCCGTCGCGGTCCGTGAAGCCGTTCCAGATGCCCCACACGTTTTCCCACGCCGTGTAGCCCACGCCGTTGAAGAAGATGTAGTGGAAGTCGTCCGTACGGTCGCGGCACCAGCGGTTCTCGATGTTGACCATGTGGCGCGATTCCAGCCACTTCACCTTGCTCACCGCCGGGATGATTTCGGTGGAGGCCTTGCCCCAGGTCTGCAGGTTCCACTGCAGCAATTCATCCGCGGTCAGCGATCCTTCCGGCTGATACACCAGCGGGTGCTTGGCCTTGTCGGCCGCTTCCAGGAAGGCGCGCGGCACGCCGTTGTAGGTGTCGCCGTTCACGCCGTCCGCATTCACGGCCACGGCGAGGTCGGTCACCGCGTCCCAGTCCTGCTGATTCTGGTTCTGGGTGCCGTTATCCCACGGCATAGTCGGAAGGAAAACCTTGACGCCGCGGCGGTGGAAATCCGCCACAGCTTTCTTCAGGCCTTCCAGGCCGCCCGGCATATCCGATGCGAGCTGCGTCTGGTTGCGGTTGTCGATGCCGATGTTCGGGTACACGTACCAGATCAGCACCGAGTCGATCCCGCCGAAGCGCGCGATCAAATCATCGAGATAGCGGTCCACCGTGTACTCGCCCTTGACCGGGTCGAAGAAGTAGCGGTCCTCCACCATCATCTGCGTGTGCACGAAGTTCTTCTGCGCCCAGGCGGTGTCCGCGCGGCGGTACTGCGCGTCGCTGTAGCCCATGCGCAGCTTGTGCTCGAATGCCCAGATGGTCATCTGCTCGCGCCACGAATCCGCATAGTTATTGACCTCGATCTTCCACTTGCCGATGTTAATGTAGGGCCAGTCCGGTGCCTTGCCGGGCAGCGGCAGGTGCGCCGGGATGGTGTGCGGCAGCGGCGTGTCGTAGTACTTCGGCTCTTTCTTCTTCGGGGTGCTCGGGGTGCTCATGGTCAGTCTTTGTAGATGGTGAGTCCGGCCAGCGATTGCTTCGGCGCGGGGAACAGATAGCTCGCGACATAGCCGATGCAGATGCACAGCATGATCGAGATCGGAAGGTAGAAGTACGGGTGCACCAGCTTCATGGCCCACGCAACGGTGGTCAGCCCTGTGCTGCCGATGATGCCGCAGACGACGCCCTGCCAGTTGGCGCGCCGCGTGAACATGCCGAGCGTGTAGGCGCCGGCGAAGCCGCCACCGAGCAGGCCCGCCAGCTCGATCGAGACATCGAACAGCGAATGCGCGTTGATGCGCGAGAGCCAGATCGCGGCGCCGATGCCGATCAGGCCCGTGGCCACGGTGGCGGCTTCCGCAAACACCACGCTCTGCTTCGGTGTGCGGTTCGGGGCCAGCTTTTCATAGAAGTCCACGGAGGCCAGCGTGGCCACCGAGTTCATGATGCCGGACAGGGTCGCCATCGCCGCCGCCAGGATGCCCGCGATGATCAGGCCCGTGACGCCGGTCGGCAGCTCACCCGCGATGAACAGCGGGAAGGTGGCGTCCACGTTGAGCGTGGGGTCCATGCGCTCCGGATGCGATTTGTAGAAGGCATACAGCGCCGTACCCACCGCGTAAAAAAGGAAGCCCGCCGGGATCGAGATCGCCGAGAAGGTCAGGATCGAACGCGTGGATTCGGCCGCCGACTTGGTCGACAGGGCGCGCTGCATCAGCACCTGGTCTTTCGGGAAGGTGAGGATCACGTCGAAGATGACCAGGAAGATGAAGCCCCACACGGTCGGCTGGGTGAGGTCCCAGCTGAAGTCGAACAGCTTGGTCTTGTGCTCAGCCGCGGCCACGCTGACGAACTCCGAGACGCCGCCATTCAGGCCATACACGATGAAGCCGATCGCAAACAGCACCCCGCCCATCTTGACGATCAGCTGCACGAAGTCGGTCCACACCACCGCCTTCATGCCGCCCATGGCCGTGTAGACGATCGTGAAGCCGCCCATCATGAGGATCGACCACGTCACGTCGATACCTGTGATGGTGGCGATGGCGAGGGACGGCAGCAGCAGGATCACGCTCATGCGGCTACCGATCTGCACCAGGATGCAAATCAGGCTGGCCAGCATGCGAATCGATGGGTGGAAGCGAATCTCCAGGTACTGGAACACCGACATCAGGTTCAGGCGCCTCAGCAGCGGCACGATCGCGATCGCCACGAACACCAGGGCCACGGCCGCGATCAGGTTGTTGGTCATGTACTGCCAGTTGGTCTCGAAGGCCTTGGCCGGAATCGCGATGTAGCTGATCGACGACGTATTGGCCGCGTACAGCGAGATGCCCGCCGCCCAGAACGGAATCTTGCGGCCGCCAACGAAGAAGTCGGCCGTGTTATTACGCTTTTCGCGCGCGTAGAAGTACCAGCCGATGCCCAGCATGCCGACCAGGTAGGCAACGATCACGAACCAGTCGAATGCCTTGAGCAGGCGCTTGCCCGACTGGATCTGCAGGCTTCCGGTGGCGCCGCTGCTGTCGGCCCACACGAGGCCATTGGTCACACCGGTGCCGCTGGCGACGTCGCCCTGCACGCTCGCCGCCTGTTTGGCCCAGGAGCCAGTGATGGTGTGATAGGTCCACAACTGCGGCGTGGCGCTGGCGGTCTTCAGCAGGTACAACACGTGGGCCTGGCCGGTGGCCTTGACCGCGCCGTCGGCGACCGTGCCGGCCAGCTGCGGCAGGTCGGTCCAGCCATCCTTGGCGCGCCAGCGCAGCAGGTGGTCGCCGCCGCCGTTCGGATCCTTGAGGGTGATGAGCAGGGCCGAATTCTGCGCGGCCATCGAAGTGATGGCTGGGGCCAGGCGGGCCGGGTGTGGGAACGGCTCCCAGCGCGCCTTGGCGCTGTCGGCCAGCGCCAGCACGTAGATCTGCACGTCGTCGCCCTGGCCCAGGCCCGTCACATACAGCTTGTCCGCGAGGATGGCGGCGCGCGCGGAGCGCAGCGCGTCCGGCAATGCGGGCAACGGGGTCGTGGCTGGGTGGCTGCCGTTCATGCGGACCAGCTCCACGGTTTGCGCTGCGCCGGTGCCGGGCGTGCCGCCGACGATCACGGTGTCATGTTCGCGCGTGGCGCTGGTGGCGATGGACATGTCCGGGCGCCACTGGGCGTCGGTCCAGCTCTTGCGGTCTTCGCTGAGCAGCGCGGCGCCGCCGGCCTGCGGGCTCACAGCCAGCACGCGGCCGTCCACAGTGAGCAGCTTCGCATCCTTCTGCGGGAGGGGCGCGGCGGCCGTCGATAACACCGTGGCCAGATTCTCCGCCTGCACGCCGATCAGCGGCAGCATCAGGAAAAGTACTGCAAGGAGGCTGCGCAAGCGAATGATCATGAAGCTCTTCCGAAACTGATTTACAAGAGGACGCCGAGTGAACGCAAGCGCTCGATTTCGCCGTCCGAATAGCCGTGGGCTTTCAAAACCTCAGACGAATGCTGGCCAAAGGCGGGGGCCGCGAACGGCGCGGGGACCGGGGCATCGCCGAAGCGGACCGCCTCCGTGAAACCCTGGTAGGAGCCGACCACCGGGTGCGGCATGGTGGCGACCATCTGCTCGGCCAGCACCTGTGGATGGGCGAACATTTCTTCCACCGAGCGCGCGGCGGCGCAAGGCACATCGGTGCCGAACACCTGCTCCCATTCGAGCGCGGTGCGCGCGGACAGCGCCTGGCGCAGCAGCGGCACCAGCACGTCCGCGTGGACGGCGCGCTTCTTGACGCTGTCGTAGCGCTCATCATCCGCCACCTGAGACAAACCGGTGCGCTCGCACAGGGTCTGCCAGAAGTGCGGCGTGTTGGCGGAGAGGTAGAGGTGACCTTCCTTGCACGGATGGATACCGGTGATGCCGCCGGAGCGCATGTCGCGGCCGATGTCGAGCGGTTCGTCCTGCGCATAGATCAGGCGCGCGGACTGCATCGCGAGTGCGCTGCGCAGCAGGGACACGCCCACATACTGGCCGCTGCCGCTGCGGGTGCGCTCGAACAGTGCGGCCGACACGCCGGAGGCCACCATCGCCGCGGCGTAGTAGTCGACCACGGAGCCGTACACGATTTCCGGCGGGCCGCCGGCCGGGCCTTGCAGGGTGCAGATGCCAGTGAAGGTCTGCAGCACCTGGTCGTAGCCTGCGTTGTCCTTCATCGGGCCAGTGTCGCCGTAGCCGGTGACGGCGCAGTAGACCAGCTGCGGGCGGCGCGCCTTCAGCTGCTCGTAGCCGATGCCCAGGCGTTCCGGCACGCCGGGGCGGAAGTTGTGGACCAGGACGTCCGCGGTATCCACCAGCTTGAGGAGGATCTCGAGCCCGTCCTTCTGCTTCAAGTCCAGCGCGATGCCGCGCTTGGACCGGTTCACGCCGAGGAAAGCGCGGCTCTCGTTCGGCAGCGTGGACGGGTACTTGCGCAGGTTGTCGCCGGCGGGCGGCTCGACCTTGATGACGTCCGCACCCATGTCGGCCAGCAGCGTGCAGCCGTAGGGGCCCGCGATGTAGGCCGACAGGTCCAGCACGCGAATGCCGTCCAGCGGGCGCCGTGCCTGCGCCGCCACTGCATTGCCGCATGCCGCGGCGGCGCTGCCCGGCGAAGCGCCGCCCGCCCCGGGACTGGACGGCCGCGTCTCGGAGACTGCTGGCACCGGAACTGTCGCCAGCGCCGGGGCATTTGCGGAAGCCGCCACTGCGGGCACGTCATCGGCCGCTGGCGCACTGGTCACCACGGCCCGCGCCCGCGCGATGAACGGCGCATCGATCATCTTGCCGTCAACCGTGAAGGCGCCGACGCCGGCTGCCGCGGCTTCCTCGGCCGCAGCCAGCACGCGCCGCGCGAACGCCAATTCCTCGTCGCTGGCGCCAAACACGCTGTTGGCCAGCGCCACCTGCGAGGGATGGATACAGCTCTTGCCCCAGAAGCCCAGGCGCCTGGCCATCTCGGCCTCCGCGCGGTAGCCCTCGGGGTCTTTGATATCCGGGAAGGCCGAGTCGTAGGCAAATACCCCCGCCTCGGCCGCCGCCATCTTCAGCGCGAACATGGCCGCGTGCACATTGGCCACATCGCGCCGCGCGATCCCGTTGGCGGCAAACAAATCCGCGAACCCCAGCTGCAAGCCCGCGACGCGCGCATCGGCCGCGCCAATCTCGGGGGCGAGTCGCAGCCCAAGCGGAGTCTCGATATTCGCCAGGATGCGGATCGGCGCACTGACACCATTGCGGGCCTCCGCCGCAGCCATGGCTGCGGCACACACCCGCACGTCCTCCGCCGACTCCGCCTTGGGGAGATTGAGCATGCCAAGCCCCGGCCGCGCCACCGCCGCGACATCCGCCTCGAAGTGAGGCGAGCCGATGGCGTTGACCCGCACGATGATCAGCTTTGCGCTCGCGCGCACCGCGTCGGATGCGAGGAACGCGGCCACGTTGGCGCGGGCCTCGTCCTTGCGGTCTTCCGCCACCGCGTCTTCCAGGTCGATGGAGATGGCGTCCGCCGCCCCTTGCAGGGCCTTGGCGAACAGTTCGGGACGGGAGCCGGGGACGAAGAGTTTGCTGCGCATGGGATGACTATAGTGAAAAAAAAGGCGTGCCGTCGCAACGGCACGCCCGCCCTACGCCAATCAGAAGGTGATGCGGTGGCTCACCGACAGCGTGCGGCCGCGGCCCGCCGTGTAGTTCTGGAAGCCCGGCATCTGCGATCCGGTCAGGATGTAGAACTTGTTGAAGAGGTTCTCGATACCGACCGAGAACGTGCCGTACTTGGAGGTCTGGTACGAGCTGTTCAAGTCAAACAGGGTGTAGCCGGTGGTCTTCTCGTAGAAGCCGGCGGTGTTGCCGACATTGAGCTCACGGTTCATCAACGTGGTGAAGCCCAGGGTAGCGCTGCCCTTGTCGGAGTACGACCAGGTGGCGGTACCGCCCACCTTGTCCGGGTTGAAGTTGGCGTAACCCATTGCGATGTTCATCGGGCCACCTTCGGTCGCCGTGGTCGTGCCGCGGATGCGCGAATACAGGCCGGTGAAGCGCCAGTCGCGGTTCAGGATGTATTCGCCGTTCGCTTCGAAGCCTTTGATCAGCACCGGGAAGCGGCGCATCACGAAGTCGTTGGTGACCGGATCGATGCGCAGCGACACACCGAAGTCGGAGTACGAACGGTAGTACGACACGCCAAAGCTGCCCTGGCTGCCCTTCCAGTTCACGCCGACTTCCTTGTTGTCCGCGATGACGGCCTGCAGGTCCAGGATGCCCGCGACCGACTGCCCCGGCTTGTTCACGTTACGCAGCGGGATGCCCACGTTCGGCAGCGTGAAGCCCTTCGAGTACGACACGTAGGTCGAGAAGCCCGGTGCGAACTTCCACACCGCGCCGATGTTCGGCAGGTTGGCTTTGTAGTCCAGCGTGCCGCCTTCCACGAAGACGCGCTTGTTGTAATAGGTGGTGGTGTAGCTGTCGACACTCAGCTCGCCATCCTCGCGGCGGTAGCCGCCGGACACCGTCACCGGGCCCATGTCGTAGGACAGCTGGGCATACGGCGCGGTCGATTTGTAGATCATCGGCGGCACCCAGGTGCGGTTGGTCAGAGCCAGCTTCTGCTCGGTCTGGTCCTGCACCACGTCCACGCCGGCGCGCAGTTCCAGGCCGCTCACGTTGAACAGGTCAGAGCGGTTCCAGCCGGTGCGCAGGCCGTGCTTCTGCGAGTTCACTTCCGACTGGTCGGTCAGGGTGCCCAGCGGTGCGATCAGCGGATCCTGCTTGTCGGCGCCGCCCTTCTCGGCCACAAAGCGCATCGCCTGGCTGGCGCGGTACGCGGTCGCGGTGAAGGTGCCGCCGGCCACTTCGTCGTTGGTGTACGTCAGCCCGTACTGGCGGAAGTCGTTGAACTCGGCCTGGCCTTCGAACGGCTTGCCCGGCACCGCGGTGTCGGTGATGCCATCCTTGCGGCTGCCTTCCTGGTACACGTAGCGGCCCTTGCCCGCCAGCTTGAAGCGGCTCGCGACCAGTTCCAGGCGCTGGCTCTGGGTCAGGCGGTTGGCCAGCTTGAGGAAGGTGTTGTGGCCATCGGTGTCCATCAGCGAGCCGGAGGCATTCATGCCCACGCGGCGGCCGTTGGCGTCGTAGCCGATGCCGCGGTCCACGTCGGAGGTCGCGAACACCAGGTCCCAGTTGTCATCGCGGTGCAGGAACTCGATGCCCAGCTTGTAGCCGCCGGAATCGGAGTGGAACTGCGTCTGGACCTTGGAGTTGATGCTGATCTCGTTGCCCATCTTGGTGGGCGACTTGGAGATGTAGTTGATGATGCCGCCCGAGGCGCCGATACCTTCGGACGCCGACGGGCCTTCGATCACTTCGATGCGGCCGACCACACCGAGGTCGGTGAAGGCGCCGGAGCGGTTGGTCTCGCGCAGCGGCGAGGTTTGCGGAATGCCGTCGAAGAGGCGCAGCGGAATGCGGCCGCGCAGCGTCTCGCCGGTGTTGGACAGCGCCTGGGTCGACTCGGAGTAGCCCGGCAGGATGCGCGCCAGCACGGCGGTGGCGTCTTCCGAGATTGCGAGCGACTTGCCGATTTCGGCGGAGGTGATCACGCTGACCGCGCCAGGGATCTTGTCGATCGCCTTCGGGGTGCGGGTGCCGGTCACGATCACGGACTGGGAGTTCTGGTCCGGCGTGGTGGCGGTCGCCGCTGCGGCATCGGTGGTCTGGGCAAACGCGGTGGCGCTGGCGGCAACGAGCAGTGCCCCCACGGCAGCTGCGATCGGAGTGAGTTGGAGTGTCTCTGTCTTCATCGTTGTTATCTCAGGTAGTGGATCGGTGGGGTACAGCTATTCGGGTACAGCTCTCAGGGACAAAGGGAAAATCGAGATACGGTCAGTTGCGGGGTGGTGTCATGCGGCTTTCCCCCGCTGGTTCAGCACATCCAGGACTTCGTCGCGCGCCGGGATGGAGGTCTGGGCGCCCATCCGGGTCACGGCGATGGCCGCTGCCGCCTGCGCGAAATCGGCCGCTTCGGCCAGCGCGTAGCCGGTGGCCAGGGCCACCGTGAAGGCGCCGACGAAGGTATCCCCGGCGGCCGTGGTGTCGACCACCTTCACCTGGAACGCGGGCAGGAACTGCTGCACGCTGGCGCCGCACACCTGCACGCCCGCGGCGCCCATGGTCACCAGCACGGTGCCGGCACCGCGCGCGCGCAGGGCCTGGGCCGCGGCCAGCGCGGACGGCGCGTCCGTCACGGCGATGCCGGACATCTGCGCCGCTTCGGTCTCGTTGACGATCAGGTAGTCGATCTGCGCCAGCAGCGCGTCGTCCAAAGGCTGGGCTGGGGCGGCGTTGAGCACCACGCGCACCCCGGCGGCATGGGCCAGGGCCACGGCGCGGGTCACGCTGGCCAGCGGCGTTTCGAGCTGGCAGACCAGGTAGGAGGCGCTGGTGATCACCGGCGCGGCACACTCCACATGCTCAGGACTGACGGCGTCGTTGGCGCCCGGCGCGATCACGATGCTGTTGGCGCCACCCTCGGCGACGAAAATACCGGCCACGCCGGACGGGCGGTCCACGGTGGCGACGGCGCCGGTGTCGATCCCTTCGGCGCGCATCGAAACGAGCGCCGAGGTGCCGAAATCGTCGCGCCCGACGGCGCCGACGAAGCGCACTTCACCGCCCAGGCGCGCGGCGGCGACCGCCTGGTTGGCGCCCTTCCCGCCCTGCACCTGATGGAAGCCGTTGCCGGTGATGGTTTCCCCGACGGCGGGCATGCGCGGCGTGCAGAACACGAGGTCGATGTTGATACTGCCGACGACGGTGATGGGGGCACTCATTCTGAAAATTCACTCCAATGCGTCACGCAAACGTTTGCGCAATCGTTTTCGGGCATTGGACACCCGTTGGGGAGGAAAGTCAACAGGCCGGGCGCGGATTTGCCCGAAACCGGTGCACGCGCCGTGCCAGAGCGGTGCACGGGGCACGCGAGCGCACCCGAGTGTGGCGTTTTCGCCATGCAGCAAATCGGTAAAGACTGGCTCAGCGCAGCGGCATGCTCGACTGCCGCTCCACCAGCTCCGGCCGGAACATCTTGCGGCGCGGCGGCTGGTGACCGCCGTTGATGCGCTCGACAAGGGTCTTGGCGATGGCCTGGCCCATGTCGTACTTGGGCTGGGCCAGCGTGGTGAGACGTGGGGTGCTGAACGAGGCCAGCGCGATGTCGTCGTAACCGACCACCGACAGCTGGTCCGGCACCCGCACCCCTGCCTCGTTGGCCGCGCACATGCCCCCGAAGGCCATCAGGTCGTTGCCGGCGAAGATGGCGCTGGGCCGGTCCGACAGCGACAGCAGGTGCTTGAAGGCCGAGAACCCGCCCTCGCTGGTGAAGTCCGAATGCACCAGGAAATGGCTATTGAAGCCGATCCCCGCCTCCTGCAGCGCGCGGCGGTAGCCGACCACCCGGTCGCGCGAGGGCGGCAGGTGCATGGGGCCGGACACGCAGGCGATGGAACGGTGCCCCAGCCCGATCAGGTATTTGGTCGCCAGGTAGCCGCCGGTCTCGTGGTCGGCTTCGATGAAGTCCGCATCCACGCCCTTCACTTCGCGGTCCACCACCACTTTCGGCATCGGCATGTCGCGCAGGATGCCGGACAGCTCCTCGTCGTCGCCGCTGGCCACCAGGATCAGGCCATCGATGCGCTTTTCCATCAGCACCCGCAGGTAGGCGGCCTGCTTCTTGGCGTCGTCGTAGGCGTTGCAGAGGATGATGTTGTAGCCCAGCTTGAAGGCGGCGTCCTCGATCCCCTGGATCAACTCCGCGAAGTAGGGGTTCGAGTTATTCGGGATCATCATCCCGATGGTGTGGGTCTTGTCGTTCTTGAGGCTGCGCGCGACGGCGCTGGGGATGTAGCGCATCTCGGCGATCACGGCGAGCACGCGTTCGCGCACATCATCGCTGACCACCCGGGTGTTGTTGATGACATGGGATACGGTGGACGTGGACACGCCCGCCTTCTCCGCGACCTGCTTCATTGTTGCCATTGCATCCCCTGTAGTTGTTAAGCGAATTATGCAGCAGGCTTTACAAAAATTGCAGGATTGATTATTTGGTCAATCCTTGGTAGACCAGGTTATAAAACTTGTTGGGGAGCTTGGGCGGATCGTGCGGAAGGCCTTGCGGCAGGTGCTGGGTCATGAGGATGGCGACCAGCTGTTCCCTGGGGTCGATGGTGTAGTAGGTGCCGCCCGCGCCGGACCAGCCGAAGGCGCCGACGGAGCCGAGGCGTCCCTTGCGCGCCACATCGAGCAGGACCGAGCCGCCCAGGCCAAAGCCTTCGGATGGCGTGAACTCATGCACCGGCGGGTTCAGGTGCGACAGGTGGTTCAGCATCATCAGCTCCACCGACTTGCGGCCCAGGACCGTGGCGCCATCCAGGCTGCCGCCGTTGAGCAGCATCTGGGCGAAGCGCGCGTAGTCGGCGGCGGTGGAGTACAGGCCGCCCGCGCCGCTGAAGTAGGGGTTCATGCGCTGGCCGGGCGCGGGGACCACGCCCGCCGCAGGGGCGGTGAGTTTCCCGTCCGCGTCGGTGGTGGTCATGTCGGCGATGCGAGCGCGCTTGGACTCCGGGACCTCGAAGCCGGTGTCCTGCATGTTCAAGGGACCGAAGACATGGGTCTGCAGATAGCGGTCGTACGGCATGCCGGACACCACCTCCACGATGCGGCTGGCCACCTGCACCGGCACGCCATCGTAGTGGAACTGGGCGCCGGGGTCATGGCCGAGCGGCAGGCGGGCCACCCGCGCCGCATACTCCTTCAGGTCGGGCGACTGGCCTAGCTGGGCGCTGTCGAACAGCCTGGTGATCTCGGCGTCGGACTTGAAGTAAGTGGCGAAACCGGCGGTGTGCGAGAGCAGTTGGCGGATGGTGATCGCGCTTTCGGCGGGCCGGGTCTGCGGCTGCGCGGCAGTCCCGCCGGTCCAGACCCCCATGTGGGCGAATTCAGGCAGGTACTTCTCGACCGGGTCGTCGATGGTCAGCTTGCCCTCTTCCATCAGGGTCAGGACCGCGACCGCTGTCACGGTCTTGGTCATCGAGTAGATGCGGAAGATGGCGTCCTTGGGCATCTTCTGTGTATGCGCCAGGTCGCGCCAGCCGTAGGCCTGCCAGTCGACGATGCGGCCGTGGCGGGCCACCAGCGCGACGGCGCCGAGGTAGTCGCCGCGCTGGGTCACGCCGTCCAGGTAGGTGTGCAGGCGCTGGAGCCGGTCCGGCGCGAAGCCTTCGGCCGCCGGTGCGGCGGACGGCAGGGGCGCGGCCGCCTCGGCGGACGTGAGGGCGGTGGCAAGCAGCATGGTGGCGAGCGCGGAGCGGATCGGTCGGGTCATCGGGGGGCTCAGAATCGTTGGCGCAAACGATTGTACCGAACTGTGGCACCGGTTTGGTGTTGACGCCCAGCGCAAGGTGTCATGACAAGCGCGCGCCTGCCGGGCCGCCTTCTGCTCACAATGGCCGGGTTCGTTCAACATCATCGGGGAGAGGATCATGGCATGGTTCGGACACCGCCAAGGATGGGCGGCCTTGCTGGCAGGCGTGGCGCTGGCGGCAGGCAGCGCGGGCGCACAGGCGCAGACATCCCGTTTGCAGGTACAGGATTTTCACATCGACGTGCATGCGCTGGCCGACGGGGCGCCCCGGCCGCTGACGGCGCACGACATGCAGGGTTTCGCCAGCAGCACGCTGTCCGCCGCAGCGGGCACCCCGGACGTGCTCAGCGAGCAGCGCCGCGCCCCGCCGGACATCTTCGTCCTCCACACGGAGCTGGCCGATGCGGGTGCCAGCAGCAGCACCACGCTGGATGCGATCTTTGGTGACGCCGCCATGAGCGTGAGCCTGGGCGATCCGACCGGACCATGGCAGCGCGCCTACTCCAACATCGCCTCCACCGCCCTGGTCACGGTCGCCCCGCATGCGGCGGTCACGATCAGCGGAAACGCGGTGGCTGCGTGGGATGCCGCCGGCGGCGCCACCGAGAACCGCCTGTGGCTGGAGCTCGCTTCGCCCGACCATGTGTACAGCTGGACCATGGCCTTCGACGATCCGGCCAGCGGCACTGCGGACCAGCCGTTCACGCTCACGGCGGAGAACACCTCGGACCAGGCGGTCGATATCTACTTCAGCATGCAGGGCCAGGCCGCCGTGAGCTTCGCGCCCTTTCCGGTGCCCGAGCCCGGCCAGTGGGCGATGCTGCTGGCCGGCGTGGGCATCGTGGCGCCCGTCGTGAGGCGTGCGCGGCGCGCGTGCCGCTGATGTCTTCTTGGATTGGAACGATCATGCCCATCAAGCCCCTGCTGGCGGCGGCCCTGCTGGCCGCGAGCCTGCCGGCCGCGCACGCGGCCACCACCACAATCGACCTCAACTCGCTTGGCCAGGCGCCGGCCGCCATGCAGTGGACCGTGCCGCACGCCGGCGGGGCGTTCGAGGACATCTACCGCTTCCATTGGACCGACCAGCCGTCGCCTGGGAGCGCGATGCTGGCCGCGCTGCTCGATGGCAGCGCGGGCCTCGGCGGCCTGCAGCTCGCGCTGCATACGGGAGACGGCTACCAGCTCACCGAGCCATCTGCCACCGGCATGGGCGTGATGATGGTGGACGGCGACTTTGCCATCCACGTGAGCGGAACCGCCGACGACAGCGGGACTGCCAGCTACCACCTGTCGATGGAGGCCGTGGTCCACGCCGTGCCGGAGCCGGCGGGGTGGGCGCTGCTGCTGGCGGGCGGCGCGGTGCTGGGCGCCTGGCGCC
>NZ_SPVF01000189.1 GCF_004614185.1 Zemynaea arenosa | reverse complement strand
CGGCACCCGTCCCGCAAAAAGGCGACACCGCCTGGATGTTCGTCTCCACCCTGCTGGTGATCATGATGACCATCCCCGGCCTGGCCCTGTTCTACGGCGGCCTGGTACGCGCGAAGAACATGCTGTCCGTGCTGCTGCAGGTGTTCATGATCTTCTCGGTCATCATCGTGCTGTGGTGCGTGTACGGCTACTCGCTGGCCTTCACCGAGAACTCCGCCTTCATCGGCAAGTTCGACCGCGCCTTCCTGGCCGGCATCTGGGACCCGGCCAAGGGCGCCTTCAGCTACGCCGCCACCTGGAGCAAGGGTGTGGTGATCCCCGAGTTTGCCTACGTGTCCTTCCAGGGCACTTTTGCCGCCATCACCTGCGCGCTGATCGTCGGCGCCTTCGCCGAGCGCGCGCGCTTTGCCGCCGTGATGCTGTTCATGGTCCTGTGGTTCACCTTCGCCTACCTGCCGATCGCCCACATGGTCTGGTTCTGGACCGGCCCGGACGCGGTCAAGGACGCCGCTACCGCCGCCACCGAAGGCGCCAAGGCCGGCTGGCTGTTCCAGAAAGGCGCGCTCGACTTCGCGGGCGGCACCGTGGTGCACATCAACGCCGCCGTCGCCGGCCTGGTGGGCGCCATCGTGATCGGCAAGCGCGTCGGCTACGGTCGCGAATCGATGGCCCCGCACTCGCTGACCATGACCATGATCGGTGCCTCCCTGCTGTGGGTGGGCTGGTTCGGCTTCAACGCCGGGTCCGCGCTGGAAGCGGGCGACATCGCCGCGCTGGCCTTCGTGAACACCCTGCTGGCGACGGCCGCGGCCGCCGTCTCGTGGGTCGCGGGCGAATGGATCGTCAAGGGCAAGCCCTCGATGCTGGGCGGCGCGTCCGGCGCGGTGGCCGGCCTGGTGGCGATCACCCCGGCCGCGGGCTATGTCGGCCCGATGGGCGGTTTGGTCATCGGGTTGCTGGCTGGTATCATCTGCCTGTGGGGCGTGAACGGCCTGAAGCGCTTGATCGGCGCCGACGACTCGCTGGACGTGTTCGGCGTGCACGGCGTGGGCGGCATCCTGGGCGCACTGCTGACCGGCGTGTTTGCCGCGCCGCAGCTGGGCGGGCAGGGCATCTTCGACTACGTGACCAACAAGATGTCGGCCGATCCGTACTCGATCGGCCACCAGGTGTGGGTGCAGGCGCAGGCCGTCGGCACCACCATCGTCTGGTCCGGCGTCGTGTCGTTCATTGCCTACAAGCTGGTGGACCTGGTGGTCGGCCTGCGCGTGCCGGAAGAAGAAGAACGGGAAGGCCTCGACATCACGAGCCACGGCGAATCCGCCTACCATTCCTGATTCGCTTCGCAGAACTCACAGAGTCTCCTCGGCCCGCCAGCGCGGGCCATTTGCAGGCGCCCTCCGGGGCGCCTTTTTGTTGACATGAGGTCTTTAATTCAACAAAACCACCCCGATATGTGTGATCCATAACTGACAAGCGCTCGTAAGCGCAGCAAGGACTGCCCGATGGTTCCCCACCTCGTCACCGCCCAGAACGGCCCGCTGCTGGACCTGGAAAAGAAGATCCTGGATTCCACCCCGGCCATCGAACGCTGGTTCCGCCTGGAGTGGCAGGAGCACACGCCGCCGTTCTACTGCTCGGTGGACCTGCGCAACGCGGGCTACAAGCTGGCGCCGGTGGATACCAACCTGTTCCCGGGCGGCTTCAACAATCTGGCCACCGAGATGCTGCCGCTGTCGGTGCAGGCCGCCATGGCCGCGATCGACAAGTACTGCCCGGACGCGCGCAACCTGCTGCTGGTGCCCGAGGTCCACACCCGCAACCCGTCCTACCTGCAGAACGTGGCGCGCCTGATGCAGATCTTCCGCCAGACCGGCCTGCACGTTCGCCTCGGCTCGCTGGACCCGGACGTCACTGAGCCCACCCCGCTGGCCCTGCCGGACGGGAACATGCTGGTGGTCGAGCCGATGGTGCGCTCGCCCAATGGCCGCCGCGTCGGCCTGAAGGATTTCGACCCCTGCACCATCCTGCTCAACAACGACCTGTCGGCCGGGATTCCCGACATCCTGCAGAACATCCACGAGCAGTCCCTGCTGCCGCCGCTGCACGCGGGCTGGGCGATCCGTAGAAAGCGCAACCATTTGGTTGCATATGATGAGGTGGCCAAGAAGTTCGGCAAGCTGATCGACGTGGACCCGTGGCTGGTCAACCCCCTGCACGCCCAGCTGGACGACGCCAACCTGAGCGAAGCGCAAGGCCGCGAGGCGCTGGCTGACCAGGTCGCGGCGCTGATGTCCAAGATCAAGAAGAAGTACAAGGAATACGGCATGCGGGACCAGAAGCCCTGGGTCATCGTGAAGCCGGACGCCGGCACCTACGGCATGGGCGTCCTCACCATCAAGGACGCCAGCGAGATCAAGGACCTGAGCGCCCAGCAGCTGGGCCGCCTCTCCGTGATCAAGGACGGCGTGCAGGTGAGCGGCCTGGTGGTGCAGGAGGGCGTGCCCACCCACGAAAACATCGACGGCGCCGTGGCCGAGCCGGTGGTCTACATGGTGGACCGCTACGTGATCGGCGGCTTTTACCGCGTGCACGCCGAGCGCGGCATCGACCAGAACCTGAAGGCGCCGGGCGCCCAGTTCGTGCCGCTCGCCTTCGCCCAGCAGCACGCCGTGCCGGACCTCAAGGCCAAGCCGGGCACCGCCGCGCCCAACCGCTTCTACGTGTACGGCGTGGTGGCGCGTCTCGGCCTGCTGGCTGCGTCCTGGGAGCTGGAGCGCACCGACCCGAATCCCGAGGTCTATTGAGCGGCGGGGCAGCCTCCCGGCGGCGTCACGCGATTGCCGTTACAATCGAGGGCAAAGTGTCCACTTTGCCCCATTCCCCCATGAAGATAGCCTTTCTCGCCGACCCGCTGGCCGGTTTCAAGATCTACAAGGATTCCACGTTCGCCATGATGCGCGAGGCCGCCAAGCGCGGGCACGCCATCTATCACTTCGAGCAGGGCGACATGTCCCTCTCGAACGGCGCCGTGGTGGCCAACGCCGCCCAGATCCACCTGACCGGCGACGCCGATGACTGGTACCGCAGCACGGACAAGGTGGAGACTGCGCTCGGCGAGTTCGACGCCGTCATCCAGCGCAAGGACCCGCCGTTCGACATGGAATACGTGTACGGCACCTATCTGCTGGAGCTGGCCGAGTCCCAGGGCGCGCAGGTCTTCAACAAACCCGCCGCCATCCGCAGCCACAACGAAAAGCTGTCGATCGCCCAGTTCCCGCAGTTCACCACGCCGACCGTGGTGACCTCCAACGTCACCCGCCTGCGCGACTTCCACGCCGAGCACCGCGACGTGATCTTCAAGCCGCTGGACGGCATGGGCGGCGCCGGCATCTTCCGCGTCAAGGACGATGGCATGAACCTCGGTTCCGTCATCGAGACGCTGACCGAAGAAGGCACCCGCACCATCATGGCCCAGCGCTACATCCCCGAGATCGTCAAGGGTGACAAGCGGGTGCTGGTCATCGGCGGCAAGCCGGTGCCGTTCGCGCTGGCCCGCATCCCCCAGGCCGGCGAAGTGCGCGGCAACCTGGCCGCCGGCGGCGTGGGCGTGGCCCAGCCCCTGACCGCGCGCGACCGCGAGATCGCCGAAACCCTCGGCCCCATTCTGGCCGCCCGTGGCCTGTTGCTGGTAGGATTAGACGTGATTGGCGATTACCTGACCGAGGTGAACGTCACCAGCCCGACCTGCTTCCAGGAGATCACGGACCAGGCAGGATTCGACGTCGCCGCCATGTTCATCGACGCGGTCGAAGCGGCGCTCGAACGGGCCTAACGAGGACCACGATATGGTTGGTATTCTGCTGTTGACCCACGCCCCGCTGGGGCAGGCCTTCGTGGCCGCGGTGTCGCACGTGTTCCGCGGCCCGACGGACCATTTCGAGGCCATCGACGTGCAGCCGGACCAGGACCTGGGCCAGGTGCACGAGCTGGCGCGCGCCGCCATCAAGCGCGTGGATGACGGCGACGGCGTCCTGGTCATCACCGACATCAAGGGCGGCACGCCGTCCAACTGCTGCAACGGGCTGACCGATCCCGGGCACGTGGAAGTCATCGCGGGCATCAGCCTGCCGATGCTGCTGCGTGCCATCACCTACCGCCGCGACACGCTGGACGTGGTGGTGGAAATGGCGCTGGCCGGCGCCCAGAACGGCGCGGTACGCGTCGATAACCGCGTGCGCGTCGGCTCCATGTGAGCCGCACGTACGACTTTCCTTTGAAGCGAGACCAACGAGAACATGATTCAGCAGGAACTTGAAATCATCAACAAACTGGGCCTGCACGCGCGGGCCTCGGCCAAGTTCACCCAGCTGGCGGCCAAGTTCCAGAGCGATGTCTGGCTCACCCGGAACGCCCGCCGCATCAATGCCAAATCCATCATGGGCGTGATGATGCTGGCCGCCGGCAAAGGCGCCAAGGTCACGCTGGAAGCCGATGGCGCCGACGAACAGGAGGCGGTGACGGCCCTGGCGGCCCTCATCAACGACAGGTTCGGCGAAGGCGAATAATCGATGCCCCTGGACTTCCATCCGATGGCATCGTTCACCCTGCACGGCATCCCGGTCTCCCGCGGCATCTCGATTGGCCGCGCGCACCTGCTCACGCCCGCGGTGCTGGACGTGCAGCACTACCTGGTGCCGGAGGAGCGCATCGAGGCGGAAGTCAAGCGCCTGCAGGACGCCATCGCCGAAGTCCACAAGGAGCTGCAGCACCTGTGGACCGAGCTGCCCAAGGATGCGCCGACGGAGCTGGGCGCCTTCATCGACGTCCACGTGCTGATCCTGTCGGACCCGATGATTTCAGAAGCCCCGCTGGACATCATCCGCTCGCGCCACTACAACGCCGAGTGGGCGCTGGTGACGCAGATCGACGAGCTGTCCGCGCAGTTTGACGAGATCGAGGATTCGTATCTCCGCGAGCGCAAGGCCGACATCCAGCAGGTCGCCGAGCGGGTGCTGAAAGTCCTGCTGGGCACCGCGCAGCTCAAGCATCCGATCCAGGAATCGCTGGGCGAGGAATTCAAGCCGCAGATGATCGTCGTCGCGCACGACATCTCTCCGGCCGACATGCTGGCCTTCCGCGACGGCTCCTTCTCCGGCTTCGTGACGGACGTGGGCGGCCAGAACTCGCACACCGCCATCGTGGCGCGCTCGCTCGACATCCCGGCGGCCGTCGGCATGTCGCAAGCCTCGCGCCTGATCGAGCAGGACGATTGGGTCATCATCGACGGCGACGCCGGGGTCGTCATCTGCAATCCGTCGCAGCTGGTGCTGGAGCAGTACCGCGCGCGCCAGGCCTTGCAGGTCAAGGCCCGCAAGAAGCTTCAGAAGCTGAAGAAGACTCCGGCCATCACCAAGGATGGCACGGCGATCACGCTGTTGGCCAACATCGAACTGCCCGAGGACTGCGCGGGCGCGATGGAGCAGGGCGCGCAGGGTGTCGGCCTGTTCCGCTCCGAGTTCCTGTTCATGGGCCGCGGCCACCACATGCCGTCCGAGGACGAGCAGTTCGAGCAATACAAGAAGGCTGTGGTGGCGATGAAGGGCCGCCCGGTGGTGATCCGCACGCTGGACATCGGCGCCGACAAGCCGCTGGACCACGTGGAACACAACGCACTCAATCCGGCGCTCGGCCTGCGCGCGATCCGCTACTGCCTCTCCGAGCCGCAGATATTCCTGACGCAGCTGCGCGCCATCCTGCGCGCCTCCGCCTTTGGCAAGGTGCGCATCCTGATCCCGATGCTGGCGCACGCCTTCGAAATCGACCAGTCGCTGGCGATGATCGAGCAGGCCAAGGCGCAGCTGCGCGACATGCGCGTCAAGTTCGACCCGGCGATCGAGATCGGCGCCATGATCGAGATCCCGGCCGCCGCACTGGCGCTGCCGATGTTCGTCAAGCGCATGGACTTCCTCTCCATCGGCACCAATGACCTGATCCAGTACACGCTGGCGATCGACCGCGTGGACTACGAAGTCGCGCACCTCTACACGCCGCTGCACCCGGCCGTGTTGCAGCTGATCGCCATGACCATCAGCGCAGGCAAGAAGGCCGGCATCGACGTGGCCGTGTGCGGCGAGATGGCGGGCGACGCCAAGCTCACCCGCCTCTTGCTCGGCATGGGCCTGCGCGAGTTCTCGATGCACCCCTCGCAGCTGCTGCAGGTGAAGCAGGAGATTCTCAACAGCGACCTGGAAGCCGTCACCGCCCAGACCCGCAAGATCATGCGTTCGATGGAACCGGACGCCATCGCCGAGGCGCTGGAAGCGCTGCAGGCGATGTAAAACCAGCTCACACAAAGACCCCTTCATGCCATCCATAGGAATCGTCACGCCCCAGTCGATGCACTTTGCCGAGCCGCTGGCGCTGCAAAGCGGCGCGCAGATCGCGGACTACACGCTGATGTACGAGACGTACGGCACGCTGAACGCGGACCGCTCCAATGCGGTGCTCGTGTGCCACGCCCTGAACGCCTCGCACCACGTGGCCGGCCATTACGCGGACAACCCGAAGAATGTTGGCTGGTGGGACAACATGGTCGGCCCGGGCAAGCCGCTGGATACGGACAAGTTCTTCGTCATCGGCGTGAACAACCTGGGCTCCTGCTTCGGCTCCACGGGCCCGATGCATGTGAACCCTTCGACCGGAAAGCCGTATGGCGCCGCCTTCCCGGTGGTGACGGTGGAAGACTGGGTGGCCGCGCAGGCCCGTCTGGCGGACAAACTCGGCATCGAACAGTTCGCCTGCGTGATGGGCGGCTCGCTGGGCGGCATGCAGGCGCTCGCGTGGTCCATCATGTACCCGGACCGCCTGCGCCACTGCATGGTGATCGCCTCCACGCCCAAGCTGTCGGCGCAGAACATCGCCTTCAACGACGTGGCCCGGCAGGCCATCCTGACCGACCCGGACTTCTACAACGGCGACTTCTACGCCCACGGCGTGGTGCCCAAGCGCGGCCTGCGCGTGGCGCGCATGATCGGCCACATCACCTACCTGTCCAACGACGACATGGCGGAGAAGTTCGGCCGCAAGCTGCGCAACGCCGCCGAAACCAACGAGTACGCGTTCGGCTTCGGCATCGACTTCGAGATCGAGTCCTACCTGCGCTACCAGGGCGACAAATTCTCCGAATACTTTGACGCCAACACCTACCTGCTGATCACGAAGGCGCTCGACTACTTCGACCCGGCCCGGCCCTACGACGGCGACCTGACCCGCGCGCTGGCGGGCACCAAGGCCAAGTTCATGCTGGTTTCCTTCACCACCGACTGGCGCTTCTCCCCGGAGCGCAGCCGCGAGATCGTGCAGGCGCTGGTCAACAACAGGCGCAGCGTGACCTACGCGGAAATCGACGCGCCCCACGGCCACGACGCCTTCCTGCTGGAGGATTCGCGCTACATGAACATGGTCCGCGCCTATTACGCGCGCATCGCGGGGGAGCTGCAATGATCTACGAAAAACACCTCGCCTCCCTGCGCTCGGACCTGGCCTTCATCGCCCATTGGGTGCCAAAGAACGCGCACGTGCTGGACGTCGGCTGCGGTGACGGGACGATGCTGAGCTACCTGCAGCAGGACAAGGGCTGCACCGGTTATGGCGTGGAGCTGGCCGACGAGCAGGTGCTGCAATCGACCCAGCGCGGCGTGAACGTCATCCAGCACGACATGGAAACCGGGCTGGCGCTGTTTGGCGACAATGCCTTCGATACGGTGCTGTGCCTCTCCTCGCTGCAGATGACGCAGCACGTGGAGATGGTGCTGCGCGAGATCGTCCGCGTGGGCACCGAGGCCATCGTGTCGTTCCCTAACTTTGCCTACTGGCCGCACCGCGTGGCGCTGCTGCGGGGCCGCATGCCGGTGTCCAAGTCGCTGCCTTACCAGTGGTACGACACGCCCAACGTGCGCTGCGCGACCATCCATGACTTCGAGGACCTGGCGCGCGAGTGCGGCGTGGAGGTGCTGGAGCGGGTAGCGCTGGCGGACGGGCAGATCGTCGACTTCCTGCCCAACCTGCGCGGCAGCCTGGCGGTGTTCCGGCTGCGTAAGAAAGCGAAGGCCGCTTAAGTGAAGGTGCTCAAAGCGCTCCTGAACCCGCGCCTGGCCGCGGTGCTGTTCCTGGGCTTCAGTTCCGGCCTGCCGCTGTTCACGCTGATCTACCTGATGCAGGCCTGGCTGGCCAAGTCGGGCATCGACGTCAAGGCGCTGGGCCTGTTCGCGCTGGTGCAGTTTCCGTACACGTTCAAGTTCCTGTGGGCGCCGCTGATGGACCGCTACGCGCTGCCGCTGGGCCGCCGGCGCGGCTGGATGGCACTGACCCAGCTGGCGCTGCTCGTCATCATCGGCGGCATGGGCATGCTCGACCCGCGCAGCCAGTTGCAGCAGGTGATCATCGCCAGCGGCTTCCTGACCTTCTTCTCGGCCAGCCAGGACATCGTGATCGACGCCTACCGCCGCGAGATCCTGCAGGACGCGGAGCAGGGCCTGGGCGCCGCCGTTATCGTCAACGCCTACAAAGCCGCGGGCCTGATTCCCAGTGCGCTGGGGCTGATCCTCGCCGATCGCATGCCCTGGTCCCAGGTGTTCATGGTGATCGGCGCCTTCATGCTGGTCGGCCTGGTCACCACGCTGCTCATCCGCGAGCCCGCTGTGTACGGTGCCCCACCGAAGAATATGGAAGAAGCGATTATTCTTCCGTTTAAGGAATTCGTGACGCGCGGCGGCGTGGGCAAGGCCCTGCTGATCGTCGCTTTCGTCCTGCTCTACAAGATCGGCGACAGCATGGCGACAGCGCTGGCCACCAAGTTCTACCTGGACCTGGGTTTTACCACCACCCAGATCGGCTACGCGGCCAATGCGACCGGCCTGTGGGCCAGCCTGGCGGGCGGGATCGTGGGCGGGATCTGGATGGTCAAGCTGGGCATCAACCGCGCGCTGTGGGTGTTCGGCGTGCTGCAGGCGCTGGCGATCCTGGGCTTTGCCTGGCTGGCCAACGTGGGCCCGAATACGGCCCTGCTGGCGGCGGTGATCGGCTTCGAGTCGTTCGCCAGCCTGGGACTGGGCGCGGCGGCGCTGGTGGCCTTCATCTCGCGCGAGACCGACCCGCGCTACACGGCCACGCAGTACGCGCTGTTTTCCAGCCTGGCCGCGGTGCCGCGCACGATCATCAATTCCTCGGTGGGCTACATCGTCGCGCAGACGGGGTGGTTCATGTTCTTTATCGTGTGCTTCGTCCTGGCCTTCCCGGCCATGATGATGCTGCCTAAAATCGCGCCGTGGAACGAGAAATGAAAATTCGGTACTCCCTCAAACGTCTTGCTGCCGCCGTCTCGCTGTCGCTGTGCGCTGGCCTGGTCGCGGCACCCGCACCGGCCCAGCAACCCGTCCAGACCAGCCAGAACGGCCAGATCGTGCAGGACGGGATCTCCGTCAAGCCGCTCTCGCGCTGGCGCTACCTGCAGCCGGAAGAGCAGGTCGAACAGCAGTCCGCGATGCAATACCAGCAGCTGCTGCAATCGGCCAACCAGCAGGGCGCCCTGTACCCGGCCAACCACCCGCAGGTGGTGCGCCTGCGCGCCATCGCCCAGCGCATGATTCCTTATGCGCCGCGCTGGAATGCGGACGCCACGCGCTGGAAGTGGCAGGTCAACCTGCTCAACTCCAAGCAGGTGAACGCCTTCTGCATGCCGGGCGGCCGGATCGCCTTCTACTACGGCATCCTCGATAAGCTCAAGCTGACCGATGACGAAATCGCCGCCGTGATGGGCCACGAGGTCGCGCACGCGCTGCGCGAGCACGGGCGCGAACGCGCGGGCAAGGCCGCGGCCACCGGCATCGCCTCGCGCCTCGGTGGCGCCGTGCTGTCGGCGTGGCTGGGCATCGACCCTAACATCACCGGCGCCGCGACCAATGCGGCCGGGCAGATGCTGGTGCTGAAGTTCTCGCGCGACGAAGAGCGCGAGGCGGACCTGATTGGCCTGGACCTGGCCGCCCGTGCCGGTTTCGACCCGCGCGCCGGCGTCACGCTGTGGCGCAAGATGAATTCCCTGAACCAGCAGCAGCCCTTGCAGCTGCTGTCCACCCATCCGGGCGGGCAGGAACGCATCACCCAGATCCAGAACCACATGAACGTGCTGCTGCCGCTGTACGCGCGCGCCAAGGGCGTGGCGCCGAACCAGCTGCCAGCGGCCTACCGCTAAGCAGCTGCATGGGCGCGAAGGGCTGGAACAAGCAGGCGCAGGACAACGCCTTCGTCCCGCTGCCGGTGCGCGACGGCGTGGCGCCCAGCTATCTCTGGCTGCCGGACGAAGCTTGGCCATCTTTGCTGGCGTTCCTGGTCGAGCGCTTCCCCATGGTGTCGCATGACGATTGGCTGGACCGCATGGCGCGCGGCGAAGTGGTGGACGGGAAGGGCACACGGCTGACACCCGACACGCCCTACCGCAAGCAGATGCGGCTCTGGTACTACCGCGAGCTGCCGCCCGAAACGCCAGTGCCTTTCACCGAGACGGTGCTGCATCGGGACGAGCACCTGCTGGTGGTCGACAAGCCGCACTTCCTGCCCGTGATTCCGACCGGCCGCTTCCTGAAGGAGACCTTGCTGGTGCGGCTCAAGCGCGACTACGAGCTTCCGCATCTCACGCCGATCCATCGGCTGGACCGCGAAACGGCGGGCGTGGTGGTGTTCTCGCTGAACCCGGCCACGCGCGGCATCTACCAGTCGATGTTCCAGAAACGGCAGATGAGCAAGGTGTACGAGGCGCTGGCCGCGCCGCTGCCGGGGCGAACGTTCCCGTTCACCTACCGCAGCCGTATGGTGGATGGGGAGGAGGACCGCTTCTTCATCTCGCGCGAGGTGGAGGGCGAGCCGAACTCGGAAACGGAGATTGATGTGCTGGAGCGCCGCAGCGCTGCGGCGTGGCTGTATCGTCTGGCGCCGCACACAGGGCGCAAGCACCAGCTGCGGCTGCACATGGCGTCTCTGGGCGCGCCGATTCTCAACGACGCGTTCTACCCGGTGGCACTGCCCTGCAAGGGAGACGACTTCCGCCACCCCCTGCAGCTGCTGGCCCGCACGCTGTCCTTCACCGACCCGCTCACGAACGAGCCGCGCAGCTTCACCAGCCTGCGCACGTTGCGTGTACGTTAAGCCGTCACTGGCACGATGAAATTGAGATCGCTCGCGCCGCTGTAGCCAGCGAAATCGTTGCCCGCGGTGTCGTGGATCGGATGCCCAACCGTGATGATGTAGAAGTGTCCTGGATTTGCGATCCCCGCGCCGTTGGCTGGCAGCTTCAATTGCAGCGAGTTCCCGGAGATGGTCCAGTCGGGGTGCGTGCTGCTGGACGTCCCGGTCCAGGTGGCGACGACAGCGTTGGTACCTGCATCGTGGAGTTCGATGCTGCCATGGGTGAAGTTCACCGCCTCGTCGAAATTCAGGTTCAACGTGTTGCTGTACAGGTTGTTCTCGTGGGTATCCGGATCGAGGGTGAGGTTCGTGCCCGCTGTCGGCGCAATGCCATCCAGCTTGATCGTGCTGGTTCCATAGCTGCCGTCAATGTGATCGAAGACGATGTGCGCCGTGTCGAGGAAGTGGTCGCCGTCGTTCTTGATCAGGCCATCCATCGCCGAGAGGTCGTGCAGCAGCGCGCCCACGAGGTTGGCCTGCGAGTCGCCTTCGTGCACGGTGTAGCTGAAGCGGAGGGTATTGGACCCGCTGCCGGTCGTGTATTCCGCATACTGGTCGACGGTGCCGGTCTCCAGCTGAATCTTCGGCGTGCCGCTCACGAAGACGTTCTCGTTGAACTCCACCTCGAATTGGATCTGGTCACCCACGTGATAGGTGCCGCCGCTGTAGTCGAGGAAGCGGGCGCTGAGTGCCGACGGCTTGCCATCGGTCGTTACCTGGAACCAGTAGGTGCCGCTCGAGAGCGGATTGCCGCCGCCGTCCTTCAGCTCCGGCGGCAGGGTCACGGAGTATTGGTGACCGGGTACCAGCACTCCGGCGTCCACCAGGGTCATGGTTTTATGGTCGGCGGAAAAGGTGACATTCGCGAGTGGGATGTGCACGGTACTGTCGTCGTCCTTGGTCAGCACGACTTCGCCGGTGCCCGATGCGTACACTGCCTCGTCGAACTGGATCGCGAAGGGCGCGTTGTTCGCAACATTGGACGCCAGCAGCGCCACCGGAGGCTTCGTGTCAATCGTAAAGTTGCTCGTGCTTGCCGCCGTGGAGATGGCAACGTTACCGGCCCAGTCTTTCAGCGCGGTCGGCGTGTAGGTGATCACATTGGTGCTGTCGGACACTTCGCCGGCCGCCGTGAAGGTCGCGGTGTAGGTCTTGCCGTCGGCTCCGCGGGTCCAGCTGCCCAGCGTTCCGTTGCTGACGGTGACATCGGATGCGAGGAAGGTCGATTGCTGGATGTCCTCGCTGAACGTAACGGTCACGGTGGCTGTGTTGTGCGTGGCGTCCAGCGCCGCTTTGTCCATCGTCACCGTGTAGGTCGGCTTCACGCCATCGATGTGCACCGTCCCATAGCCCAGCGGGAGATCGGTGAACGCGATGTGGGCGCTGTCCAGCAGCAGCCCCGCGCCACTCTTGACCTGGCCCGCCAGGCCCGCACCGCCGCCCGTCACCATGCCGAGTGAGGTTTCCTCACCGCTGGTTACCGTATATTTGAAGACGAGGGTATTGCTGCCGCTGCCGCTCACATAGGTGGCCGTGCGGCCGCCGGTCAGCGCGAGCGTCGGTGACCCGCTCACTGTGACCGACTGGTCGAACGTGACGCGGATGATCGCATCGTCCCCGGCCTTGATATTGCTGTTGGGGGAAAGATAATTCGCCGACAGCGCCGTCGCCGAGGCGCTCACGGTCGGGTTGTAGGTCGGGTACTGCGCACTCGCATCGGCCCGTCCCGTGAAGGCGTTGTAGTCCGTATCGACGAGCGCACCCGGGTTGATGATCAGGTGATACGACTTGCTCGTCGACAGTGGGGTGTCGAAGGTGATCCACACCATGTTGTCTTCGATCGTGACGTGGCTGTCGTGGATGTCCAGCACGCGCGTGTCGGTGCCGCCCACAGCGCGCGTTTCCAGCTTGCCGGTGGAACTGTTGTAGTGAGTCTGCGAGTCGCCATCGGTGATGATGATCTTGCCGCTGCCCGCGAACACATCTTCGCTGAATGCCAGGCGCATCGCGTCCGTGTACACGCTATTCCCGGTGAGAGAAGGTGGGCCGGAGGTGGAGATGCCTTCGCCGCCGCCGCTCATGACGATGGGCAGCGCCTTGGTCAGCGCGGGGAGGGTGGCCAGGCCCAGCGCCCCGGAGATGTCGCCGCCGGCCAGCTTGGCCAGCACGGTCGCAGCATTCGCTTCGATGGTGCCGATCTTGTTGATGGTCTCCCACGCGGCGCTGCCGGAGGCTTGCGCGAGCGCGGAGTTGACGTTGACGATCACCTTCGCCAGCTCGGGCGCGGCCAGGTTGAGCACCGCCAGCTGCGCGGGGCTGGCCTTCAGCAGCGCGCCGGCGGCTTTCACCATCGTTTGGATGGCGCCACTGTCGGCCAGGTCGGCCGCGCCCTGGCGGGTCGGATTGGCGATGAAGGTGGACACGGCCTGCACGGCGGCAGCGCCGGCGCTGACCGCGTCCGCGGCGAGACCGAGGCCCTGGAGCGCGGCGCTGGTCTGGCTGATCACCATTTCCAACTGCGCGGCGGTGGCTTGCACTTTGGCGGCCTGGTCGCGCGTGGACGGTGCGAGCGTCAGGTCCGCGGCGGTGGCGGTGAAGTCGGTGTGCAGCAGGTCGGCGCTGCCCAGGCCCAGCGCGGAGCGCACCAGCTGTTCCGCTGCCGCGGTGTCCAGGTGCTGGCTGGCCGCGACGCCCTGCACGAGCGTGGTCAGGGCATTGACGACGGTGGCGCCGGAAGGCGCGGTGAAGGAAGCGCCGTTGGCGCCCTGCACGGTGAGCTGGCCCTTGAAGGCCGCGCTGGTGCCGAAATCGAAGTTACCCGCGCCGTCGGCCTTGACCGACACCTCGCCTGCATCGAGCACGCCGTTGGCGTTGGTGTCGATGAAGACGGTGGCGCCGTGGCCGAATGCGTCGGTGATGGTGCCGTGTGCGATCAGGCCGGGGGCGGCCACGCCCTGGTAGGCGGCGCTGGCATACAGCTTGGTGATCAGAGCCGCCGGGTCGCTGGTTGCGACGGCAGCGGCGAGGTCCGCCTGGCCGGGCATGGTCCCGAGGGTGCCGTAAAAGGCGGCGATGGCTTTCACTTCGGCCGCCTTGTGGGCCGCCATCTCGCTGGAGCTGACCACACTGGAGAGCACGTCCGCGCGCGTGGCGCTGCCGCTGGCGAGCTTGTCCAGCCATCCGGCTCTGGCGGTGGTGTCCATGGAGTGGCCCAGCGCGGTGGTGGAGAGTGCGTCCAGGAAGGCCGCGCTATCGAGCTGGCCATAGAGTTTCGCGAACTCCGGGCTGGCCGCGAAATATTTGACGATGTCCGCGTAGCTTTGGCCGCCCTGTGCGTTGTGGGTCCAGTACTGCAGGCCGCTCGCATCGGGGATGCGGCCGAAGGCGGCGTAGTAGAGGCGCGCCAGCGGCTGCACCACGCCGCCGAATTCCGGACTGTCGATGAAGTCGCGCGTGACCTCGGCCGCATTCGCCCGGCCACTGTCGATCACGTCCGCCCACCACGCGAGGCCGGAGGCGTCGGGGTTGCGGCCAAGGAGATTTGTGTACAGCTGGGAGAGGAAGGAAACAGTGCTCATGCGAGGCCCGCGTTCAGTGCTTTTTAGAAACCCCCATGGTAACAAAGAAACAGGCGGATTTACCGCCGGAAATCCGAGGATTCCTCGTCCAGCGGGCCCGGCAGCGCGTGAGTTTTGGTGAGAGTGAGTGCTAACCCTCCGTGTGGCGTGGCTGGAGCGTCAGGTGCAGGGGCTCGGCCGGGCGCAAGGAGACGTTCATGACCGGCTTCGGTTGCCCCATGTGTGGGGGGATGCCGATGACGTAACGCTGCAACAACATGGCGGCGATGGCTGTCATTTCGGCCATCGCCAGGTGCTGGCCGAGGCAGACGCGCGGCCCGGTGCCGAACGGCAGCCAGGCACCCCGCGGAATCGGCGGAGCACCTTCCCCGAAGCGCGCGGGGCGGAACGCTTCGGGGTCAGGGAACGAGCGCGGGTCATGGTGCAGCAGGTGGACGGGGATCGCGCACAGCGTGCGGGCGGGGAGCTGCCAGCCGCCGAGGGTGATCGGCTGGATGCAGCGGCGCGTCAGCAGGACCGGGGCGGCCGGGTAGAGGCGCAGGGTTTCCTGCAGGGTGCGGGTGAGGGCGGGCAGGCGGGCCAGGTCGGCCGACTGCGGGGCGCGGCCTTGCAGGACATGGTCGATCTCGTGGCGGACCTGTGCCTGCTCACCGGGATGCGCGGCCATACACCAGCACCACCAGGTCAGCGTGGCGGCCGTGGTCTCGTGGCCGGCGAGGAAAGCCGTCATGCACTCGTCGCGGACGGCTTGCAGGGGCCAGCTGGCGGGATCCTGCTGGTGCAGGTGCAGGAGGCGGGAGAGGAGGTCATCGGGCCAGTCTGCGCCGGGCTGCGCGAGACGCTGGTCGATGTGGCGGCCGATCAGGCCTGTGAGGGTGCGCATGGCGTCGCGCTTGGGCTTTTGCGAGGGGAGCCAGGTGGGCAAGCTGGCGGGCCAGTACAGTTCCTTGTCGGCGGCTCGGCTGACGATGTGGACAGCCTGTTCGGCGGCGCGGGCGTCGTCGCCGGCGGCACTGGAGAACATCTGGCGCATGATGACTTCCATGGTCAGCGAGGTGAGGGCGCTTTCGATGGGCCAGGATTCTTCAGTCGCGCGCCAGGTGTCCAGTGCGTGGCCGGTGGCGCCGACGATGCTGGGCAGGAAGGCCTGGACGGGCTTGGGGCCGAACGGAGGCTGGAGGGCGTGGCGCTTGGTACGCCACGCGGCGCCTTCGCTGGTCAGCACACTATGGCCGTGCACTTGGGAGAAGACGTCGATGCCGCGTTCCCAGCGGATCAGCGCATCGTGGTGTGTGACCAGCAGCTCGCGCACCAGTGCCGGGTCCATGACAACGACTTGCTGCTCGGGCCAGATGCGCAGGTGGACCAGGTCCCCGTAGTCCTTCTGCCAGCCGCGCAGGGCTTGCAGGAGGTCCTTCGACATCTGCCGCAACAGCGACCAGCCCGTGAGTGCCACGGGCGGTCCCGGCGGCCAGCAGCCTATCGGTTGCAGTGGCGGCGCCGGTCCGGGATCCTGTGCAGCGTTGGCCGGCGCCGCCGGCGTTGCGGTGACGGGCACCGCGTCGGCGGCGTGCATGGGGCAGCGGGCTTCGGTCGTCGTATTCATGAGGCGATTCTCGTCTTGCGCGCCGCGCGCGTCTTGTACCGAAACGACACGCGCGGGTCTGGCCGCATGGCGCACCGCGGCGCCCAATACGCTGGCGGACAAGCTGGCACGGACTGTTACACTGCCGAATCATGACCGCCATGCATCCCGGTATCGCTTGTCCCGACCCGTTGGCGCGCGCGCCGCGCGCCGCCACCTTCGAGCACGCGCGGCTGCATCTGCCGCCGCCCGCGCTGCAAGGCGCGCTGACCGTATTGCTGAGCCGCGACACCTCCGCACTCGCCCTCGACAGCGCGCAACGGCTCTCGCACTTCCCGGCCTCGCCGCTGGTCAGCCTGTCGTGGTATCACGGCGTCGAAGCGGGCCTGGTCGCACCCGGCCCCGCAGGCCCGCAGTGGCACCCGTTCGGCGCGCAGGCCGTGCTGTCTGGCAGCCAGTCCGCGCCGACCGTGGGCTGGGGACCCACGACGGGCCGTGGCTACATGGCCTGCTTCACGCCCGACGTCGCGCAAGCCTTGTTCGGCGTCGACCCCGGCGCGATCCAGGACCGCTTCGTTCCCGCATCCGACGCGCTCGGCCCTCAACGGCAGTCCTTCTTGCGCGACCTGCTGGCCGCGCCGGACGATGCGCGCGCGATGGACGTCCTGGCAAACCATCTCGCCCCCCGCTGGGCCGCCGCGCAAGGCCGCGCCACCAGCAACGCATCCCTGCGCCAGCTCGGCCGCCACTGGGTCGACCGCCTCGCCTGGCAAGCCCACGAATGGGCGCGCACCCACAGCCCGCGCCACGTCGAACGCCGCGTGAAAGCCTTCAGCGGCCGCTCGCTGCGCCAATGGCAGGCGCTGGTGAAAACGGAAGGATTGTTTTTCGCCGCGCGCTCGCGCTACGAGGAGGGGAAGGACTTCGACTGGGCCACGCTGGCGCTGGACGAAGGCTTCGCGGACCAGTCCCACATGGTCCGCGCGTCACGCCGGATCACCGGGTTCGCGCCGGGCGAGTTTGCCCAGCGCTTCGTGGAAGATGAATCGTTCTGGCTGTACCGCTTGTGGGTATGAAGGGCGTGGCCGATCACACCCAGTCATAGTGAATGGTCAAGGGAGCGTGATCGGAGAACCGCTCGTCCTTGTAGATCGAGCACTCCTTGGCCGTCGCTGCCACGCCCTTGGTGGCCACGTGGTAGTCGATGCGCCACCCCACGTTCTTGGCCCATGCCTGCCCGCGATTGCTCCACCACGTGTACTGCTCCTCGCGCGGATCGATGCTGCGGTGGACGTCGACAAAGCCCACCTCATCGAAAATCCGGGTCAGCCACTCGCGCTCCTCGGGCAGGAAGCCGGAGTTCTTCTTGTTGCCCTTCCAGTTCTTCAAGTCGATTTCTTTGTGCGCGATATTCCAGTCGCCGCAGATCACCACTTCGCGCCCCTCGGCCTTCAGCTGCACCAGGTGCGGCAGGAACACCTCCATGAAGCGGAACTTCGACGCCTGGCGCTCGGGCCCC
Organism: Zemynaea arenosa; assembly: GCF_004614185.1. GTDB lineage: Bacteria > Pseudomonadota > Gammaproteobacteria > Burkholderiales > Burkholderiaceae_D > Telluria > Telluria arenosa. The sequence goes on along the minus strand of NZ_SPVF01000189.1, from coordinate 4,068 downwards.
GAAGAGCCGGACGGGCAGTACACCGAAATCACCGTCAGCTGGCCGAAATCGCAGCGCGTGTAGCGGCCTTCCGCGTCGAATTCCGGCGCACCGAAGCCGGTGAGCACCGCATCCGGCTTGACCTTGCTGTACACACCCGTGCCCGAGTAGCCCTTCTTTTCGGCGTAGTGGAAGTGGCCGTGGTAGCCGTGCGGATTGAGGAAGTCGGGCGTCATGTCCGGGTGCTGGGCCTTGAGCTCCTGCACACAAATGACGTCGGCGGTCTGCTTCGCCATCCAGTCGAAGAAGCCCTTCTTGTGGGCGGAGCGGATGCCGTTCAGGTTCGCGGAAATGATCTTTAGCATAAAATACCGGGACTTAAAAAACAGGAGTCAGCGTGAGCAATTTGAGGCAGGAGTTTATCGCGTTTTCGGTCGCGGCGGGCGTGCTGCGGTTCGGCGAATTCACCACCAAGGCGGGCCGTCTGTCGCCGTATTTTTTCAACGCGGGTCTGTTCCATGACGGTGCCACGCTGGGCAAGCTGGCCGACTTCTACGCGCAGACGCTGCTCGATTCCGGAGTCGAATTCGACATGCTGTTCGGGCCTGCGTACAAAGGCATCACGCTCGCTTCCGCCACTGCCGTGGCGCTGGCCAACAAGGGCCGCAACACCTCGTTCGCCTACAACCGCAAGGAGGCCAAGGACCACGGCGAAGGCGGCACGCTGGTCGGCGCCAAGCTGCATGGCAAAGTCGTCATCATCGACGATGTGATCTCGGCGGGGACCTCGGTGCGCGAATCGGTGGACATGATCCGCGCGGCGGGCGCCGAGCCATGTGCGGTGCTGATCGCGCTGGACCGCATGGAACGGTCGGGCAAGGATGGCGCGCTGTCGGAAGGGTCGGCGGTGCAGCAGGTGCAGAAAGAATTCGGCATTCCCGTGATCTCGATCGGCAACCTGGAAGACCTCTTCAGCTACATCGCGGCCGAGCCCCAGCTCGCCCAGCACAAGGACGCCGTCGCCGCCTACCGCTCCCGCTACGGCGTATAGTCACGTTCGGGAGGCCATATGTTGCGCGACGTTGTTGTATCGAACCCCGAAATCATGAGCGGCACCCCGTGCTTCAAAGGCACACGCGTGCCTCTGCAAAGCCTTCTCGACTATCTGCTCGGCGACGCCACGGTCGAAGAGTTTCTGCTGGATTTTCCTACCGTGAGCCGTACGGCGGTTGAACAAGTACTTCAGTCGCTCGCGGATTCCGCTCACGATGCGCATCCTGCTGGATGAATCAATGCCTGCGAAGTTCGGACGGCACCTCAGCGGACACTTCGTTCGCACGGTGCCGAAGATGGGATGGGGCGGACTCTCCAACGGTTTTCTGTTGAAACTCGCGGCTCAACAGTTCGACGTGCTGGTCACCGTCGATCAAGGATTGGAGTTTCAACAGAACGTTGCCGCCCTGCCCATCGCCATCGTGATTCTGAAACCCCGTGATCTGCAGCTCGCCACACTTGTGAGTTTGATCCCACAGCTGGAGAAAGTGCTGACAACACTCGCTCCACGCTCGCTGGCGGTCGTGGGGACTTGAATGCGACGGGATGGGCCCTGTCGTGAGGGCCATCCCATCGCCTACGACGCCAGCTTTTTCTTGAGCAGCTCGGTGAGCTGGGCCGGGTTGGCGGTGCCGCGAGAGGCTTTCATGCACTGGCCGATCAGGGCGTTGATGGCGGCTTCCTTGCCGGCGCGGTACTGCTCCACCGACTTGGCGTTCGCGGCGATCACGTCGTCCACGATCTTCTCCAGTGCGCCCGCATCCGACACCTGCTTCAGGCCTTTCTGCTCGATGATCGTATCGACGATGTTCTCGTCGTTCGACTTCGCTTCCCACATCGCCGCGAACACCGTCTTCGCAGCCTTGTTGGAAATGGTGCCATCCGCAATCCGCTTGAGCAGCAGCGCCAGTTGCGATGCTTCCACCGGCGAATCGACGATGTCCACGCCCTCGCGATTGAGAGTCGACGCCACGTCGCCCATCATCCAGTTGGCCGCGACCTTCGCATTCTCCTTGCCCGCTTTCGAGACCACCGCCTCGTAGTACGACGCCATGCCCTGCGAGGACGTCAGGATCAGCGAGTCATACTCCGGCAGCCCGTAGTCCGAAATGAAGCGCTTGCGCATCGCATCCGGCAGCTCCGGCATCTCGCTCTTCACCTGGTCGATCCAGGCCTGGTCGATCATCAGCGGCGGCAGGTCCGGATCGGGGAAGTAGCGGTAGTCCTGCGCATCCTCTTTCGAGCGCATGGCGCGGGTTTCCTTCTTGTCCGGATCCCACAGCCGCGTGGCCTGCACCACCTTGCCGCCGTCTTCGATCAGCTCGATCTGGCGCCGCACTTCGTAGTGGATCGCCTCTTCCATGAAGCGGAAGGAGTTGAGGTTCTTGATCTCGCAGCGGGTACCGAATTCCTTCTGCCCCACCGGACGCACGGACACGTTCACGTCGCAGCGGAACGAGCCTTCCTGCATGTTGCCGTCGCAGACGCCCAGCCACATCACGAGACCGTGCAGCGCCTTCGCATATGCCACCGCTTCGGCCGCGCTGCGCATTTCCGGCTCGGACACGATCTCCAACAGCGGCGTACCCGCGCGATTGAGGTCGATGCCGCTCATGCCGTGGTAGTCCTCGTGCAGCGACTTGCCCGCGTCCTCTTCCAGGTGGGCGCGGGTCAGGTTCACGGTCTTGGTTTCGAACTTGCCATCCTTCTCGTAGCCGAACGTGATGGTGCCACCCTGGACCACCGGGTCCTCGAACTGCGAGATCTGGTAGCCCTTCGGCAGGTCGGGATAAAAGTAGTTCTTGCGCGCGAAGACTGAGCGCGGCGCGATCTTCGCCCCGACCGCGAGGCCGAAGCGGATCGCGCGCTCGACGGCGCCGCGGTTCATCACGGGCAGCACGCCTGGCAGCGCCAGGTCCACGGGGCTGGCCTGCGTATTCGGCTCGGCGCCGAACTTGATCGAGCTGCCGCTGAAGATTTTGGAGTTGGTCGTGAGCTGGACGTGGTTCTCAAGACCGATGACGACTTCCCATTGCATGATTATTCTTCCTTAGTTTGCCGAGACACCAGCCGGTGCGTGCGTGTGCCAATCGGTCGCCTGCTGGTACTGGTGCGCGACGTTCAGCAGCTTCGCCTCGCTGAAGTAGTTGCCGATGATTTGCAGGCCGACCGGGCGCGCCGCATTGGCGCCGCTGCCGAAGCCGCACGGGATCGACATGCCGGGCAGGCCCGCCAGGCTGGTGGACAGCGTGAAGATGTCGGCCAGGTAGTTGGCCACCGGGTCGTTGGTCTTGGAGCCCAGGTCCCACGCCACGGTCGGCGCCACCGGCCCCATGATGACGTCGCACTGGTCCTTGAACGCGGCCTGGAAGTCGTCCGCGATCAGGCGGCGGATCTTCTGCGCCTGCACGTAGTAGGCGTCGTAGTAGCCGTGGCACAGCACATAGGTGCCGACCATGATGCGGCGCTGGACTTCCTTGCCGAAGCCCTCCGCGCGGGTCTTCTTGTACATGTCCTGCAGGTCCTTGTACTCCGCCGCGCGGTGGCCATAGCGCACGCCGTCGAAGCGGGACAGGTTGGACGAGGCCTCGGCGGGCGCGATGATGTAGTAGGTCGGGATCGACAGCGCGGTCTTGGGCAGGGTGATGTCCACCAGCGTGGCGCCCAGCTGCACGAATTGGTCAAGCGCCGTACGCACCGCGGTCTCCACGTCCGCCGACAAACCTTCGCCGAAGTACTCCTGCGGCACGCCGATGCGCAGGCCGGTTAGGGGCTTGTCCAGGTCGCGCGCGAAATCCTCGCGCACGTTGCCCTGTTCGGCCGTCAGCGAGGTCGCATCGCGCTGGTCGAAACCGATCATGTGGTTCAGCAGCAGGGCGCAATCCTCGGCGGTCTGCGCGATCGGGCCGGCCTGGTCCAGCGAGGACGCGAACGCGATCATGCCGAAGCGCGAGCAGCGGCCGTAGGTCGGCTTGATGCCGGTGACGCCGCAGAACGCAGCCGGCTGGCGGATCGAGCCGCCGGTGTCGGTGGCGG